>CAYOJU010000119.1:0-8306 GCA_964404355.1 uncultured Sideroxydans sp. | reverse complement strand
ATGTTCTCGATCTCGACGATGGCATCGTCCACCAGCACGCCGACCACCAGCGACAGTGCCAGCAGCGTCACCATGTTGATGGTGAAGCCAAACAAATACATAACCGTGAACGTGGGAACGATGGCCAGCGGCAATGCCGTCGCTGCCACGATGGTGGCGCGCGCATTGCGCAGGAAGAAAATCACCACGATCACCGCCAGCAGGGCTCCTTCGAAGATCATCTCCATCGATCCCTGATAGGTTTCATAGACCTGGTCGGTCGTGTTGAACACGCGTTCCACAGTGACTTCGGGATGTGTCTGCTTCAGACTTTCCAGCGCCTTGGCCACGCCGTTGCCCACCTCCACGTCACTCGCTCCAAGCGAACGCATGATCTCGAAGCCGATCACCTGCTTGCCGTTGAATAACGCAGCCGAGCGGCGCTCGGCGATGGAGTCGCTGACGGTCGCGACCTGATCGAGCCGCACACTGCGCCCGTCGCGTATGCTGATTTCCATCTGCGCCAGTTGCTCGGCCGTCTGCACTGTTGCCACTGTACGCACTGCCTGCTCCAGGCTGCCGAGATCGGTGCGCCCGCCGGGCGCTTCCTGCTGGATTTTCTGCAGTTGGCTGGAGACTTCAGTCGCTGTGATATTCAGCGCCATCAATCTGGTCGGATCGAGTTCCACGCGCACCTGCCGCGTCACGCCGCCCACCCGGTTCACCGCCCCAACGCCTTTCACGCCGAGCAGCAGCTTGGTGATATTGTTGTCCACGAACCATGACAACTCTTCCTCGCTCATCTTCGCATCGGCAATGGTATAGGTCACGATGGGCTTGCCCGCCAACTCGACCTTGTTGATCACCGGGTCGAGCATTTCTTTCGGTAAATCGCTGCGGATACGCGTAACCGTCGAGCGCACATCTTCCAGCGCTTCGCGCGAATCGCGTTCCAGCCTGAACTCGGCAGACACAACAACATTGCCATCCGTGACATGGCTGTACAGGTGTTTCAACCCCTGCGCGCTAGCCAGCGCATTCTCTATCTTGCGCGCCACTTCGGCTTCCATCTGGTCCGGCGACGCACCCGGCATCGAGGCCGACACCGTGATCATCGGCAGATCGATATCGGGGAACATCTGGATCTTCATGGCCTTGAAGGCCATCACGCCCAGGAATGTGAGCAGGGCAAAGCCGAGAACGGCCGGTATGGGGTTACGTATGGACCAGGCTGAGACGTTCATGCTTAGCCTTTCACCACTTGAATGACGTCACCCTCGGTCAGGAACGATCCGCCGCTTTCCACTACTGGCTCATTTACCTTGAGTCCCTGCTTGATCTCGATACGATCGCTGCTGCGTTGCCCCACTTTCACGACACGTTCGTGCACACGTCCGTCGCTGCCTGCAAGCAGCACATAAGTCGCGCTGCCGCGCTGCATGACCGCAGATTGAGGCAATGACTGCAACGTCTTCTTGCCCCCGCTGACATCGAATATGCCGTGCGCATAAACGCCTGCAATGATTCCCGTGCTATCCGCCAGCGAGACCAACACATAACCATTGCGCGTCTGCGCATTTACCGACGGCGAGATCGCTCGCACCGTGCCCTTGATGACACGCCCTTCTCCCACAGTGACCTCGGCGACCATGCCCTTGTGCAGCAACATCAGTTCTTCTGCCGTCAGTTCCGCGCGCCATTCAAGACGGCCCTTGCGAATCAGGCGAAACAGTTCCACACCGGGTTGTGCCATGGATCCCACGTTGGCATTCGCCACCGAAATAACGCCGGAATCGGGTGCCACCACACGAGCCTGTTCAGTTTGCGATTCGGCCGTATCGTTGCCGGGGCGAATAAAATTATCCAGCGTAACCAGCACATCCCCCTGCTGCACATGATCGCCGATGCTGACCCTGACGCTCGAAATGCGCAGCCCCTGCACTTGCGCGCTGATGACCGCCTCCTGCCACGGCAGGATGCTGCCATTGGCCGTCAGCGTACGCGTCCATTTGTCTTCGCGCAGCACTGTGGTACGCACTGTCAGCGCGGGACGGCTGACAGCCGCAGCAGCAGGTTCTGCCTTGGCTTTGCCGCTGCCGACAAACCAGACCGCCCCTCCCGCCAGTGCCAATCCCAGTAGAGCGACCTTGATGACCAGCGGCTTGCGTTTGACGTTGATGTTCATTATTGAAATTCCTTGTTTACGTTTTTCAATTGCACCGGGCTAATAACCTGCCCCGATTATTTTTTTGCGCGCGTCGCGGACGCACGGCGTTTTCGTTCTGCTTCGATCAGTGCGGCGGCATATCCCGCCAATCGCTCGGACATGAGTTCCTGTGCCTTCTGGCTGTTGACCAGATGCGGCACAAACGTATCGACTGCCATGCGATTGTGGAAATACACTGTCGCCAAACCAACCAGTGCGAACGTCAACCGATCCACTTCGGCATCCACCTTCTTCAGTCCGAGTTCACGGCACAGCAGCGCCTGCATCTTCTCGTGATTGGGACGGTAGGCCTGCATCATCGCGTCGCCCAGCACACCGCTCGGTTCGGCTTCCTCGCGCGCATGCAGACGCATGAAGAGCTTCGTCATCGGATCCTCCTCGGCAACTGACGGAAAGAACCATTGATAGAAAGCATGCAATGCCTGCTGTAGCGGAATCTTGTCGGTATCCAGCGTAACAAATGTGTTGCATTCGTCGAGGAACGGCAGGCGGAACACCTCGCGGTACAACTCCGCCTTATCGCCGTAGTAATAATGAATGGAGGCCAGATTGACCTCGGCCCGCTTGCAGATCTCGCGCGTGGTCGCTGCGTGGTAACCCACCTCGGCAAACACCTCGGTTGCCGCCTGCAGCAGGCGCCAGCGCGTTTCTTCCTGGGCGCTCGGCTTGTGACCGAGCACACGATGCGCGGTTTGCAGCAACAAGCAGCGGCTTTCTTTTTTTGCGCTCACGTTCATCCAATCATCCGACAAGGGCGATCAAGATAATTCAGTCATTTGATTAAGTCAAGCGACTGAATTAACTTCTAATGACCCCTCTGTTGAATATGTGCCTGAAAATAAGGGGCCACCATGATTGATGGCGACCCCACGGCACAGTCCTGGCGATTATTCCTTCGACTCTGCTTCTTCTTGCTTGCCTTTGCAGCACCAGCTGCGCTTATTGCGCATTACGCTCTGGAATTTCTCGCGCTCTTCTGGAGTCATATTTTCCATGCGGTTATGCCAACGTCCATGACCACCATGCCCGCGGAACCCGCCAAACAAAATCTTGCTCAGCAGCAGCACGCCCATGGCCTGCACATAGCTGATCTCATGGACACCAAAGAACAGGTTAGGCAACAGCCAGTTCCACAGCGCCATCACCACCCAGCCCAGCGCCGCGATACCCAACAGTATCAACGGCACGATCTTCCAGCATTTCGGTTTGCAGTTCATTTCATCTCTCCTTAAATTTCAAATTCATCATATATGGTTTGCAGTCGCGCTCGTAAGTGCAGCACCGCATAACGCTTTCGCGCCAGTAGCGTGTTCACACTCACACCGATTTCCGCCGCCAACTCCTTGAAGCTGCGCCCATCCAGCTCATGGGCGATGAATACGTCGCGCTGTTCCTTGGGCAACTCTTCGAGCGCGGCAAGCAATACTTCCAGCAACACCCCGCGCGCATAGGCCGCTTCCGGTCCGGCATCGGGCGAAGGCAATACCTCCTCCAGCCAATGCCCGTCATCGTCGTCGTCACCCGCGTCCGGCAACTGCACCTCGCGCTTCTTGCGGAAGCGATCAATGATGCGATTGCGCGCCACGCGGAACAGCCAAGCTCCGACCTGCTCAATGGTCTCCGGTAGCCGGTAAGCCTCGACATACTCGAAGAACACATCCTGCAGGATGTCCTCGGCCTCGTTCGCGTCCGGCACGCGACGGCGGATAAAATTCCGCAGCCGCCCGCGCTCGCGCGAGATCGTTTCGGTGATGCGTTTATCCTGTTCGGCCATCAGTGCCTTGGCAGTCAATGTCGTATCCATGCCTGTGAAGACGGATCACAGGCGGGAATATTGTATGGAGGTCAAAATAACACGTGTTATGGGTTTAATCAGGGATCAGACAAGATACCACCAGGCAATAACAGTAGTCGTAGATGTTTTGCTAAAAGGGCATCGGCCACAACACGAAGCCATCATTGATGAACTAAACTTCCTTGCCCGATATCGGCCGTTCATCATGAACGACTATAAAGACAAAGGGTTACTCCCGTTTTCTTCAAACCTGCTATTCATGTTTTCCTGCTACGCTGTTCAACGAGCCTAGGAATCAATTGATACACGCTGACAGGTTTGTGCATTACCGGCCATGGGCAGTCTGCAACACCTTTCATGAACTTTAATGAAGTTTCACCAGTGATAACGACAGCGTGAATTGGCCTGTCCTGCTTCTGTTGCAACGCCACCAGAAAATCCTTTCCGTTGAGTTCACCAGCCAATGCGTAATCGACAATAAAGTAATCTGTTTTGCATATATCTCCTTGTTTCAGGGCTTCTTCCGCATTGTTGAAAAGCCGAACTATAGCGCCAGATTCCCGTAGCAATACGAATAGCCCGTTCGCAACCAGTTCATCATCTTCCAGCACCACAAACTTCTTGCCTCTTACCCACAGTTCAGACCCGACATCAGGCTGAGTTCTGCTGTCGGGCAACCGTCCGGCATTTGAAAGTTTTTCATCAAGGGGGATGCTGAATGTAAATACTGAGCCGCGCCCCAGGCGTGAATGACAAGAGATTTCGCTGCCAAGCAAAGATAATATGCGCTTGCAAATTGACAAACCCAGACCCAAACCGCCATCCCTGCTGCGTTGTTTATTGGATACCTGATAAAACTCATTAAAGATTTTGGAGATGTTTTCATCCGCGATCCCGATACCGGTGTCCCATACTTGCAACTTCACGTTTCCTCCATGGATACGAGCGCTGACCAGAACGCCGCCGTGTGCCGTGCATTTAATCGCGTTGTTGACCAAGTTCATCAATACAGATTTCAGAAGTCCTATGTCCGACAGGACAATCAATGGGCTGCGCAAAGAAATATAGAATCGGAGGCTCAAGTTTTTGTCCTGTGAGGACTGCGAGAAGTTATGGTTCAACCAGGTGAATATCTCTTCCAGACTGAACGATTTGACTTGAGGCTTGATCAAGCCCGCATCGAATTTTGAAATATCCAATAGCTGTTCCAGCAAATCGGAGAAGGCTTTCATCGACTCATCTATTTTTTCGATTAATTCACTCTGATGCGGAGTGGGCGTAGTTAGTTTAAGCGTATCCACAAAGAGAATGGCGGCGGTAATAGGCTGCCTTAAATCGTGACCTGCCGCGGCAAGAAATCGTGTCTTGGCCCGCTCTTTTTCCTTAAGCTCAAGCATCAACCTGCGTTGCAATTCCTCTGCCTGTTTGCGCTCGGTGATGTCAGTATTTGTCCCGACTATGCGCAACGGTTTTCCGTCGCCACCACGGCTAACAACCATCCCCCTGCCAAGAATCCATTTCCAGCTGCCATCCTTGCACAACATACGAAACTCAACGGCGGTTGATGGCGTCTTGCGGTCAATGTGCGCTTGAAGTGCATCAAATACAGCGGTCCTGTCATCCGGATGAATGCGACTCGCCCACTCGGATGCATTCGTTCCGAATTCCCCTTCAGCGAATCCGAGCATTTCTGTATAACGCCCGGAAAAGAGCGCCTCACCTGTTTGGTAGTTCCAATCCCAGACCCCGTCGCCAGAACCCTCCAGCGTAAACTTCCAACGATCCTCACTTCTCCTTTGTGCCTCTTTTGCCTGCTTGAGCTCAGTTATGTCAGTCAAAAGGCCATCCCAGATAACGCTGCCATCTGGTTGCGGCCTGGGTCTGGCTTGACTCCGCACCCATTTAGTAATGCCGCTCGGCGTTTTGATGCGATGTTCATGCTCCCAGATACTGTTCGTTGACGACGAATGCACTACCGTATCGCGGTGGGATTCACGATCATCCGCCAGAATGCAATTGGTCAAAACATTGCTATCGCGATATGCATGGGCAGCCGTTATCTCATAGAGCTCTTCAATGCCTTGGCTGATATATATGAACTTCCATTCACCACCAGACGTCCGAAGTAACCGATAGACCACGCCCGGGACGGTAGAAATCAGCGACTCCAGCTGCTCAGCAACCGCATTCTGTCCCACTTCCAAATCGCAATAGTCAAAGACGAGATTCATATCTGCCGGCTTCCGTATTCGTTACATCATCTATCCCAGCTTAATCCTGAGTGGTTTACCGATATTCCTGACAGCCATCATTACGTCCAAGTATTCATAAAACCGAATTCGATTTCCCCTGACATCAACTGTGTTAATGAAATTGATCGGCTCCAGTCTGGTGAAGTGGCTTTGGCTGATTGCATCTTTAACCGCACCGTTTTGCAGCACACGCACTGGAAACTAGTTTTGATTATAATGATGTTGTCCGTGACAATGTGGTTCGGACAAACACATTAATTCAAGGATCATTGCTCTACTATGATGGACAAACAGTATGTCGAATCCGCCAGTTTTGAACGTGAGACAGGCCTGAGCAAAGACCTTCTTCGCAAATGGAGATCGCGTTATGGTTTTCCAAAATCCGAAATAGGTTTGGGTGGAAAACCAGTCTATCCAAGAGAACAAATCGTTCAATTGAAGTTGATTAAACGCCTGCTCGACCTGGGATTTCGCCCGGCGATGATTGTCGGGAAATCACTCTCCGAATTGGAAAGTTTGAATGATGCGATGCGTGGAATTGAAAAGCATGAACAAACCAACAAGTTAACAAATGATGCAATCGGCCTTTTGCGACAGCTTGATTTGAAGGGGTTAAAGCATCTCTTGATGACCGAGCTTTCCCGGCAAGGATTTTCCAGGTTTGTATGTGAAACATTGGCCCCGCTTACTGCAGCACTAGGAAATGCCTGGGCCTGCGGTGAAATCGAGGTCTACCATGAACATCTTTGCACCGACATCATGCTTGACTTCCTTTACAACGGCTTATCTTCCACAAAATCGAAACCCGATTATCCAAAAATCCTCTTTGCAACTCCTCCCGATGAGCTTCATATTCTTGGATTGTTGATGGCGCAAGCGGTATTGGCAGATCAGGGGGCGGATTGCGTCTCGATAAGCTCTCACGCTCCGCTTGCAGATATCGAGTCGGCCGCGCGATCATGGGAAGCAGACATCCTGGCAATTTCATTCAGTTTCTCATTTCCAAAACAGCACATTCGCCCGACCTTGATGCACCTGAGAACTCACTTGCCTGATGACATGGTAATTTGGGTTGGCGGGGCAGGCGCGTCCCATATAAAACGCCCAATTCCCAGAGTTAGAATATTTTCAAATCTCCTTGACCCCCAGGTTGCATTGAAACAATGGGTATCCAGGACAACCCCATTGTGACGATGAACTACCTGTTACTTGAAAACCGAGACTGTTCTCGAACGTATGCTTTTTGGCAGCTAAATTGGAACATCCAAATTAATCCAGCAACATCGATTACAACTCGATACTCCGGTAAACCACCCCAACCACCACCAGTTCTTCAACCCCGTCCGGCAGTTGCAGCATCACGGTATCGTCAGCGCGCGCCTTGAGCAGTGTGCGTGCCAGCGGCGATACCCAGCTGATGTGCCCCTTGCTCGCGTTCGCCTCATCGATGCCGACGATGCTGTAGGTGCGTTCCGTACCGTCTTCGTGGCAGACGGTGACGGTAGCGCCGAAGAAGACCTGCTCGCAACCTTTGCGCTGCGCCGGATCGATCACTTCGGAATTTTCCAGGCGCTTGGCGAGGAAGCGCAGGCGGCGGTCGATCTCGCGCAGGCGTTTCTTACCGTAGATATAGTCGCCGTTCTCCGAGCGGTCGCCGTTGGATGCCGCCCAGTGTACGGTCTGCACCAAGGCCGGACGCTCTTCATCCAGCAGTTGCATGTATTCTTCTTTCAGTCGGCGATAACCTTCCGGCGTGATGTAGTTCTTGGTGCCAGCGGGAATGGCAGGCAGCGGCGAGAGTTCATCGTCGTCTTCATCTTCGGTTTCGCGGGTGAATGCTTTGCTCATTTGCTTCTTTAGTGGGGGAACAATCCGGGAGGGAAAGCATACTGCACATGATGCATTTTGGATATGCATATGAACTGATGAACCTGCACACATTGGCTGATTAAAGCAGCTTAGAGGTGAAGCTTGAGTGGTTTCTGTCCAGCGCCCCTCACCCTAGCCCTGGAGGAACTACTAGCCATTCGACTAGGCAGCCAAGAAACGGCTG
>CAYOJU010000118.1:0-8579 GCA_964404355.1 uncultured Sideroxydans sp. | reverse complement strand
GAATCATAGGGTTTTGCCGCGCCTCATACCGTGCGGCTACGCACATAGGAAGTCAGGTAAGGCATGGATTATTGTAGGGTGGCAGTCTCGGACATCCCCCCTTTGCAAAAGGGGGGCTAGGGGGGATTTGCGGATGGATGAGTAAATCCGGATTTTCAAATCCCCCTGATGGAACTACTAGCCATTCGACTAGGCTGCCAAAATACGCCAGCCAAGTACACCCGCAAGGGGTACGCCGTGGTTGTAAGGGGCCAAAGCCCCAACAACACACGCAGGCTGGATATCAGTCCCCCTTTTCCACCCTGCGGGTGCAAGAATCTCTGCGAGGTAAAGGGGGAAGCATTCGGCGCTGCCACCAAAGTCTTGTAGGGTGGGCACGTTTGTGGTCCCCGCAAAGGGGAGGCCGACGGGTCCCAACGGCTGCGCCATTACCCGTTAGCACTCAATGAATCCCCTGGTAACGGGGCAGAGTCACGCTGATCGTGGTCAGATTTTCACTATCGGAAACTTCAAGCGAAATCGACCCGTTTTGGGCTTCCGTGAGCAACTTGGCCGAATACGCGCCGAGACCTGTTCCGCCCTGCTTGCCGTGGGTGACGAACTTGACGAAAAAACGATCACGAATCTGGGCTGGAACTGCCCCCTTGTTCCGGATCGTGATGCGCAGTGGCGTTTCATCATTCAGGGTGATGGTCACTTTGCTGTGTTCAGGCGCTGCCTCGCAGGCATTCTTGATCAGGTTCTGGAACAGGGAGTAGCAGAACAGGTCATTGCCCAGCGCCTGCGGCATCTCGCCGCCAGCCGGGGCAATTTTGTCGAAGCCGATGTCGAGATGCTTCTGTGCGAAAGTCGTGCGCGACATTTCGGCGATGCGCTGCAGAATGTCACCGATCTTGACCTGTCCGGCATCGAGTTCATAGTGACCAGTTTCAATCTGGAACAGTTCCGAGGACAGGTTGATCATGTCGAGCACCTGCAAGGCGGTATCTTTGGCCATACGCAGCTGGTCTACTTGCCCGTTGTTCAGCGTTTTATCATATTCCAGCGTCTGTACCAGCCCGATCACCCCGGCCAGCGGGCCTTTCATGTCATGGCGCGTGATATTCTCGACCTGTTCACGCAGGCGCGCCAATTCCAGCAAGCCGTCGTAGTTGGCCTGCATTTGTTTGTGCAGTTCGACGTAGCGCATGAAATTGCGCACGCGCAGCTTGAGCACCTCAGGATTGATGGGTTTGGTGACGTAGTCCACCGCCCCCAGTTCAAATCCCTTGAGTCGCTCATCATCGCCGGTCATGGAGGTAACGAAGATGATCGGAATGGTTTCCGACGTGGGATGTTCGCGCATGCATCTGGCAACTTCAAATCCGTCCATGCCGGGCATCATGATGTCGAGCAGTACCAGATCGGGCGGGTCGTTCGATTGACAGATCTGCAATGCCTTCTCCCCGCTCTGCGCGACACGCACACGATATTCTTCCTTGAACAGGTTTGCGACCAGTTCCAGATTGTCCGTTGTATCGTCAACGACAAGAATCGTTCGTCGCCCAGGCTCGGCGCCGGGTGTTGACGCCGGGGTATTTCCTGTTGCTGCCAAAGCAGAGCGGGAAAGGGAACCTGACAGGGGGCGCGACGTGAGCGCTTTCTTTACCCGTTCGGCGAGACAGACCGCGGTATAAGGTTTGACCAGCAGATCATTGATGCCTGCGGCGATGGCCTCCTCGATGCGGAAGCGTTCGACTTCGGCAGTGATCATGATGAAGGGCAGATGCGACAGTTTCGCGTCCGCGCGTACCGCTTTGAGCAGATCGAGTCCCTGCATGACCGGCATGTTCCAGTCGGATAGCACGATGTCGACCTGCTGCTGTTGCAATATGCGCAATGCCTCGGCGCCATTGGCGGCAATTGAGATCTGCGAGGCACCCATGGAGCGCAGTTGGCTCTCGGTGACTTTGCGCATGGGCTCCAGGTCGTCGACGATGAGGAATCTTGTCTGTTTGTCGATCATTTCACGCCCTGGTTATGTGGTCATGCGGGGGGCAACAGAAACGTGTCCACCTCTCATTGGTTGCCGCATTGAACATTCCGGGATCAATGCGAGCCGTCGTGACTGGGCAATGTCACGGTGATGGTGGTCTGGTTTCCCGCATCGAAAACATCCAGCGCAATCGAACCGTTTTGCGCCTCGGTGAGCATTTTGGCCGAGTACGCGCCGAGGCCGGTTCCACCTTGCTTGCCGTGGGTGACGAACTTGCCGAAGAAGCGATTGCGTATTTCGACAGGAACAGCGCCCCTGTTCTGGATTGAAATGTTCAATGGTGATTCGTCGTTCAGGGTGACGGAAACCAGGCTGTTATCGGGAGCCGCCTCACAAGCGTTCTTGATCAGGTTCTGGAACAGGGAATAGCAGAACATGGCATCGCCCAGCGCCTGCGGCATTTTTCCGCCAGTCGGCACATCCGTATCGAAAGAAATGATGAGGTGCTTTTCCGCGAAGGTGGTTTGCGATATTTCGACAATGCGTTTCAGGATATCGCCTATCTCGACCGGTTGGGCGTCAAGCTTGAAGCGGCCGGTCTCGATTTTGAACAGTTCCGAGGACAGGTTGATCATGTTCAGCACCTGCAACGCAGTGTCTTCTACCATGCGCAACTGTCCGATCTGATCGGCGTTCAGGGAGTTGTCGCGTTCCAGCGTCTGCACCAGGCCGATTACGCCTGCCAACGGCCCCTTCATGTCATGCCGCGTGATGTTTTCGACCTGCTCGCGCAGGCGCGCCAATTCCAGCATGCCATCGTAGTTGGCCTGCAACTGTTTGTGCAGTTCGACGTAACGCATGAAATTGCGGACACGCAGTTGGAGCGCGTCTGGATCGATGGGTTTGGTGACGAAGTCCACAGCGCCCAGCTCCATTCCCCGGTGACGTTCGGTTTCGCCGGTCATGGCGGTGATGAAGATTACCGGAATGGATCCGGATGTGGGGTGTTCGCGCATGCGCCGGGCCACTTCAAATCCATCCATGTCAGGCATCATGATGTCCAGCAGCACCAGATCCGGCGGATCGTTCGATTGGCAGATATGCAGCGCCTTTTCACCGTTATGTGCGATACGCACCCGGTAGGTGTCATTGAACAGGTGCGAGACCAGCAGCAGATTGTCTGCCGTATCGTCGACAACAAGGATGGTCGGTCGCGCCGGTTCGACCGGGAAAGCCGGATCGAAAGGGGGCAAGGGCTGATCGTGATGGGCATATACCTCTTTGTGCGCCGCTGGTGTCTGGCGAACATGCTTCGATTTTGCCGACGGATTTTGTAGCGTCGTCAGCGCCTTTTCAACGCGCTCGGCTAGGCAAATCGCGGTATAAGGCTTGACCAGCAGGTCATCGACACCGGCGTCGATGGCTTCCTCGATGCGGTAGCGCTCGGCTTCGGCGGTGATCATGATGAAGGGCAGATGCGACAACTTGTTGTCCGCACGTACTTCCTTGAGCAGTTCAAGTCCCGTCATGATCGGCATGTTCCAGTCGGAGAGCACAATGTCCACCCGCTTGTTTTGCAGCACGCGCAGCGCTTCGGCACCGTTGTTGGCTGTCATGATGCTGCTGGCGCCTATCGAGCGCAGCTGGCTGGCGGTGACTTTGCGCATCGGCTCAAAGTCATCGACGACCAGGAACACGGTCTGCTTGTCGATCATCAGGTTTTGTATTTCGATGGTCATACGCGGCAGGCCTGAGCCGGAAAATCCTTCAAATTATCCGGGGCGGATCCGGGGTCGGCAAAGCTCATGGCGATTGCGCGAAACTCTTCCTGGATATCGACAAAGGCATCCAGCATATCGGCATCGAAGTGCGTCCCGCGTTCTTTGATCATGATCTGTACCGCTTTATCATGCGACAGGGCTTTCTTGTAAGCACGGCGGCTGATCAGTGCGTCATAGACATCAACCACCGCCATCAGGCGCGCAGGAATCGGGATATCGTCACCGGCGATGCCGTAGGGATAGCCGCTGCCATCCCACCTCTCCTGATGCGAGAGGGCGATGGTCTTGGCGAAGGTGAGCAAATCGACGCTGGTGCACAGTGCATTTCCGGCTTGTGCAATGGCAGCATGTCCCAGTGTGGTATGCGTCTTCATGATTTCGAACTCGTGCGCCTTCAGGCGGCCCGGCTTGAGCAGAATGAAGTCAGGAATTCCCGCTTTGCCGATGTCATGCAACGGTGCAGACATGAATAGCATGTTGATGGTGTCTTCCGTCAGGTACCAGGCGAAGCGGGGATGTTCGCGTAGCTTCTCGGACAGAGCCTTGATGTAAAACTGTGTGCGAACGCTGTGCCTGGGTGCTCCGAGTTCACAAGAGGTGTTCTGATTGCCCAGAAAGCCGGTCATCACATTGAACAGGTTGTTGGTCAAAGCCGGACAATCCGGGGTAACGTCCGCCAGCAGTTTCGCCATCCCTTCGGTGAAATCCGGCGTGCCGATGGCAATGAGCTTGTCTGGTGTGGTAGCGGCTTTGATAACAGGAAACATGGCTGTCACACCCGTCAGGCAGGAACTTCAATGGCATCTCTCAATGCGACGAGCGCCACTTCAAAGTTGAGCGAATGGATGCCGTCGCTGATCTTGCGATAATGCTCGGGGAAGGCCGCATTCAGCAGATCGGCATGCGTATCCAGCAGGTCGCCAGCCGCCGAATCGTCACTGACCAATAGCGATTCCATCTGGTCACAAACAGTCTTGAGCCGTTTTTGATCAACCGCAACAACGATGTTGCGCCGTTCTTTCGGCAATTTCTGTTCCAGCTGCGCGATGAGTGTTGCCAACGGCTGGCCCAGTTTTTCCAGCCGGGCATTGATTGCTTCGCGCGTTTGATGTTCTCTGATGGCGGCTTCCACTTTTTCCGCCAAAGAGGGGAGGCTTTTGGCGCCAATGTTTCCCGCGACGCCTTTCAGCGTGTGAGCGAGTCGCTCTGCAGTGGTCCAATCCTCCGCTTCCAGTGCATTGTGGATTTCCGATGTGGCGTTTTTTTGTCCGGCAATGAACTTGCGCAGCATCCAGAGATAAAGCGTTTTTTTCCCGAGTACGCGACGCAGGCCGTCGGCAATATCCAGTTCCAAGATGCCGGAAGGCAGTTTGGTATCTTGTACCTCTTTCGGAAGCACATTCACCCTGGCTGTCGGGTTCCGCGGTTTGATCCATTTCAGCAGTGCCTTCCACAAATCTTCGGGTTCAATCGGCTTGGCCACGTGATCGTTCATGCCCGCCGCGATGCAGCGCTCACGGTCGCCCTGCATGGCATTGGCGGTCATCGCCACCACCGGAAGATCCTTGAAGCGCACGTCCTTGCGGAGTTCCTGCGTTGCTGTTACACCGTCCATCACCGGCATCTGCATATCCATCAGCACGATGTCGTATTGGGCCGACCTGACCTTGTCCAGCGCGATCAGGCCGTTCGCGGCCAGCTCGACGACGAAACCGACATCGCGCAGCAGTTCGGTTGCCACTTCCTGATTGAGTTCGTTGTCCTCCACCAGCAGGATGCGCGCTCCCTTGATCGTGGACAGTTGCGTGACAGTGTCGGACGGTGCGTCCCCGGCGATGCGTCCCTCGTCAGCGCTGGCTCCCAGAATGCGCACGACGCTTTCGAACAGCACCGAAGCACTGATCGGCTTGATCAGCACATCTTCGATACCCGCTTTTTCCGCGTCCCGAATGACATCCTCGCGCCCGTAAGCAGTGACCATTGCCATGTGCGGCATACGGTGAAGCGGAAGCTCGTGCAACTGCTCGGCGGTCTCTATGCCGTCCATGTCCGGCATCTGCCAGTCGAGGAACACGATATCGTAAGGCGTGCCCTGCGCTTCGGCCTTGTCCACTGCGGCGACGGCTTCCTTGCCGGAGGCTGCGTGATCCACCTTGAAACTCATGCTGCCGAGCAGGTTGCCCAGCACCAGACGGGCGTTCTCGTTATCGTCCACCACCAGCACGCGCTTGCCCTGCAGGTCGCCCGACAGCGCCAATTGACGATGATGGCTGACTCCTTTGCCGAGGCGCGCGGTAAACCAGAAAGTGCTGCCCTTGCCGGGTTCGCTTTCCACCCCCACTTCGCCGCCCATCAGTTCGGCGAGCCGTTTGGAAATGACCAGCCCGAGACCGGTACCGCCGAATTTGCGCGTGGTCGAGGTGTCGGCCTGGGCAAAGCTCTGGAATAACCGTCCCATCTGTTCCTGCGACAGACCGATGCCGGTATCGTGTACGGCGCAGTAAAGCACGACTTCCTTGTCGGTCTGCTCCTTGATGCGAATGACGATATCGACCTCGCCCTTCTCGGTGAACTTCACGGCATTGTTGCTGTAATTGATCAGGATCTGTCCCAGGCGCAACGGATCGCCGACCAGATTGAGCGGCACGTTCTTGTCCACATCGAAGACCAGTTCCAGCCCCTTGGCCGTGGTTTTTTCAGCGATCAGGTTTGCAACATTGTCGAGCACTTTTTCCAGCTCGAACTCGGTGACTTCGACCGTCAGTTTGCCGGCCTCGATCTTGGACAGGTCGAGGATATCGTTGATGATGCTGAGCAGATGCTGTCCCGCACCCTTGATTTTCTTGATGTGGTCGCGCTGGCGCGGCGTCATCTCGGTCTTCAGGGCCAGGTAGGACATGCCGATGATGGCGTTCATCGGCGTGCGGATCTCGTGACTCATGTTGGACAGGAAATCGGATTTGGCGATATTGGCTTTTTCCGCCACGGCGCGCGCGCTTTCCAGTTCGATGTTCTTTTCCTGCAATATCCTATCCAGCACCTTGCGTTCGGTAATATCGCGGGCGGCTGCAAACACGCCCTGCAGCTTGCGGTTGCGGTCGTAGAACGTGGTCGCGTTATAGGACACCACCGTTTCCTTGCCATCCCGGGCGCGTGTGGTCAATTCGTAGTCAGTAACTTTCTTTTCGCTCAGCACCAGCTTGATGCTCGCCTCGGCCCGCTCCGGATCTGTAAAATAATTCTTGAACGGAGCGCCGATCAGTTCGTCGCGTGTGCTGCCGGTGAGCGTTTCCATTTGCTTGTTGACGTCGGTGATGATGCCGGACGGGTCGGTCGTCATGCTCGCGTCGATGTTGGATTCGAACAGCGAGCGCGTGTAGAACTGCTGGTCGCGCAGACGCTGGTCAAGTTCCGCCTGCACGATTTCGATTTGCTTGCGGGCGGTGTTGTCGGTACCGATCAGCAGGTAACCGATAATCTCGTTCTGGGCATCGCGCAGGGCGGTAACCGACACCACTGCCGGGAAGCGGCTGCCATCCTTGCGGATGTAGGTCAGTTCGTAAATATCCTCGATGCCGCGTGCAGCCTTGAATGCCAACGCCTCGAAGCCGGGTGCAATCGGCGTGCCGAGTTCGCTGCTCAAGGCTTCGGCGCGTGCGATTACTTCCTGCGGATCGGAAATCTCAGCCGGGGTGATCTTGTTCATCACCTCGGCAGCAGCGTAACCCAGCATGCGTTCGGCGCCGACGTTGAAAATCTGGATGACGCCGCTGGCATCGGTAGCAATGCTGGAGAAGTTGGCGCTATTGAAGATCGCGTTCTGCAGGGCGCTTGCCTTGACCAACTCTTCGGCAGCCCGTTTGCGCGCGCTGATGTCACGTACCACGCCGATGAAATGGCGTTTACCGTCCATCCACATCTCATTCATGGTCAATTCAATCGGAAAACTGTTGCCATCCTTGCGCATCCCGATGACCTCGCGACTGCTGCCAAGAGTGCTTGCTTGACCGGTGGCCAGATAATGCGCACGATATTCAGCGTACTCGCTACGGTAAGGCTCGGCCATCAGCATACTGAAATCCTTGCCTGCGAGTTCGTCGGCGGCATAGGCAAAATAGCGCTCGGCAGACTGATTCAGGGTCTCGATTAGGCCGCTCTCGTCGAGGGTGATCAGGCCGTCCGGAATGCTATTGAGTATCGTCTGGGTCAGCGCGGTGTTGTCGCGCAATGCCTGCTGTGCCGCGTATTCACCGGTGACATCGCGGAATACCAGCACGGCGCCGACTACCTTGCCGTCGCGGTCGCGAATCGGGGCGCAACTATCTGCGATATCGCTTTCTTTTCCGTCTTGCGAAATCAACACCGTATGGTTGGCCAACCCCTGGACCGTGCCGTGCTCCAGCGCATTCTGCACCGGGATGGTGGCGGGTCGACGGGTATCCTTGTTGATGATGTGAAAGACCTCGTCTACCGGGCGTCCTATGGCTTTTGCCTGGGTCCAGCCGGTCAGTTGTTCGGCAAGTGCGTTCAGCAGCCGCACCCGACCTTCGTTATCCGTGACCATCACCGCATCGCCGATGGAATAGAGCGTCACCGCGAATTTTTCCTCGCTGATCTGCAGGGTGGCATTGGCTTCCTGCAGTTGTGAATTCAGCGCCTTCTGGCTTTCGAGCAAATGTTTTGTCTCGAGATGCACCAGATTCTGCAGGCGCTGCTGTGTTTCCCGGTAAATGAAATAGGCGAACGCAATTCCAGCCAACAGCATCAACAGGCAGGCCATGACAATCAGCATGAACATGCGGCGCATGTCTGTCTGGAACTCG
>CAYOJU010000117.1:0-8627 GCA_964404355.1 uncultured Sideroxydans sp. | reverse complement strand
ATGCTCCAGGCTTACTTCTGGCATTTCTTTGCCCCTCTAGATATATCTTTCAAATCATGGCACAGGCTTGAAAACTTTTAGTAGCTCCAATCCTCATGTCCCAACGATGACCTATTCAGTTCTTCTCGATACAGCCTCCATTGAGGCATGAATTTACTCATTCGCTCAGCGAAGTGGTCGTTGTGATGGCGTTCCAGCAGATGCACCATTTCATGCACGACGATGTACTCCAGACACTGGATGGATTTCTTGGCGAGCTCCAGGTTAAGCCAAATGCGTCCCGCTTCGACGTTGCACGTTCCCCACTTGGTTTTCATCTGCTTTACCCGCCAGTCTGCCACTCGCACACCGATGATGGGTTCCCACTTGGCGATTAGGTCAGGAATCAGTTCTTTCAGGTGCTGGCGATACCAAGCAAGCATCACGCGCTCGCGCTGCTCCTTGTCGTTGCCTTCGCGCACAAACAGGTCTAGTGCCGATTTGTTCCTGATGGCGACATGCGATGCACCGCTCTGGTAAATCACGTGAAGGCGGTAACGCTGGCCTTGGAAGTAGTGGCTCTCGCCTGACACAAACTCACGTTTCGACTGCCGCGCCTGACCGGTGAACTTGCTCTTCTGCTTTTTAATCCACCCCAGCCGGGAGACGACCGCCAAGCGCACGGCCTCATCGCTCACCCGTAACGGGGCAGCAACACGCACCCGGCCAGCCGGGGGATAGACGGCAAGGTGCAAATTCTTGATGTCCTTGCGCACGACATCCACGGTCAGTCCGCTCACCTTGATTTGGTGGGTATCAGTAGTCATTCTGATTCTTCACCAACTCAAAGATGTTGTCGGTCAATTGGTCATCGTTCAGGACATGCTTTACAGCGTAGCGCACTTCTTTTTCTTTCACCTTATGCCCGCGCCATCCATCCTTCTTGCTAGAAAGCACAGCGTAATCCACCGCGAGCGCCAGGTCTTCATCTTTGCCCAGGTTGTCGTACAAGGCACGCTTGGCTCCGGTGTTTAGTGTCTTGGGATAGTCAGCCCCTCCACCGGGCTTTTGTACCTTATTGGCAAGCGCAACAAGCTCAGCCAGATATTTCTCATAGTCCAACGCTTCTTCCCTGCGCTGCTTTATCAGGCTGTCCAGAAGCTCGGACATCTTCTCGTAATACTTCGGGTTGATGGGCTGTTCGTCGATGATGACCTTACGCAGATTGTTCTCGATGGTCTCGGCGACGGCTTCCTTGTTGTTGCGTATTCCCTTGGGAAGTTGGTTCAGCGCATCCAAACCTCGCTCAACAATCATCTGCACCAAGCTCATATCGTCAAAAGCGGAAATCTTCTCGCTCTCTTCGGCGCGGATGTAGGTATCAATCAGGTGACGCATGGCAGGCTCGAACATCTTCAGGTCGATGTAGTCGCCGCTCGCCATCTTGACCTCGGTACGCACCTTCTCGTAGTGGTCAACTTCCTGTTTGATTTTGTCGGTTTGGGCGGGGGTGTAACCCGCCTCGGTCATCTCACTGGCGAGGTCGGCATAGGCACGTATCAATGCCACGGTGAGCTTGTACAGCGTGATGCGTTTTGACTCGTTCAGTTTGAGCTGATTCTTGTCAGCGGTATCGGCAGCGCAGAAGTAGCGCAGATAGGCGGCGGTGTCCTTGGGAGCAGCTACGGGCTCGCACAGAGCCTTGATTGCTTCACGCGCCTCTTCCAATCGCTCCTTCGCCATCTGCAAACGGTCAACTAACAAGCCTGCCACGTCTTCCTTGTCATAGCCATCCAACGCACCGGAGGTATAGTCATGGATGGCAGTACCCAAGCTCTTGAACAGGTCTTTGTAATCGACGATGTAACCGTATTCCTTGTCATCTCCATCCAGACGATTGACCCGACAAATCGCCTGAAACAAACCGTGGTCGCGCATTTGCTTGTCGATATATAGGTAGGTGGCCGAGGGCGCATCAAAACCCGTTAGCAGCTTATCCACCACGATGAGCAGCTTCATCTGGCCGGGCTGTTCGATGAATTTCTTCTTCACCGCCTTCTCAAAATCTTCCGCCGCTTGGTCGCCCAGCATCTGGTTGTAGATTTCGTACTTCCTCAACCGCTCGGTCAGCCCTTCGCCTGTCTCTTCACCCTTGATGTCAGCCGGTGACGGCGCATACGATGTGACGATGGCACATTTCCCTGCCAGTTCGGTCTTGTCCAATAGCTCGTAGCACTTGCACGCCTCATAGATGCTGCTGGTCACCAGCATGGCATTGCCGCGCCCGCTTTGTAGGCGGTCTTTGGTTTCCATGTCCATCAGGATATCGGCGACGATTTTCTCCAAGCGGGATTTGGAGCTCAGCACCTTCTGCATGCTGCCCCACTTCTTCTTGAGCTGGGCCAGCGCAACATCATTCAGTCCCTTGGTCTTGGAATCAAACCAGATGTCGATTTTCTCCGGCGAGGTGATGCTCTGGTCGATATCCCGCGCTTCATAGCGCAAGTCCAACACGACCTTGTCGCGCACCGCCTCATCGAATTTGTAGGTATGTATGTACTTGCCGAATATCTCAATGCTCTTCTGCTTGTCCGCCTTGAGCAACGGCGTGCCGGTGAAGCCGATGAACATCGCGTTCGGCAGAATCGCCTTCATTGCCTTGTGCAGTTCGCCGCTCTGGGTGCGGTGGCACTCGTCCACAAACACATAGATGTCGCCCTTGGCTTTGAAGTCAGCGGGCAGGTTGCGCTTCATCTCTTCGATAAATTCCGCAATGTCACCCACCTGTTCGTCATCTTCCTTGCCCACAAACTTGTGGATGAGCGAGGCAATCAGCCACGGCGTGGTCGCGTTCAGCTTGCTGATAAGGTCAGCCCCGCTCTGGGTGCGGTAGATGTCTTCACTCACCCCTTTGAAGACGGTCTCGATTTGCTGGTCTAGCTCGGTGCGGTCGGTAATCACCACCACCCGCGCATCCTTCACGTTCTCGCGTATCCACTTCGCCAGCCACACCATCGTCAGGCTCTTGCCGCTGCCTTGGGTGTGCCAGATGATGCCACCCTCGCGGCGTTTGATATGGTCTTGCGCTGCCTTCACGCCGAAGTATTGATTGTGGCGGCAGAGCTTTTTCACTCCTGCATCGAACACGATGAAGTCGTGGATGTTTTCAAGGAAGTGCGTCTTCTCGCAAAGCTGGGTGATGTGCCGGTCGAGCAGGTTCTCGATGCCGCCATCTTCCTTCCAGGTCAGGTAGTATTTCTCCTTAGTTTCTACCGTGCCGTAGCGCACCCCTTCGGTATCGTTTCCCGCCATCAGCAACTGCATGGTGGTAAAGAAGGGCTGGATGAATATCTTCTTCTGGTTGTCCAGATTCTGGCGTATGCCCTCCGACACCGACACGATGGAACGCTTCAACTCCAACACCCCGAGCGCAATGCCGTTCACATAAATCACCACATCTGGGCGTTTGGTATTGGCTTTCGCATCCGCCCCTTTCACCGTCACTTCCTCGGCAATGCCGAAGTGGTTATTGAGCGGATGCTTCCAGTCAATCAGCCACACCGTTTGCGTGTTCTCGCCGATGTCCGCCTTGATTTTCACCCCGTAGCGCAGCAACTCATACACCGCCTTGTTGCTGTCATACAGGCTCTTGGTCTGGTCGCCAGCTACCTTCTCAAATTGGTGCAGTGCCTTGGTGACGAGCGCATCGTCGTAGCCTTGTTTCTTGAGAAATTGCCGAACCAGCGCGTCGTCAATGTTGCGATTGCCCACGCGGTCTATCCAGTTACCCAGATAGTCGTAGCCCAACGACTCTTGGAACAGCTTCACTACGCGCTGCTGGGTGGCTTTCTCTATTTGTCCGACAGTGCTCATACTAGTCGTATCCTTCCGGTCAGTAGCTCCTGCAGCATGCCTTGCTTGAGGGCGCGAGTTTTATCGCGTTGTTGCTCAAGTGCGGTGAGTTCGGCATCCATATCTGAGAGGACGGTGGCGATGGCGGTTTGTTCGTCGATAGATGGTGGGATGCTTACCTTAAAAGCATGGACATCATTTCGATTCAGAGTTGGCACTCCAGAACCAGTGGCAAACCGCTCCAATCCAACTTTAATGAAAAGGAAAAAGACAAATTTCGGGTCATTGCCCTTAAAGTTTGTTACCCATAAGGAAGTGTTATGAGGCCAAAAATCTTGTTCCACAAAGCTGACTTTGCCAATAGTACCGGAGCGCCCAGTGACAACGCCGGGTCCTCTCACCTGAAACTCAGCATGAAAGTTAAGTACACCGTTTGAGTAAACCACAGGGTATGAACCCGGCTTGAGTTGAGGATTTGGCAAATCAAAGCCACGTTGCAGTGGTGCCACATCCCCCATCCGCTTCACCTCCCAATCCCCACTAAACCACGGCAGGCGTTGCTTGCCGGTGAGGAGCTGCTGCATCGCGGCTTGCTTGATGTCGCGTTTCTTGGCGAGGAGCTTGTCCTGTGCGGAAAGCAGCGCATCCACATCGGATAGCGCGGCGGCGATGGCGCGTTGTTCGGGGAGAGGTGGGCTGGAAAGCAAAACCTGCGCTAATATCCGTCCATTCGTGAGCGCACGAGTAGTGTAGGACGCTTTAGAGACAATTTGTTTTCGCACCAAGGTCGAACTAAAACAGTACGCCTTAAATTCATCGTCTAATCGCTGATTGAGTGGACGAGCACGAAGCACAAAACCGCTGAAGACTGTGTCAGTGGGGTCATCGAGCATGACCGACGCCATTCCAATTTCCTCTGTGGTCTCTGATGTTCGCGTGAAGAATACATCACCCTTCCTGACATCAAAGTTCTTAATTTCATGCTTTGAAAGGAAAACGCGCCCATTGAGGCTTGAAGCACGAATCGCAGGATGACTAAAGACATCCATGTAATTCACGATGGGCGTACCGTAACCAAAGAATTCCTTCTCCTTGTTCAATCCGTTCTTAAAACAGAATAATTCGCCAAGTCGCACTTGCTCCCAATCCTCTGGAATCACCCCCCCCTCGGTCTGCTTGTAGCCCGTTCTCAATTCCATGCGAAACCCATCTTTTTCAGGTGTGCCTCAACCGTGGCATTCAGAGCTGCGACATCGGCAGCGATTTGCGGCAACGGTTCGGCGTAGCGTTCGGTGAGTTGTTTGATGCGCCCAGTCAGGGCTTGCGAAACGCGGTCGAGTTCTGTCTGCACATCGGCGGCTAGTGTTGTAAGCCATTTGTCATCCACCACCAAAGTTTTGATGTCGTCTGTGCTGAGTTTCGTGTATTGCGCGGCGACTTTGGCATCCAGTAATTTTTGCGCGTCCTTCACCTTTTTGCTGGCGGCGGATTCTTGTTCAAACATAGCCAGAAAATTCTTGAGCAGCGGAATTTCTCCCGGCTCTGCTACATCTACGCCCCCCTCTTCAGCCGCATCCAGCCGCACTTTGACGCTTGCCTTGGTCAGCTTGCCTTTGTCGTTCTTGGCTTCTGCCAGCAAACCGTCTTCGCCACCGTGTTCTTCGTCCAGCTCTTCCATCTGGCGGGTGATGGCATCACGCTCGACTTCCAGTTGCACAATGGCATTGCGCTCAGTGGCGAAGTAACGGGCGATGATGAGCTGGGGCAGTATCAGCCCGTTGCTGGCATCGTTGCCCGCTTGCCAACCGTCTGCCGTAATTAGATAAGCATCGTCTTGCATGGTGTCAGACCAGTAAGACATGAGGTGCTGATACACGTCGTATTTGTCTATCAGATTCACCGTGTTGAAGGTTTGCAGCAACTCCTCGGACAGCTCTTCGATGAGTTGCTTGGGGTGCGTGGTTTGGCCGATGGCTTTCAGTCGTGCGGCGTTGTTGTTTTTCCAACCTTGGAACAGATCGCTGACGGATTTCGTGTAGCTGACAAATTCCGGGTGGGCAAAGATTGTGGGCTTCACTTGTGCCGCCGCCACTTTAATCTGACTGTAGCCCGCGCCCTTGTCGAACAGTTGTTTTTGCAGGGTGGGAAACACTTCCCAGTATTGCGACATGCCCTCGATGTCTACATTCGGAATGCCGCCCTTGAGGTGCGCGGCGATGTCTTGCAGGTCTTCCGCCTCGGAACTATCAATGTAGCGCGGGATGTTGAGGTTGTAGTCGTTGGCTTCGATTTCCGCCACGCTGACCATGCGCGAATATTTTGGCAGTTCAAGCTGCTTGTTGAACACGTCCACGATTTTGTGAATGTTCTGATGTCGCAGGCGGTTCTTGTTGCCGTCCTTGACGAAGCCCTTGCTAGCATCAATCATGAATAGCCCGGTGCGACCCGCTGCATTTTCCTTGTCGAACACGATGATGCAGGCGGGGATACTCGTGCCGTAGAACAAGTTGGCAGGCAGTCCGATGACGCCCTTGATGTAGCCCTTGCGAATGACGTTCTTGCGGATACCACCCTCTGCTCCGCCACGGAACAGTACACCGTGCGGCAGAATGACCGCGCCTTTGCCGGTGCTCTTGAGCGAACGGATGATGTGCAACAGGAAGGCGTAGTCGCCGTTCTTGGCAGGCGGGATGCCATCGGCGAAACGCTCATACAAATCGTTGGCGGGGTCGAAGCCGTTGCTCCATGCCTTGGTGGAAAATGGCGGATTGGCGACCACGTAATCATGCACTTTGAGGCTGCCATCTTTGTTCTTGAAATGCGGACTGGACAGGGTGTTGTCCTGCCAGATTTCTGCCGTGGGGTTGTCGTGCAGAATCATGTTCATCTTGGCTAACGCGGCGGTTGCGTTGTCCATTTCCTGCCCGTAGATGGTGACACCCGTTTTGGATTCATCAGCCGCTTTCAAGAGAAGTGAGCCGGAACCACAGGTCGGGTCATAAATGGTTTGGCTTTGGCTCTTGGTGGCATTGATGCCGATGACCTTCGCCATGATGCGTGAGACTTCTGCCGGAGTGTAGAACTGCCCCTTGCTCTTGCCGGACTCGGTGGCAAAGTGGCGCATCAGGTATTCGTAGGCATCGCCCAGGATGTCGTCGCCGTCGGCGCGGTTGCTGCTGAAGTTCAGGCCGGGGGAATCGAAGATGCTCACCAGATTGGAGAGGCGGTCTTGCATCTCCTTGCCCTTGCCCAGCTTGTCGGCATCGTTGAAATCGGCAACGTCAATCACGCCCTTGAGGTCGTTCGCTTCGGCAAGGCGGGCGATAATCTTGTTTATCTTGTCGCCAATCTCTTTGTCGCCCTTGAGCGCCAGCATGTCCTTGAAACTGCCACCCTCGGGAACCTCAATCAGCGCATCGGGCTGACCCGCGTACTTGTCCGAAACATACTTAACGAACAACAGCACCAGCACGTAGTCCTTGTACTGGCTGGCATCCATACCCCCTCGTAGTTCATCACAGCCTTTCCAAAGGGAGCTATAGAGTTCGGATTTCTTGATTGCCATGCGTCCTTACCTTTGTTCTTAGTGGTGCCAATTTAGCGAGCGAATTATGCAGCATTTTTTGACATACCTTGCCGTGGTTGAACTTGGCGCGCGCCAAATAATTGCCTCCTCCAATTGCACTACATATTGGCAGGTGCCAGCCCAAACCGCGCAATTGGCAACATACTGTTTATATTGGCAATTTGTTGCGTTTTCCGCCAAAATGACGTAAAATACGCTACGTGCAGCGTTTTCAGTGGTTTTGAGCACTTTTCCGCTCAATTTGGCTGACCACGCCAGCATTGATGTGATGCACGCAGTTTCAAATCCCAGCCTTACCTCTAGCCGTTAAACCCACCGAACGAATTTATTCCGAAGCTTCTGCTCCGGCGGCATTCGTTCGTTCATTGAAAGGCAAAACCAATATGAGCGCAGCAGCACAACGCGGGTCGCCAGACCTCAGCACCAAAACCATTAGCTTTCCCCTTGGGCAGATTGTCGCCACGCCGGGTGCGTTGGCGCTGTTGGATCGCGAAGCCGTAAACGCCGGTGACCTGATTCAGCGACACCAAAGCGGGGATTGGGGAAGCGTTCCCCCGGAAGACGCCGAGGAAAACGAACTGTCAGTCGTTAACGGCTTCCGCATTTTATCGAGCTACCCAATTGGCAAGGAGCGGGTTTGGGTCATAACCGAGGCGGACAGGAGTAGCACAACGTTGCTATTGCCGGAGGAATACTAAAAGCAATCGACTTTGTAACGCACTCGTAGCGCCCTCATCGCATCAACCGCCGAGCTTCAGGCGGCACATTTCCTAATATTCAAGACTCAGAAAGGAGGCCAACTCATCGGCAGGCATTCACTTGCGCGCAATAAACAACAAGCTCTTTTTCGGTGACTTTATGGGAGCGATATAAATGAAAAAGTCACAACACTCCGGCCCGCAAGGTCGAAAAACCGAGCGGGCTATTTTTGTCATGCAGGGATAAATTTGTCGGAGAAGTACAACATGAAAATCAACCCACGTCGTCACCGCGATACTGAGGTGAAGCCGAAAGGTAAAGGAACTAGTACTGCACTAAAAGTTGCCAAGGGCGTCAGAAGGATTCGGCAACGATACAAGAGCGACTGCGGGATAGCCTGCGTGGCGATGGTAGCCAAGGTTGCTTACAAAGAGGCGCTAGATGCATTCGCTTTCAGCAAGAATAGAAAAACCTTCTATACCAGCCACAACAAATTGGAAGGCACATTAAA
>CAYOJU010000116.1:7089-8633 GCA_964404355.1 uncultured Sideroxydans sp. | reverse complement strand
CCAAGGAGCACAACATGAGTAATACCCTGTTCACCCCCGCCTCGCTAGGCAAACTGCAACTCAAGAATCGCATCGTCATGGCGCCGTTGACGCGGTCACGTGCGACCGGCAATATTCCAAACGAACTGATGAAAAAATATTACGTGGATCGCGCCAGTGCCGGACTCATCATCACCGAGGGTACTTCACCTTCCGCCAACGGCTTGGGCTATGCCCGCATCCCCGGCATGTTCAGCGATGAGCAGGTAAAGGGATGGAAACAAGTGAACGATGCGGTTCACGCCAAAGGCGGCAAGATATTCATTCAATTGATGCATACCGGTCGCGTCAGCCATCCCGCCAACATGGCCTCGAACGCCAGGATTCTTGCACCTTCCGCTCTTGCTGCACCGGGCGAAATGTGGACGGACAGCAGTGGCATGCAACCTCATCCTGTTCCCGTTGAGATGAACGAAGCCGACATCGCACTGACCATCGCCGAATATGCAAACGCTGCAAAACGCGCGATCGAAGCCGGGTTCGATGGCGTCGAAATCCATGCGGCCAATGGCTACATGATCGACCAGTTCCTCAACACTGCCACCAACCAGCGTACGGACAAATGGGGTGGCAGCGTGGAGAACCGCATTCGCTTCGCCGTGGAAGTCGCCAAAGCCACCGTCGCAGCCATCGGAGCTGACCGTGTCGGTATGCGTATCTCCCCCTACGGCGCCTTCAACGGCACCGCAACGGATCCCAAGACTGACGCGCTGTATCTGCGTCTGGTCGAGGAATTGAACAATCTGGGCCTGGTATACATCCATGTCGTCGATCACAGCTCGATGGGAGCACCGGAAGTCAACCCAGAACTGAAGGCAAAGATACGCGCCAACTTCAAGGGCAAATACATCCTTTCCGGCGGCTACGATGCTGCACGCGCCAACTCCGACCTCGACGCCCAACGCGGCGACTTGGTGGCGTTCGGCCGGCCGTTCATCTCCAACCCTGACCTGGTGCAGAAGCTGCAAAACGGTGCAGAGCTGACCGCACCCGATTTCAGCACTTTTTATACCCCGGGTGAAAAGGGTTATACCGACTATTAATCCTTGAAATCACCGGGCGGCGGTCTTTGGCAGACCGCCGCCCGGTGATACAATGCGCGCCTTTCAATTTTCACCTAAAGGCGTCGCACATGAGTTTGAACAAAGTCCCTTCCGGCAAAGACCTCCCCAACGACTTCAACGTCATCATCGAGATCCCGATGCATGGCGAACCGGTCAAATATGAGGTGGACAAGGAATCCGGTGCGATCTTCGTCGATCGTTTCATGAACACCGCGATGCACTACCCCTGCAATTACGGCTATATCCCGCACACGCTGTCCGACGACGGCGATCCTGTGGATGTGCTGGTCATCACCCCTGTGCCTCTGAATAGCGGTGTCGTGGTGCGTTGCCGCCCGTTGTGCGTGCTGAAGATGGAAGATGAATCCGGTTTCGATGCCAAAGTACTGGCCGTGCCCGTGGACAAACTCTCCACACTGTATCGCGGACTGAAGAGCTACA
>CAYOJU010000116.1:3707-6989 GCA_964404355.1 uncultured Sideroxydans sp. | reverse complement strand
CTGGCCGTGCCCGTGGACAAACTCTCCACACTGTATCGCGGACTGAAGAGCTACACCGAACTGCCCGAGATCACGCTGAAACAGATTGAACACTTTTTCGCGCACTACAAAGACCTGGAACCCAACAAATGGGTCAAGATCGGCGGCTGGGAAGACGTTGAAGCGGCGCGCAAGGAAATCATGGCGGGTGTTGCCAATTACGAGCACGCTGCAGTCAAACCTCAGTTCTAACTTATCGGGAGACAACGATGACCGCAAAAATCATTGACGGCAAAACAATCGCGCAGGAAGTACGCGCCGAATGGAAACTTCGTGCCGATGCATTAAAAGCGCGCGGAATCACGCCGGGATTGGCGGTCATCATCGTTGGCGAAGACGCCGCCTCCAAGGTCTACGTCGCCAACAAAGTAAAAGCTTGCGCCGAACTGGGCTTGCATTCCGAACATATCGCACTGCCTGCCGACACCAGCGAGGCCGCACTGCTGGCGAAGATTGCAGCACTGAACGCCGATCCGAAGATCCACGGCATTCTGGTGCAATTGCCGGTGCCGAAGCACATCAACAGCGAAAAGGTGTTGAATGCCATCAGCCCGGACAAGGATGTGGATGGCTTCCACCCGGTCAACGTCGGCGCATTGTCCACTGGCAATATGCGCTTCGCCCCCTGCACGCCTTACGGTTCGATGAAGCTGCTGGAAAAGGCTGGGGTCAGTATTGAAGGCAAACATGCGGTCGTGATCGGGCGCAGCAACATCGTCGGCAAACCGATGGCCATGATGCTGTTACAGGCCAACGCCACCGTCACCATCTGCACCTCCAAGACCGTCGACCTCGCCAAGTTCACGCGCGATGCCGACATTCTGGTCGTGGCCATCGGCAAGGCAAAGATGGTCACCGGCGACATGATCAAACCCGGTGCCGCTGTCATCGACGTTGGCATGAACCGCGACGAGCATGGCAAGCTGTGCGGCGACGTGGATTTCAATACCGCGAAAGAAGTGGCCGGCTGGATCACCCCCGTCCCCGGCGGTGTCGGCCCCATGACCATCACCATGCTGGTCGCCAATACCGTACAGTCGGCGGAACGCGTAGCAGCAGGTAAATAATTACCCGCGATGCAGCCGCAAGCCTTAAAGGATTACTTCCACAACCATATACCGCTTTCCAAAGCGATGGCTGTGGAAGTCGAAGTAGCCACACCGCAAATCGTACGCCTTGCTGCGCCGTTGGCGCCCAACACCAACCACCATGGCACAGTGTTTGGCGGCAGCGCCTCTGCCGTAGCCGTTCTCTCCGCCTGGGGATTGCTGCATGTCGCCATGGCAGATGCAAACATCAAAGCCGATCTCGTTGTGCAAAAGAGCAGCATGAGTTACGAACTGCCCATCACAGGAGAATTCAGTGCCGAAGCTACTCCGCCTGTTCCCGAGAAATGGCAACGTTTCCTCGCCACGCTGCTGAAATACAAACGCGCCCGTATCAGCATCCACTCGATTTTGAATTGCGCAGGACAACAGGTCGGCAAATTTGAAGGCGACTTCGTCGCCAGCATTCTCTGAATCAGTTCAGACTTTTTTACCGATCAGTTCGATCATATAGCCATCGGGGTCGCTTACAAACGCAATGGCCTTAGTCCCACCCTTCATCGGCCCGGGCTCGCGTATCACCTTGCCTCCCAGCCGTTTGATCTCGTCACAGGCTGCATATACATCATCGACCTCAATGGCGACATGACCGTAACCGGTGCCTATGTCGTATCGCTCTACACCCCAATTGTAAGTCAGTTCAAGCGCCGCTTGTTCGCTCTCGTTGCCATAGCCGAGAAAGGCCAGTGTGAACTTGCCCTCCGGGTAGTCATGCCGCCGCAAAAGTTTCATGCCCATCACTTTGGTATAGAAGTCGATAGAGCGATCAAGGTCGCCGGTTCGGATCATCGTGTGAAGTATTCGCATCGTATTTATCCCAAGTAGAAATAATTGATCAACGGCAAACTCTATTGCCAAATGGATCTATGCCACAGCGCATCCGGTCTTTGCGATTTTCTCGTCCAGTATTGTCGGCTTCATCCGCCGAACGGGATTTCTTTGCAGCGGCATTGGAACCTGACTGATCTTCTCCGGACTTTACCGGCGCATTAGTCAGCACACCGTCTTTATCGAGGCAAACTTCATTGCCGAATGCGTCCGTTCCACAACGGGATTCATCGACTGCCGCTGCGTCCAGCGCAGACACAAACAGCAGGAGAAAAACCAATATGTGCTTATTCACTCTATACCCAATTGTATGATCGCGGTCCGTCATTATGCTCAAAAAGGTCCACACCGTGCAGAATGATAAATCATGGTTACCCCTCTTTCTTGCTATTCAGGCTGATGATGAGCACACCAACCAACACCAGAGATGATCCGGCGATTTGCAACAGCGAGATGTTTTCGCCCAGAATCAAATACGCCAAGTAGATCGTACTGACCGGTCCGATGGTGCCGATGAGTGAGGCGCTACCGGAGCCGATGCGGCGAATGGCAAAGGACAACAGAAACACCGGAAGCACCGTGGAGAAGATCGCCATGCCAATGGACAGTTCATACACGCGCAATGGCAGATCCAGCGCACTCAGCGGGCGCATCGCAGCGAATTGCAACAGACAGGCTGCACTCGCCACCACCATCGCATACGCGGTAAAACGCATTGCTCCGATGCGCGCAATGGCATGCCCCGCCCCCACCAGATAGACGGAGTAAGACATCGTGCTGGTAAACACCAGCGATGCACCCAAGACTACACCACCTTCTTTTACCCCCACATCGTGCAGGAACACCAGAGCAATTCCCGCGTAGCACAAGCCCATTGCCGCCATGACTTTCCTGCCAATAGCGCGCTTGTAAAGCACTGCCGACAGGATCACCGTCATGGTCGGATAGAGAAACAGGATCAGGCGTTCCAGCCCGGCTGAAATGTATTGCAGCCCGAGAAAATCGAGCAGGCTGGAGCAGTAGTAGCCAATCAACCCAAGCCCCAACACCAGCATCCGATCATGAGTATTAAGCGGCTCCGCATGATGCTGCCGGGCCCAGACTGCAACGCCGATAAAAAATGGCACCGAGAACACCATGCGCAATGCAAGCAACGTGATTGCATCCACATTGTCGAGATAGGCCAGCTTGACCAGAATCGCCTTGGCCGAAAAGCCGACCGCTGCCAGCAGCGCAAAGGCCACGCCAAAAATAACATCCCGATTGGGAAAGGTTTTGCCTGAATGACTTGGCATAATGTTAAGACCCT
>CAYOJU010000116.1:2074-3607 GCA_964404355.1 uncultured Sideroxydans sp. | reverse complement strand
TGCCCGTTCGGGGATAGATGATCGATCACATGCGGCAGCATCTCGGCCAAGCCGGCAGCCACTGTATCCGGCGATAAACCTACTTTCTGGGAAATGCTTGCCAGACGGTCGCTGCCGATCACTTGCTGAATCTGCGCCGCCGTAATTGGTTGATTCGGCCCCGAGCCTACCCACGAAGCGGCAATATCGCCCAGGCCTTTGTCCTGAAAAGACTTGAGCAGTCCCTGCAAGCCGCCAGTTTTTGGATCGCTTAGCAAATGCGAAATGACGTCCATCATCCCGCCTTGATTTCCTTGCGATTGACCGGACAATAATGCCGTTCCCACCTGACCGACTAACGAATCAAAAAGTCCCATGCTGTGTTCCTTATTCCAGATTTATAGAGTTAACCAAGCCGCAATTTTACGCCGAGAGGCGCGCAGTGGCTAATTGTTGTGTTGTGCTTTTCCATGGTGCGGCGCAATCAGTTTGAGTGTCATTGCGTCGAACAGCGGCTCATCCTGGCCTTCTCGCACATACAGCACCTTGTGCACCGCGCTTCCCGGCCATGCCTGGAAATATTCCACACCATCCGGCCCGTCGCCCCAGTCACCACAAGGAGGTTCTGCAATCTCGTCCGGATTTGCTTTGGCCTTCAACTCCTTGCGATAAGCCGTATCGGGAACAAACGAATAGCGTTTCGCACCTGATGGCGGCTTGGCGCCGCGATAGGTCCTGAGCACACAACGCGAGGCAAGTTTTGTCTCTGTATGCGCAGCGAAGAAGCGCTTCAAACCCGCCTCAATGGTTTCTCCGCGAAGCAGATCGATGATGTCGATGACCGGATCAGGCTTGCCACCATCAGAATAGCGAATAGCCAGGGTATTATCCTGAAAGACAAAATCGATTTTCCGGAAGCCGAAATCACATTGCTGTACCCACGCAGCCAACCCCACCGATTCATCAGCAAGCTTCATCCATCGGCAGTCCTTGACCGCAGGACGCGACGGCACGTCCTCACCGGCAAACGCGGGAGCGTTCATCAACATCATACCGGCTACTATCAGGCGGCAAAAAGCCAAACATGACGAATTGAAATCCATTTTCATATTCTTTCAAAAAGTCGTTTCAGGCAGGTTACACCTGAAACAGTCGGAGTCCGATCAGCAAGCAGCCGATAGCAAGTGTAAATATTCCGGCTACCGACACAAAGATTGAAATCATCGGCCCGAGTGCATACACCATCGCCCCGGCAAAAATCAGCACTGCCGCCGATTTCGGATATTCGGTGGAACGATACATCGTATAGCAGAACAGAACAATGCCCAATAATATGGTGACAGACGCCATCAAGCGAAAAACACCCACAGCCGGATCATGCTTGATGACCAGATCACGCAACAGAAACGCCGATTCAGGATGTGAAGCAATGACGGGATACAGAAACAACTCCCATGTCACCTTGCATGCCTGCAGCAGATAGGCAGCTTCAATGAATAGAAATCCAATCGCTCCAACCAGTCCTGCGCTGGAACGCATCCGCAAATAGACCGC
>CAYOJU010000116.1:0-1974 GCA_964404355.1 uncultured Sideroxydans sp. | reverse complement strand
AGCAGGGTCAGACCGACGGCAATGAATAACGCTCCTACGGCGATGGCATAGATAATGATTTGCTGTTCCTGTAGCGTACCGTCCGTACCGAACGCCTTCTTCCAGGTGAAGGCGATGAATACAGCGAGCAGCATGGTCATGGCCTCGAACAGCCAGCCGATGATGACGCGATGTCTTTCCAATTCCGGCTCCCAGCTTTATGCCAGCCCGACGTAAACATTCTGCACGTCGTCATCCTCGTCGATGGCTTCGAGGAAGGCTTGCACTTCTTCGAGTTCGGCTTCGTTCGCGATGGTGACGGGATTCTTGGGGCGGTAGCCCAGTTGGGCGGAGACAACGGTGAAGCCTTGCGCGGGCAGCGCCTTGCACACAGCATCCAGGTCGGTGACGTCGGTGATGAAGAGGGTTGCGCCTTCTTCGGAGGGTTCCAGGTCTTGTGCGCCCGCTTCGATGGCGGCGACTTCAGGATCGGCGTCTTTAGAATTCGGTGTCGCTTCGATCATGCCGACGTGGCTGAAGTCCCAGGACACGGAGCCTTCTGCGCCGAGTTGGCCTTTGCGGAACAGCACGTTCATGCTGGCCTTGGTGCGGTTGATGTTGTCGGATAGGCATTCGACGATGACGGGCACACGGTGTGGGGCGAAGCCTTCATAGACGAGACGTTCCAGTTGCGCTCCGCCGTCCAGCAGGCCTGCGCCTTTCTTGATGGCGCGATCCAGCGTGTCTTTGGGCATGGAGGCTTTTTTGGCTTGCTCGACCACAAGGCGCAGGCGCGAATTCGAGCTCGGGTCGGCCCCGCCTTTGGCGGCGACCATGATTTCCTTGGCTAATTTGCCGAATATCTTGCCTCTTACGTTCGCTGCGACTTCTTTATGCCTGGCTTTCCATTGTGCGCCCATGTCTGTTCTCTTAAGTTGGTTTTACAAAATTTGTACGGATCAGTCCCGAGTCCGCATCTTGCCCTAAGTGGCGACAGGCTTCAATCTCGAAAGCAATTCAGGCGTCATTCGCCACATCCTCCACCACCTGCAGAAATGCATCGCCATACTTCGCCAGTTTGGCTTGCCCCACGCCACTGATCTGCGCCATCTCGGCCAAGGTCTGCGGTTTGCGATTAAGGATTTCCAGCAAGGTGCTGTCGTGGAAGATGACATAAGGCGGTACGCCTTGTTCGCGGGCGAGTTCGGTGCGTTTTGCCTTGAGGGCAAGCCATAACGGATCGTCGTTTGCCCCGGCGAAGGCTTCGCGCAGGCGCGAACCGCGTTCGGCCTTGCTGGTTTTGCGTTTGGCGGGTTCGGCATCGCGGCGCAGCCACACTTCCTGCTCCCCCTTCAACACGGGGCGGGCGGCTTCGGTGAGTTTCAGCCCGCCATAGCCTTCGATGTCCACGTTGATGAAACCGGCAGCGACCAACTGACGATAGACACTGCTCCATTGCTGTTGCGCCAATTCTTTGCCGATACCGAAGGTACTCAGTTGTTGGTGGTTGAACTGCTCGACTTTGGGCGAGAGCTTGCCCAGCAGCACGTCGATGAGGTGCACGACACCAAAGCGTTGCCCGGTGCGATAAACGCAGGACAGCGCCATCTGGGCGGCTTTGGTGGCATCCCAGGTATCCACGGGTGACAGACAGTTGTCGCACTCGCCACATTCGCCGGGATGCTCTTCGCCGAAATAGCGCAGGATCGTCTGGTGACGACAGGTAGTGGATTCGCAGAAGCCGAGCAGTGCATCGAGCTTTTGCAGTTCGACGCGTTTGCGCTCTTCGGGCGCATCGCCGGACAGCAGCATCTGGCGCATGGATACGACATCTCCCAGACCATAAGCCATCCAGGCATTCGCAGGCAAGCCGTCGCGCCCGGCGCGGCCCGTTTCCTGATAGTAGCCTTCCATGCTCTTGGGCAGATCGAGGTGGGCAACGAAGCGCACGTTGGGCTTGTCTATGCCCATGCCGAAGGCGACGGTGGCGACCAT
>CAYOJU010000115.1:4375-8694 GCA_964404355.1 uncultured Sideroxydans sp. | reverse complement strand
CCACGCAGGCGTTCGATTTCAGCCTGCAGGCTATCGGTCGATTTCTTTGCCGACTGCAATTCCTGCTCGCGGGTATCGGCGATGTGTTCCAGAAGGTCGCGGATCTCGAGCAACTCGGCCTCCGCCTGTTCGTGCTTCTCGATCAGCAGGGTCATGGGGCGGAATATCCAGTAATAAAGCACCGGAAAAAGCACCGCCGTCAGGACAAATGCATCAAGCAAATTTTCGATCCATTCCGGGATGGGCATGAATTTGCCCAGCAAGACCATGATGGACAATTCCACAAAAAACACGGTGCACGTAAGCACCACCAGCATTCTCACGGGCGATATCGCGCCAGGAGAGCTGGAATTACCGGTGGTCTTGTTCATGGCGGTTACTCCTGACAAATGAAAGCGGGATTGATTGGATCGTCGTCTGCGATGTCATCCGGAACATCGCTGCTCAATGTAACCGCAACGGCCGGGAATTAAAAGGCTCAATCCCGTTCCGGTTTTCAACACCAAGACCATTTCGATGCCTGGCCCATTAGCTATAGCCGTTCACTTCACTAATCTTCCAAGTCGTACAAAGAACTCCTTCAAAGACCCGTTCCAGAACCACACCAGACCGCACATCCAGTACAAGCACAGGGACGCAGGCGCATTCGCCTCCCGCATCAAGTCCAATACCGCAGGATTTCTGAAATACCAGTAAAGCGAGTAGCAGCCGTCTACCGTCCACCAGGTTGCAAAAATCATCATGGGGAAATCACGCCACCGCCTCTCAATCATCACATGCATGGACCAGCCGGCAGACAGATAGGCAAAAAATGCCATGATCAGACTGATTGGGACATCCCAATCCGGTGCAACGTAATGGAACGAGCCCCATATCAGCAGGAAAAGCCCGGTGCAGAAGGTAAATATCTTCCACGGCCTCAGGAGTTCATTGAGAATTGGCGGCATGAAAATTTTATTTCAGCAACGTGGCCGCCTCGCACTAAAGCAATTTGACTCTGAACCCGCTAGCCCCCATGCCAGTCAAGGTTCATAGGCGCCTATGGCAGGAAGCGCAGGAAGGACCGGCCGCAGCGCGCCTTTGATGTCGGCGGCAGACCGGTACGCCGTATTACCGGAACCTGCACCAATGAGAGGAGATCCGCCAAGCGGTTTGAAATCAGTTCCTGGCGTAGTGAACAGCGGATCTGCTGATGAGGAGCCTGTGACAGATGCAGAGTCGAATCCATTGGAACTAGGATTTGAATTTACACGAGTTTTCCATGCTGCCCAGGTTTTGTATGTGTATTCAAAATTGTAGCTTCCTGTCGCATAGCAATGATTGTTGTTGATGAATGCGTATGACGTTAGAGGAAGGTCATGTTTGAAACAATTCAGTGTCCCGCTGGTTTGCGTACTGGACACGGTGTTGTTGGATATTATGTGACCCGTACCTTCTGTGTTGGTGGCAATGCCTGTAGTAGTCGTAGTAACACTTGGGCCAAACCAGATTGTGTTGTTTCTGATTACGTTTGCATCACTTACATCATCAGCTCTTCCAGACTGGTAGGTGTGTGGAAAGTTCGTTACTGAAAGTCCGGTGGAACCACCAGGCCAGTCCATGATGATTATATTATTTTCAATGACACAACTTGGGCAACTTGAAATGCCCATTCCCTGATTACCTCCATTGATAACAGTGTTGCCTGAGAACACCGCCTTTCTAAAGTAAACCGGATGGGCATTGCTTGTGTTGTTACCGTAACTAAACCCCCAACACGCGGCCGTTGCTGCTGATTGATCAATGCTGATGATATTGTCTTTGACCAGCAAACTGTCGAACGAGCCGTGAGATATGAATGGCCCATCATTGCAAGTTGAACCGTGCTGTCCATGAACGGTGTTCCCGATTACCGACGCATTGTTCGGAGACGCCCCTCCCATATAGATTGCGTGATGGAGGGGGACATCGGAGCCGTTACCTTCAAAGTTATTAGAAGAAATCTGGACATTATCGCCCCCGCCCAAAAAACCGATGTCGAAGCTGTTTGTAATACTGCTTCCGGTGATTGTGATATTTTTTGGATTGCCAAGTGAACCTGCTGCACTCTCAATAGCAATCCAAAATGCATCCAAGTCGGTATTACACACTGTCAGATCATGAGCTGCGTTATAGATAAACAATCCTCGATTCGTATTGTTTCCTTTCAGTGAAAGATTAAGAAAGCGCACACCACCTTCGGCATAGGCGATGGTGAATAGGTCCGCGCTTCCTGCAGCACTGTTAATAATGGGTTTGGGTTTTACCGGGGCCGTTAACCATGCGGGTGTGTAGTCCCTGAGATCGTTGCAGGCAGTGCCAGCTGCACACCTGTTCGTTCCAATCGACAATCCGGCTGTCGCATTGAATGCACCACCTTGACAGAGGGCCACGGTGTCGTTTACCGCCATTGAACTAAAACGAGTCATGGCGTTCTCGATAGTGCGACGAGGATACAAAGGGTCAGTTCCGGTATAGAGATTATCATCTCCATTTTGACAACCTGCAGCAGATCCTGTCCCGCAGTCGCAATAGTAGTACGTGTTGCCGGATAACGGCGAAAACGGAGTGCACTGCGCCGCTTTTATGATAGAGGTAGTACCGACGGAAACCGTTATGGGCGCACTATTTGAACCAGAATCGCTTTTGCATGTAATGGTAAAGGTAGTGTTGGTGGTCAGTGCAACCGTAGTGAACGATCCGTCTTTACCTGTGCCTGAACCCGTGGCGATCTTACCGGTCGGGGAAGCAGAACAGGAACTGCTTCCAGAGGACGTCCAACTGATAACGGCGGTACCGCCGTATGCAACCAAGGATGGGGTTGCGTAAGCGTTGATAGTGATGTTGGAATCATTTGAAAGGCCACCGCCGCACGAGGCAAGGCCGCAAACCACGGACAGTGCCGCAAAACACGCGCCAAGCACCGCTCTTGATTTGACAACCAGGTTATTCAACATGATTAATATCCTCGCAATGAAAATTCATTTACCACTTCGAGTGGTCACACAGAAAAATATTATTGAATGCCCGCCCTCTTCCCTTCATGGTTCGACAAGCTATTCATGTACTGTTGCGGCGAAGACCCTTAACAGCCACAGCCTGCCGTTGCGCGTGCACCATGAACTGACGACATATTCGGTGCACACTCAGTTTTTCCCGGCAGCACCAATCTGCTGCGACCAGGCCAATGCCTCGATCATCACACTGGCCACTTCAGTGGCATGCACACCGCATTGGGCTGCAGCGATAACCATATCTCCATTTCCTGATTCTACGGCGATCGCCAGCATCAGCGCATCAAGCATCGCACCAGACTCTCCCCGGAGCGCGGAAGAAACGGCCTCCGGCAGCGCAACCTGCTTAAGCACGTCATCGAGCGACAACGCCAGCATGACATTGATCAGCGAAAAAAGGCCGGTCAGGAACAATTGGTCACCATTGGCAGGAACCCGCCCTTTCCCCGCCAACATTTCCATGAAGCGCGCGCGTGTCAGCGCCTGTTCGGTCAGGACATTCTCGTGATAACCGGGTTTCCTGCTATCGAACAACAGCAGCGACAGCCAGCGGTAAAAACGGTCCCTGCCCAGCAGCATGAGTGCCTGCTGGATATCGCTGATTTTTTGCAGCAGGCCGATGCCGGGTGAATTGATATAGCGCAGCAGCTTGAAGGTCAGCATGGGGTCGGTGCGCAGACAATCCGCAATCGCATTGAATTCGGCACCGGACTGAACCATTTCGAGCGCCTGGAACACCTGCACGTAATTGACATCGCCCTTCGCCGGATGCCAGTTCTCGCGGCTGGAAACGAACGGCCCCATGAAATAATCGAAGCGGCGCTCGTAACAGTATTTGAAGTCATCTGCCGTCTGCAGTTTGCTGGCAATCAGTTTCTGCTTGCTATTCTCAGCGCGAAAATCGGTGATCATCTTTCTCAGTTGGATACCGTCGAGCACGGCAGGATCGATTTCGATGAAGTCAGCCTTGCGCAGGAACTCGGCATATTCGGGGCGCGGCTTGTTGATCGACCAGCCCTGTCTAAACCCAAGCGCTTCAATATGCGCCAGATTGGCGCGCATCTCGGCAATGTCGACCTCGGCAATGGGCCGCGGGGTGATCATGATCACCGTGTTCGGACTGGCAAGGGCTTCGAGTTGCGGGATTTTCAGCGATTCCACCGACAGGCGGATGAAAGCACTGCGCTCCCCCAGCAATGTCGACACACCGAGCGGCGCCAGATTGTTCAGCATGGCTTCGTCATACACGCGCCGCACCAGCGCGCTTTTATCCATCATGCGAGCCTG
>CAYOJU010000115.1:0-4275 GCA_964404355.1 uncultured Sideroxydans sp. | reverse complement strand
TCGACGAAGGCGCGGGTACCGGCGCACTCGCCTTCCTTCATGGTGTAAACCATCCGCTCATCCCCAACGGCATCCTTGCTGGCCACAGTGATTCTGCCAGCGGCCAGGATGAACAGGGTCTGATCCGCGTCGCCCTCCTTCACCAGAAACTCGCCATCCTTCAAACGACGCACCCCCAGCTTTGCCGCCAGGAGCTTCGCCTTGCTTTCCGTCAACTCGCTGCCCATGCATGAATTCAGGACTACATTGAAATCCGCGGCTTCGCTCATCACTAAACTCCTTCTTTATAGGGTTATCGGCAAAACAGGTTGTGCGTCATTCTATATCGGCCAGAAAGAATAATGCGCTGCTCCGTTGATTTTCCTTGCGCAGCAAGCATCAGCTTAAAGCCAGTGCTCCGGCAACCACGACAGACAATACCAGCGAGAATACAAGCCAGGCAAAGTCACGATCAAGCAACAGACGGCGCAGCAGGCTGGGGGGCTTGTGTGCGCGTGTCAGGCATTTAAGATCGCGCGGATCGGGAGATTGCAAGCGGTTGAGCGCTTCAATGGAATCGAAGCGGTTTGACAGGGACATGCGGTTGCTGGTATCCGCATCTGCAGAAAGGCGCACATTGACCGTACTGTCAAATTGCGGCTTGAGAACGACCGTTTTATCGGCAGCCTCTTCTGCCGACATCTCCTTCTTCGCGGCACCAGCAATGCCCCGGCTTGCCGCAACAGTGGGCGAGAGCTCCAGCATGCAGTTGCGCAAATCATCCGCCATCTCCCATGCACTGCCGTAGCGGTCTGCGGGTTTCTTTGCCAGGGCGCGCATCACCACCAGATCAAGCAGGGAAGTGACTTCCGGTTTGATCCGGCTTGGCGTCGGCGGCGTAAATGTGGCCACGTTGTGCAACACCTGGGACAGGTTTTCGCCATGAAACAGCCTGGCGCCGGTCAGCATTTCATACAGCACAATGCCGAGAGAAAAAATATCGGTGCGATGGTCTATGGTGCCGCCGCTGCTTTGTTCGGGCGACATATATTTGGGTGTTCCCAGGCGCGTACCGAGCTGGGTTTTCAGCTCGGAAGACTTCAGTCGCGCAATGCCGAAGTCCATGATCTTTACCCGACCGCGCGGCAACAGCGTAATGTTGCCAGGCTTGATGTCGCGGTGAATCACACCGTTGTCATGTGCAAACGCCAGACCTTCCGCCACCTGCTCGGCAATCGAAACGGCCTCATACAGCGGAATCGTCCCTTGCTTCATGCGCTCGGAAAGCTCAGTGCCGACAAGCAACTCCATCGCCATGTAATCCAGCGCCCCCTCCTCACCGAAATCATAAATAGTGATCAGCGCCGGATGGTTCAGGCGCGCAGCGGCTTTGGCTTCCTGGAAAAAGCGCGAATGATAGTCCTCTCGCTCCTGTGCATCGTCATCCAGCACAATGGTCTTGAGCGCCACCGTGCGATCGAGCACCGGATCCTGTGCCTTGTACACCACGCCCATCGCGCCGCGACCAAGCTCGCTCATGATGCGATAGCGACCCAATTGCTTGAGTTTAGGGTCTGCCATGAGGAGACCTCGTGTGGCGTTCAACAGCGGCGGGAGCAACATAATTGCCGAACTCGGCCGCCAAGGGTCTTGGGCGATCCGGCACCCACCAACGCAACGACATGGCGATGAGCAGCAACAAGCAGGCCGTGGCAAAGGCGATCAACTGGAAGTTGCGCCGGCGGCGGCGTGTAGCCATGCGGTCCAGGCTATAGGCCTGATAAGTGCGCAGCCCGGCATCGCTCAGGCTGATGGACGGCACCAGCGCACTTTCCGCGCCGGGCGATGCGTAAGCCAGCGCGGTGCGAAAGTTTTGCGTAACCAGCAAACCGGAATTCGGAGAAGAAGCAGCCAACACCGAGGCCGTCGCCACACCGTCGCCGGCAAGGTCTTCGCTCGTTTCGCTGTTCAACACCTCAACCGGCCCGTGGTCGATGCCAATGCACAAACCAAGGTTGGCATCGTAGGCTCGCAACGCGCGCTCGGCAAAAGCCAGGGCAGCGGGCGCGTTATCCAGCACAGCCACTGCCGCGCTGCCATTGCCCGACATCACCAGGCGCGAGCGTTCCGGAATATCCGGCAACAACATTGCCAGCACGGTGTCCAGTTGCGCGCTCAAGCGAGCCTGCTCTGCCACAGGACGACGCGCAAAGTCGTGAATGCGCAACAACACTACACTGCTTTGAACCGGTAAATCTTCTACTTCGGTCATATGGAAGGAGATGTGGAGAGTGAAGGTGCGAAAATTCTGGCCGTCACGAATTCTAGATGCTTATGGCGGCGAATAAAAGTTGATATTACAACTACAGGGAATAATTCCTTACCTTTGATCTCAACAAATGAAAATGTGGTGACACCATCAGCTCTCAACCGACAACGGCTCGCCGATGGCGTAGAAGTTTCCGCCTGCCACGTGGTGCAGGCTGCGATAGGCCGGATCGGCATCCTCGAAATGCCAGCGCCCATTGCTGAAGACCCGCGTATCGGCCCATGCCCCCACGACCTCACCGATGAACAAATCATACGCCTGCTGGTTATGCGGCTCGGGAATGAGCTTGCAGGCGAGCCACGCCGAGCATCCGGCGACAAAGGGCAAATCATGTCCCTCAATGCCGAACAACTCCACACCGGACAGCTTCAGCTTGTTCGGCATGGTGGACAGGCTGAGCGTGCCGACCAAATGCGTAAGCTGCAACTGCGCCACTGTAGGCACCTGGATAACGAAGGCACCGCTCTTCTCGATCATCTCGCGCGTTTTGGAACTTTTGTCCAGCACCACCGTCAGCTTGGGCGGCGAGAAATCCAGAGCGCACGCCCATGCCGCAGCCATCACGTTATCCACGCCAGCATGACGGGCCGACACCAGCACCGTGGGGCCGTGGTTGATGAGGCGGTAAGCCTTCTGCAAATCGACCGGGGAAATATGTTTATCCATGTTGAGTCCTTAAGGAATTAATTGATTCCAACATCCCGGATACACGGGAACCGTGGTCCCAGATTTCTCTTCGGGATTATGAAAGAAATATTCGCTCCCATAATTTGTTTTCCAAAACAATTGTGATGCAGACCCTGTCAGTTTTTGGGTGTATAAAACCTGTATATCTGCGCCCCCACGACAAGTTGTTGTTCAAAAGGACAGCTCGTCGCCCAGTCAGTTACGCGCTGGCGGCCATTAAGTTCGAAACGCGCGCGCACACTCCAGAAGTAGCGAGTGTTCGGATTCAGTCTCATCGGCAGCTTGTGTGATGTTTCAGTCAGCCCCTTGACCCGGTAGAACATATCCGGCGTTTCGCCGTTGTCACCTGAACCAACGACCAGTTCGTAACTGACATTCTTCACTCGCTTCAAATCCTGCACATCCGCGCCAATATCGGACTCGCGCGGAAAACTCTGCCAGGAAAGCAAGGGAGAAAGGTCCCACGCCATGCCATCCTTGGGACCAAGCGCGCCAAGTCCGCAGTTACCCGACTCCCCCTTCCCCATGCGATCAGCAAAAGGATAAAGCAGGAATATCCTCTCGCTGATATCGCGCCCCAGAGATTCATAACCATTCTTCAAGGCGCTCGTGAGCCGATCGCCGTTGTTGACAGCCCACTCCGTGTACCTGTAACGCTTGCCGTGGTATGAATAGTCGCCGGAGAACAGCCGGGAATTATCGCCGGTCTTGATCAAGCGCACATGCACTGTCATTTCCAGCGGCAAGACCGGGTCGAGATTCAGCTTGCGATTAACAGCAGGCTCGTGAAACACCTGATCCAGCGTCACCTCAAGCACGGTATCCACACCCCTTGCAGCAAGCGACCGATAATCCGGCTCGGCTTCCCCGTCCTTAATAATCACTGGCGCTGCGGTTTTGAGCTTGATTCCATCCGACTGAGCGGCAACCACGATGGCATCACGTAGTGCGTCTTGCATTATGTTCGCCCCCAACACGGGCGCCACGGAGGATTCAGACTTCTTCACCTCCTCGGACTTTCTTTCCGCTGATGCGGCAGCAATGTGGTTCTCAAAGAGACCAAAGGCTGCCACGACCACTGCCTGGGCCAAGATGCAAGTCCCAATGTCGGTTCCACTGCATCCCCCGCCAATTCCGCTGTAGCCCTTGCCGCTCGCCACGGAAGCGGCCAGCTTCTTGTCGTGCGCATAGCGCATGAAGTCAAGCTCGGGCAACTCCACTCTCACCGCTACCGCAGTCCGCCCCAAAGTCGACTGGAATTGAGTCGGTGGTACTTCGGG
>CAYOJU010000114.1:0-8811 GCA_964404355.1 uncultured Sideroxydans sp. | reverse complement strand
GGTGGCACTTGCTTCTCGGCACATTCCGGTGCTCGCCAGGTCTTCACGAACGTAGCTTTCACGCGTCGTGAGATCATGAAATAGCTGCCCCAGATTGCCAGAGCCGAAGCCTGCCCAATCACCTTTACCCACTCCGAACTGCCAGCCGCATGCTTGGCCGCCGGGATCAGGTCGGCAGCCATCAGATCCAGTACGCTAGCGATCAGGGCGCCCCCCAGAAAGGCCAGATACACGCGTGGCACACTGCTGCGCCGCTTAAAAAACAGGACCATAAGAAGAACTGAAAACACCAGCAAACTCAGATTGACCGCCAGTTCGAACAGCAAGGTCGGCGCCCATAAGGCATGGTAAGCCGTCTGCCCTACTGTAGTCAGATGCATCCAGGTGTCTGCGGCGTAAGTCGGCATCAGCTCTACCATGCCCTTCAGGATTTTCAGGGGCTGCCACACAACGACCAATGCGGGCAACAACAACCAGCCGGCAATCCCCTGCAGACCCGGGTCAATCACGCCACGCGACGGCGGTGGATCATAGCGATAGACCTTCAGTGCGAGCCAGACCAGAACGGTCAGCAGCATCACCACCAGCATCGCAATGCTCCAGTTGAATCGATCCATCAGGCTAAGCGAAGCAATAGCTGGTACTGGAGCCCCAGCGCCAGCATCACGCCAAGACAGCGTGATGCCCAAAGCCTGCCGCGCCTTCTCGAGATTGGCGGCATAGCGCGGCGCATCAGCACCGGCAACGAAATCAGCACGGCTGACGAAATGATACGTTTCGACGACCTTGCGCTTGCCGTCCTCAAGGCTCACGCTGCGTTCGAAATTGAAAACTGGGTCCTCGATGTGTTCGTTTTCAATGTGCAAACTCCACTCTTCCGGCAGCAGCCAGACAGAGCTGACCGTGATATCGACCGGATGCGCCAGCTTCAGGGGATCGGTACGCAACGTGCTGCGCGGACGTTGCAGAAAGTCCTCCAGATCCGGCACATAACTGGTGGCCTCCAAGCGCTTTTTCGCTTCGTTGTGCTTCCAGAAATCCTTGATCCGGTAGTGCTCAATTACCGAGAAGCGATTGGCCTGCGGATTGTCCACCACCTCAAGGGGGGCGGCCATCTCAATGCCGGGGTAGTAGTGCGCGTAGTAATTCAGGTACTGCTTCTGCATTTCCTCGTGATTATGGGAAGACATGGTGTTGCGCAACGACTCGGCCGCCACGCCTTCGGTCAGCGTCGTCAAGGTAAAGCCCAAGGGCTTGTCCACCCCGTCGCGGGAGTTGAACTCGGCCACAATCCGTTTGGTCAGCACGCGTGTTGCCAGCTTGGCTTCCATCGAACTCAGCTCACGCGTTGTCGTATTCACCAGCAGCGCCTGGCCATAATCGGGTTGAAAAATGGTCTGGATCGTGCCGGACTGAGGCGCACGCGTGGGATCGAGCCAATAAAGCTGATCGCCAATGCGGGCCTGCACGATCACATGGTTGAAAGCGCCAGGACTAGGCTGCAGGTCGCGGATTCCGCGCAGCACTTCGGTACTGACCAGCGCCGGGTGCGCCTCGATGCCCAACGCCTGCAGCAGCGTTACGGTGAGCAAGGCCTTATCCTTGCAATCACCAAAACGCCGCTTGAAAACCAGATCAGGCGCACTCGGCGCATACGAGCCAGCACCAATTTCCACGCCCAGATAGCGAATTTCCTGCTGCACAAATTTCAGTGTCGCCACCAGGCGTTCAGCCGGATCAGTACTGGCTGCTGCCAGACGCTTTACCGTCGCCTGCAATGCCGGGCTCAGGCTTGCCGGAGTGCGATACAGTGGCTCGGCCCAGCGCGCCACCTCCCCCCAATCGCCAAACTCGCTCCACTGCACCCAGGGATACGGGTCATACCAAGCCGGGATGTCGCCATCAGGATGGATCGGCGCCAGATTGCGCACATCCCATACGTATTCGCGAAAGGCATCCTGATCTCGCTCTACAGGCCGCAAAAGGGTTTGGTGATAAACCAGCTTGAGCGGACTCCCGTGCGACACCAGCAGCCGGCCAAAACGGCGCCCGACGGGCACGCGCCAGCCCATATCCAGACCACCAAAATGGCGTCCGCCAAACACTGGATTAGCGCCGCGCACTGAGTAGGCGTACTCGACGATATCACCCACCCGCACGTCCTCAAGAAACACATTGGCCGACTTGCGACCATCAAAAATCCGCGCCTCCAGCTCCCGCTCCCGCTGCAGAACACGCACTTTGGCCGTCGCCAGTTTCGGAATCACGCGCCCCGCGCGGATCACATTGATTGCATGCAGCGTCAGGGATTGATACGCCGGATCGAAACTGATCGAGATCGACGCGACCTCATCAAGCCCCTTGTCGTTGATCGCGCGGGTAGCAAAATGGCGGAAGACCTGCTTATCGCCGGCCTCAAGCCGCACCTGTTCATCACTGAGCAAGTAATACACTCCGTCACTTAGCTCAGCGGCAGGCATCACGGCGGACGCATCCAGCGCCACGTGCTGTACCCACGTAGGCGCCTCACCGATACTGTAGTCACGTGCCAGCCCCAACTGCGGTACCAGAACCAGCAATGCCAGCACACACAAGCGCTTCATCCTCGATTTCACAGGCAAGACAGCCCAAACTAACTGACTAAGCTTCGGAATTATCATCAAGCGCTACACCTTTCAAAATTGAAAAACCAATCCGGCACCTTTGGACCCGATAGCTTTTGATTACTTGATCTGCCGCTTCGGCTCTGCCTGCTGCATCATCCCGCGCAACGTCTTCGAATCCAGCACTTCCCGAATCATCTTGCGCTTTGCGACACTGACCTCGATCAACGATGGCTTGTCCTTATCGTCCAGCACCTTGTCGTTATTGGTGTCCCGCAAAATACGCAGCGTCAGCAGGTTGCGTTTCCTGTCGTAGGATTTCTCAAGCACGCGGCTTTGCGCAGGCGTGATGCGCTCAAGTTGGCTACCATCCGGATTCGAAAGATACGCACCCAGATCGTCTTTCTCATCGATCACGCCATCGTTGTTGCTATCTCCATAGGCGATCTCCCAGTAGAGCGTTCCGGCAGGGGGAAAGTCCTCCGCACTCTTTCCATATTCGTTCTTTGCGGGTGGTAGCGGATATTCCATCGACTGGATGACCGCATTCTCCTTCAGCAACAAATGCATCGAATTGTCGTCGACATTGCGGATGATGACGTTGACAATCCCCGTCTGTTTGTCGCTACCATGAATCCCGCACGCACCATAAACAGGCGACTCCGAATAGCTTTCAAAATTGCTCTTCCTCGCTTTGGATGCTGCCGCGACTTTTCTTACCGCGAACTGATCACTGACCACGCGAATAAGCTGATAGGGCGACTCGTGCACCGCCAAAGGCTGGCAAAAATCGTAAAGGGAAGATTTGCGCTCGACACCCTGTGTGGCATTTTCATCAATCACCGCAACCTGCATCCCGCCCCTGCCGGAATGGAGCATCGAATAGAACATGGCCGCCAGCCCTATAAGAACCGAAACCGTCACAGCAGCGACAACGCCACTCCCGATGATCGCCCAGACGATCTGGTTGTAACGTTCCAGCCCCGGAAATCTCTTCAAGATTGCTTGCATCATGTTGGATCACTTTCACGCATGGTTGGATAGATTTGGTCAGGAAACAGTAGGGCCCTTGGACTGCCCCATATTGTTCTAGCTGTGCCGCATTTTTTTGCCTCGCGGCATTTGAAGCGGGACAGGTGCTGCAGAAGCCCCGGGGGCTGCCCCCGATTGTTCCTGTTTGTTGGCACCTTCTGCTGGCAGCGGAACGGGAATGCCGTTGACGGTCAGCACGCCGAGGGCGAGTTTGATGTCCGCCACCAGCTTGTCGCCCTGTTTCGCGATCATGCCCTTCTGTATATAGGGTGCGACCATCCCACCCAATGGCGTTGCCATCAGCACCTTCTCATCGACATTCACAGACACATGCATGTCCACAGCTTTTAAAAGTTGCGATTTATCTGTCATACCCTCAATGTGCACACCCTCTGGCAAACCTGTAAAACGGGTATCCCAATCGATATTCATTCTGCCACCCATGCCATCCAGCGTGAACTTCTGATTCAGCTCCACGTCTTTCTGCAACAGCAACTCAAGAAACTGGTTCATTTTCGGGTTATTCAAGGCCGCCGCCGGATCACCCTGCTTCGCTCGCATATCTCTTGATATCTCGCCCCACAGTGCAATGGCTTTTTCATCGACCTGTTTTGCCTCGAAATCGTATTGGAATGCAGTAACAGGTACGGGCGCGGTAATTTTTCGAACACCGAAACTTGCTGCCATATTCAGTTTTCCCGTCTGCTCTTCTGAATTCGAGGCAATCCTGAAATCTTCCAGGGTAACAGCGCCTTGCTGGCCGGCAAATTTGATCTGGGGGAAATTCAATTCGGCGTTGCCCAGCATCATGTCACCATGCTTATGCAGGTCATAATTTCCCGAAGCATCCGCAATATCAAGCACGGTATTGTTGGCAGCGAGATGCGACGCCGGCAGCTCGATCCTGGCCTGCGCCAAGGAATAATCCTGCTTCGACACACCGGTTAAGTTCATTCCGCCAAACACCGCAGTGGTCTTGTCGTTTCCAAATTTAATACTGCCCACATGCATCGCATCGTAGGATAGTTGGTGAAAGCCGATCAGCGAGGCGTTTGTGATTGTCCCCGCTGGCACGTATTTGTCCGCCAGCTTTTGCGCGGCGTCAGGAAGACCCGCGAGCGTGACATTCGATTTCACATACGCAAGGCCCAATGCCATGCCCTTGTCGGTAGACACCAACGGCCCATGTCCGATATGCGAAGTCAAAACCACACTGAAATCTTTAACCTCGGGACTGCCCAGCGGAATCTTCATTACCGTAACGGCCTGGGAGGAAAACCACGACTGCTCATAGCTTCTTTGTTCGAATCTGATCCCGGATGTCCCCAATGGATACTCCTCGAAACTCTTCAGATACTGCTCATGCGCACTGTCACCGATCAGTTTCGGTGCCGCCAACGCACCCATTACTATCAGCAGCACAACAACGAATGCGATTTTTTTCATGTGTATCTACTCCCCAAATAAATTTACAACCTCTATCCCGCCAGATTCCAGGCAACCTGTAGCTCACTAATTTCTTGTTGCAACCACCGCACTGCAAACCAGCAACATAATTGCAACCGGCAGCCAGATAATCCGCTCCCATAAGCTGGGTGTTATTGCGTTGGCTACCACACCAAGCAAGGAATAAACGACGACCGCCCAAATGAGTCTTCTGGAGACGGGCTGCCATTTATGCAGAACAAGTCCAGCCCGGGTCAGGACAACCAAGGCGATTACAAGAAGTAAAAGTGCAGAGAGAACCGATGCAAAACGCATATTTGCCGGCAATTGCCCTGGATACGCTCCACCCCATGCAATCGCTCCCCAAGGCATGCCAGCTGCCAATGCCATCTGGAACAAGATTACTGCCAGGATGAGTAACGCAAAGATACGTGCCGCGATATTCGAATTCACCTGTTTTCTCTTAATGTTCAAGTTTGAATCAAAAAAGCCCGCATCAATTTTGCGCTCGTTTGCCATGCGTCAAGCCTAATCCCTTAACTACTTTATTTCACTGCATCGAACAAAGCCTGGATGGCGCCATCGGATCTCTTGCTGATCTGCCGAGGCGACGGTGGTACACCGGCGTCGAAATCAGGGTTTGCGCCGGACTTGAGCAGCAGGTCGACAATGTCGGCTTGTTTGTTCTGCGTTGCCAGTTTCAGCGCTGTTATGCCCTGGGTCGTTGCCTCATTCGGCTTTGCACCATTCTTCAGCAAGGCCGCGGCGCCTTTCAGGTTGCCGGCGTTGACGGCAAGAAGCAAGGGACCCGTTTCGTCGCTGCCGCCCTTGACGTTGGGGTTGGCCCCTTTTTCGATCAACGTGCCGATGAACTCGACCAAGCGCGGGTCGGTGGCCGCAACATGCAGGGCGGTAATTCCGCGGTTGTCCGCGATCCCGACATCGATGCCTTTGTCTATCAGCAAATGCGCCGTCTTCATCCTGTTGGCGACAACGTGATTAAAGAAATTTTCACTGCCCCCCAGCACCTCTTCCCTGGTCTTGGGCAGTAGCAAGGCAACATACAGCAGCGTGCGGCCGTTCTTGTCGCGTTCCTTGAAACTCACGCCACTGTTGATCGCGTCCTCCACCCTTTTGTAGTTGCCGAGCCCGATATAGGCGGGCAGCGCGCAGGTCTGCATCGGTTTCGAATTGAGCTCGCAGGGCTGGGGAGTGCCGGGCGCATCTTCCAGCGCGCCGGCCTTTACCAGCATCGGCGCGATCAATGCGCTGTGGTACTCGGAGCGGGCCATTTTCAGCAGATTGCCTCCCCCCACCGAGCGGGCGTTGGGGTCGGCGCCGAGCTTGAGCAGCAACTCCACCGCGCTCGGGCGGTTCATGTTGACGGCAACGCTGAGCGCCGTTTCTCCAAATTTGGTTTTGTGATTGATGTCCGCCCCATGCTCAACGAGCAGCGGGATGCTCTGCAAGTCGCCTCCGCGGCTGGCCGCCATATGGAGGGCGGTAAACCGGTATTCGTCGCTGGCCCTCACGTTGACGCCCTTCTCGATCAGGTAGGCAAGAATTTTGGCATTCCCGGCGGCTAGTGAGGCAGCATGGGTCGCGGAAGAATTCATGGTCGCGGCCATACGCGCATTGACGTCCGCGCCATCCTTCAGCGCGGCTTTGACACCGGCAAGATCGCCGCTCTTGATGGCCAGAAGATAGCGATCATCCACCGGCCGGTTCTTTCCATTCTCCGGCGCACCGCGGCTGGTCAGCAGCTTCACCATGGCCGCCGATTGCTCCGCGTCCTTGATGCGCTTCGCGTGCGCAAGGGCGGTCAGGCCGAATGCATCCAGCGGATAAGCCCACGCGCCGGCATCCAGCAAGGCTCGAACATTCTCAAACCGGGCACCGCCTACCGCAACGTCCAGCGCTGAAACGCCCTGGTCATCACGCTCATTTACATTGATCCCGTACCCGATCAGGGCCGCAATGATCTCCGGCCGGTCGCGGAACGCGGCAAAATGCAGCAATGATCCGTAAGGCACGGCCAGTCCCTTCAGGTCAATGCCGCTTTCGGCCAGCACCTGCAGCGCTTCAACATCATTGCCGGAGATGGCGGCTTCAATCAGGGTCGGGCCGGAACCACTGCTCCAGCGCACATCGGCCCCGGCCTCGATCAGGGCACGCATGATTCCGTATTGCTTCTGATATATCGCGTCCAGCAAAGGTGTCAGTTGAATGCCTTTACCAACCGTATAGCTCTGGTTGGCCGTACCGGGGTCTGTCGCGAGCAGCAGCGCAACGGCATCGGATTTATTATTGTCAATTGCAACGGCGATCGCCGGAATACCGTTGGCGCTGGTGGCTCTCGCATTGCCGCCGTTCCGTAACAGTTCGCCCAGCACATCCGTTTGTCCGCGCGCGCACGCTCTAAGCACAGCAAGATCAGAAGAAGTAGGCTCCGCCGCCGCGGGATTCGCGATCCCGAACCCTCCGATACAGACCAGGAACAGGATAGCCCGCCAGAGTTTTCGGGGATTGGAAAGCATCGTTGAACTTTCAAAGTCGTTGGTCTTGTTGTCGGATGGTTTTGTGAGCATGGTATTCATTAAATAGGTAAGAAAATAATAAGGAACAGCCTCGCTTTTGTGATGGGATAGCACTCTACTTTAAATATCGCTCGGTGAAACCTCCCTTGGGAGTCATCATCAATGCATGTGACCACACCTACCATGCAGCTAATCCGACTAATAGATTAAAGTATTACCGATATCAGCCGATATCTTCGATGGTGAAATTGGAAACTCACCATCAACCATAAGGAGAATAATAATGACAGCCAGTTCGGTTAATTCTGTAGCCAAGACAGTTACTCACGCCCTTCCTCCCGTTAAAGCTGCGGTCGAAAGAGCTGGTGAAAGAGAAAATGATGGGGATCGTGACGACAAGGTTGGATCGGCAACTGCAAGCGCAACTGCCAAGCCGACTGTTAACACAAGTGGCCATTTGGTGGGTTCCAGGGTCAGCGTCAAAGCCTGACGTTTTATTGGCACAGTATACGAAAGGCGGGGACTGATACTCCCCGCCTTTTTGTCTGCCTGTAAGTACCGCATCTTCATTTCAATCATTCCGAGTTCGTACAAACAATTCGACTCTGGTACTTTTTGAAATTTGACGGGACGAAGTGGATGGGTGCTGCATCGCCAGCGGAAAAACGGCCAAGCACTATCGTGCCGGCTTGGAACTTGGTCGCATCGAAGCACAACAGTTCCAGTGCGTCGCCTTCCAGACGGCTCCAAATCTCGCGAATTACTATTCATGCATACACTTCAACAAAACCATTTCTTTGTTACGTCTACTTTCCAGCTCGACTGGAACATAATAGGGAGCAGAAGAATCGTTCTAGAATAGGCAAAAAAGAAGGGGAGCTCCGATGAACCAACTGCATTATCAGGCTATTCTGGAAGATCAGACCGAGACCATTTGCCGATTCCTGGCAGACAGCACCATTTTGTATGTCAATCGGGCGTTCAGCAACTTGTTTGGCAAGCGCGCCGAAGACTTGATAGGAAACAAATGGCAGCCTGTCGTATTTCCACCAGATGTCACTCTCGTCAGCGATAAGTTGAAACTCTTGTCCCCGAAAAATCCGGTAGTGGAAATAGAGAACCGTATCATTGCGGCAGGCGGCTCGATTCGCTGGATGCATTTCATAAACCGGGCCATCTACGACAAAGATGAT
>CAYOJU010000113.1:5715-8886 GCA_964404355.1 uncultured Sideroxydans sp. | reverse complement strand
CACATGGCACGGGACAACAAGAGTCCGCTCGGCACCAATTTCACCGTTTCCATCGAGGCTGCAGAAGGCGTTACCACCGGAATTTCCGCGTCCGACCGTGCTACCACCATTCGCGCTGCGGTGAAGAAAAATGCCGGTCCCTCGGATATTGTCCAGCCCGGCCATATTTTCCCCATCATGGCGCGTCCCGGTGGCGTGCTGGTGCGTGCCGGACATACCGAGGCGGGTTGCGATCTGGCACAAATGGCCGGACTGATGCCGGCATCGGTGATCTGCGAGATCATCAAGGAAGACGGCGAAATGGCTCGTCTGCCCGACCTGATCCCCTTCGCCAAGGAACACGGCCTGAAAATCGGCACCATCGCCGACCTCATCGAATATCGCATGCACAATGAGACCCTTGTGGAGCGTGTTGCGCGCCGCACAGTGCAGACTGCCTACGGAGAGCTTGATCTGGTGACCTATACCGACCAGACTACGCAGCGCACCCATCTGGCACTGGTGAAAGGGGATATTCAGCCACAGGCCGAGACGGTGGTGCGTGTGCACGAGCCGTTGTCCGCGCTGGACTTTCTGGAGCAGGTCAGTTTGCCCAACACCACCAGCGTGCACGATGCGCTGAAGAAAATCAGCCAGTCAGCGGCAGGCGTATTGGTCCTGATGCATCACACCGAAACATCGACAAGCCTGCTGGCCCGTGCGGCAGCCACACCCGAACCCCATCATGCGCAGTGGGACCCGCGCAGCTACGGCATTGGCGCGCAGATATTGCGCGACCTTAACGTCGGCAAGATGTGCCTCATTGCCACACCGCGCAAACTGCCCAGCATGACCGGCTTCGGCCTGGAAGTGGTACGTTATTGTCAATGCAAGGAAACAAAATGAAGGAAATCGAACAGAATCTGAACGGCAAAGGCCTGCGCATCGGCATCGTGCAGAGCCGTTTCAACGAAGTCGTGTGCGAGGGTTTACTGGCGGCATGTCGCGCACAACTGGTGAAGAGCGGCGTGGGCGAAAACGACATCACGCTGGCCAATGTGCCGGGTGCGCTGGAGATCCCGCTGGTTTTGCAAACCATGGCGCAGAGCAAGAAATTCGATGCGCTCATCGCACTGGGTGCGGTAATACGTGGCGATACCTATCACTTTGAAGTCGTGTCCAACGAATCGGCGCGCGGCGTGGGCGAGGTGCAACTGCACAGCGGCGTGCCTGTTGCCAATGCGATCCTGACAACCGATACCGACGAACAGGCCGAAGTGCGCATGAATGTGAAGGGTGCGGAAGCGGCCCTGGTTGCCATCGAAATGGCTCACATGTTGAAGGCCCTTGCATGAGCGAAGCAAAGCAGAACAACCCGGCCAAAAGCATGCGTCATCGCGCGCGCGAGCTGGCGATGCAGGGCATTTACGAATGGCGTCTTTCCGGCAAGAGCGCGGCGCTGATCGAAAAATCCACGCGCGACGAAAAAAGTCTGGGACGCTATGACAACGAATTCTTCGGGCAATTGCTGCACGGTGCTATCGCGCAGCACGAGGCTTTGTCCGCGCAGTTCGCACCGCATCTGGATCGGGCAGTAAACGAATTGAGCCCCGTCGAATACTCCGTGCTGTTGCTGGGCGCATATGAACTGATCCATCATCCCGAGGTGCCCTATCGCGTCGTCATCAACGAGGCGGTAGAGCTGGCCAAGACTTTCGGCGGCAGCGACGGACACAAGTTCGTCAACGGCGTGCTGGATAAACTGGCGGCGCAAGTACGTGCAACTGAAATAGTCGCTAGTCGTTAGTTGGTAGTCGCTAGTTGATGTGGTTGCTGCGCAGTTTTTATAACGACTAGCGACTAACAACTGTTCCTATGTCCGAATTCGATCTTATCCGTCGTTTTTTTACCCGTCCCACCCCGAGCGCAACGTTGGGGGTGGGTGACGATGCGGCGCTGCTGCGGATTGCCGATGGCATGGAACTCGCCGTTTCCACCGACATGCTGGTTAGCGGCACGCACTTTCTCCCCAATACCGATCCCTTCCTGCTTGGCCACAAGACGCTGGCGGTGAATCTTTCCGACCTGGCGGCTATGGGTGCCGACCCGCGCTGGGCGACGCTGGCTTTGTCATTACCGGCTGCGGACGAAAACTGGCTGCAACGATTCAGCGCGGGCTTCTTTGCTCTGGCCGATGAATATGGCATCGAACTCATTGGTGGTGATACCACACGCGGGTCGCTCAATCTGTGTGTCACCATCATGGGCGAAGTACCCAAAGGCAAAGCGCTGCGCCGCGGCGGAGCGAAAGCCGGAGATGATATCTGGGTGTCCGGCATTCTGGGTATGGCGGCTCTGGGGCTGGCGTACCTGCAGGGCAAAACCGAATTGCCCGAAGAAGACCGTCTTTTCTGCCTTGCCGCCCTGCACAAACCGCTGCCACAGGTGGCCTTGGGACTGGCGTTGCGCGATATTGCGCACAGCGCCATCGACATTTCCGACGGCCTGCTTGCCGATCTCGGCCACATTCTGGAATGTTCGCAGCTCGGCGCGGAGATACAATTCGATGCCATTCCGAAAGTGAGTGCAGGCAGTATTGATGAAGCGTTGCTGCAACAATGCGTATTGTCCGGCGGCGACGATTATGAATTGTGTTTTACCGCGCCAGCGGCAAGGCGCGGAGAAATCGACGCAATTGCACAGAAACTGCAACTGCCGCTTACGCGCATAGGCCAGATCAGAACGGGACAAGGCTGCACGGTGCGTGCAGCAGACGGTGGCGTGTTGAAACCAAAGGAAAGCGGCTATGACCACTTCAGATGACCAATTGAAAATTCAACCGACCTGGGGATTTCTGTTCAGCCACCCGGCGCATTTCCTTTCCTTCGGTTTTGGTGCCGGGCTGGTGCCGAAGGGGCCGGGGACCGCAGGCACGCTGGTCGCTTTCCCCATGTATTGGTATCTCGCGCCGCGGTTGACCGAAGCGATGTTCCTGCTGGTGCTGATCTGGGCCTTCGCCTTTGGCGTGTGGGTGTGCGACATCACCGGCAAGGCACTAGGGGTGGCCGACTACGGCGGCATCGTGTGGGACGAGATCGTCGCGTTCATGCTGGTACTGTTTCTTACGCCGGAAGGTCTGGTCTGGCAGATACTGGCGTTCTCGCTGTTCCGTTTCTTCGACATCGTCAAGCC
>CAYOJU010000113.1:2128-5615 GCA_964404355.1 uncultured Sideroxydans sp. | reverse complement strand
TTGGCAAACATCGACGCTCCGGAAAAGGCTCAGCCCTTTGGCAAGCAAGCGCGCGATTCCTTGCTGGAATTGGTGGGCAAGAAACAAGTGCAGCTCGACAGCCAGGCAGTAGACCAGTACGGACGCCTCGTCGGGCTGATTTCGGTGGATGGGCTCAACGTCAACGAAGAACAGGTACGGCGCGGCATGGCGTGGGAGTATTCACATTTCCATCGCGATGAAACCTACCGCGCCCTGCAAAGCGAGGCCAGACAGGCCAAGCGCGGCTTGTGGATGCAATACAACCCGCAAGCACCGTGGGAGTGGCGCAATTTACACCCGTCGTCCAAACCAGGCCTGCAAGACCGTTGGCGCGGTGATTCCACTCGTGTTGTTCCGGTCATGTTGTACGATATGGAATGCGGCAAGAAACGCCGCTGTTCGCAAATGGGCTCATGCGACGAAGCACGCTTCTACTTTACCCGTTGTGATGAGAAGGCACTGGACGGCAATCACGATGGCGAGCCTTGCGAAAGTTTGTGCAAGGAAAAGTAGCAAGCGCCTTGTCAACGAAAGGGAGCGGCGGGTATATATATTGGCCTATGCCTTTTGGCATATATCCCGAAAAGGATTTTGGTGCTAAATTGTTGCAATGAATGCGGTTTTTTGTTTTGGCAGGGGAAGTATCCCTGATGCAACTACTTCATTGAGTTCTGATATTCAAAGGATGCTTTGATATGGCCAATATAGTTACTCCCAATACAGCTACACCCAAGCAACCCACGCTGCCTCCGGGAATTGTCCCTGATTTTTGTCTGGTTCAACAACAATTTCCAAAAGTCGCCGAAAGAATTACGCTGATGTGGGGGACGCTCGGGTTGCATGAGTATCTCAACAAGACCATCTTCGATGAACGGGGCGGACGTCAGGGTTTTCCCTTGCCGATTGTCTCTGCGCTGATGAGGTTGCACGAATATCACAGTACACTGATTCCGGTTGCGCGCACGATCGATGCCTGGGATAACATTGCCTGATTAACGTCGTCGCAAATGATCATTGTTGACCGGACAGTGATCATCGAAACAGCACATCCTTTTGGCAAAATCCAGCCTTGTCTCATTAGTTTCAAGGTTGCAAATACCTCGGCAGGGGCGACTGCTCTTCTGTATTTCAATCCTCCAGCGCGCGCACCTTCACTGTCTTGCCCTTCACCTTGCCCGCCGACAACCTCTTTACTGCTTCGCGGGCGATGTCGCGAGTGACGGCAACGTAGGTGGACATATCGGTCACAGTGATCTTGCCGACTTGCTCACGGGTGAATCCGGCTTCGCCAGTCAAGGCACCCAGTACGTCGCCGGGGCGGATCTTCTCTTTACGACCGCCGAGGATCTGCAGCGTGACCATAGGCGGTACCAGCGGCCCCTTCTTTTCGTTTAGCAGCGAATCCATCGTGTGCCATTCGGGTTCAATACCCATCATTTTGGCGATGTTGGATACGCGATTCATGTCGGCGGGACTGCACAGGCTAAATGCCCAGCCGTCTTCATCGGCGCGTCCGGTGCGGCCGATGCGGTGAATGTGGATTTCCGGATCGGGGGTGACGTCGACGTTGATGACGGCTTCAAGCTGCGCAATGTCCAGTCCGCGCGCGGCCACGTCAGTAGCCACCAGCACCGAACAACTGCGGTTGGCGAATTGAATGAGTACCTGGTCGCGTTCGCGCTGTTCCATGTCGCCGTTCAGCGTCAGCGCGTGGATGCCCTTGGCATGCAGAATGTCCACCAGGTCGCGGCATTGCTGCTTGGTGTTGCAGAAGGCCAGCGTGCTGACCGGGCGGTAGTGCTTGAGCAAGACGGAGACGGCCTGCAAACGGTCCTCGTGCTTGATCTCGTAGAAGCACTGGCGGATCTTGCTGCCCTCGTGTTGTTCCAGCAACTTCACTTCCTGCGGGGTGCGCATGAATTTTTGCGCCAGCCGTGCGATACCTTCCGGATAGGTAGCCGAAAACAGCATGGTCTGGCGCTCGGTCGGGCATTGCTTCACCACAAACGCGATGTCGTCGTAGAAGCCCATGTCCAGCATGCGATCAGCTTCGTCCAGCACCAGTGTGTTGATTGCGTCCAGCTTGAGGCTGCCACGCTCGATGTGATCCATGATGCGGCCCGGGGTGCCGACGACGATGTGCGCGCCGTGTTCCAGACTGTCGCGTTGCGGGCGCATGGTACTGCCGCCGACCAGCGACAGTATCTTGATGTTGTCGGCAAAACGCGCCAGACGACGCATCTCCTGCGTCACCTGATCGGCCAGTTCGCGCGTCGGGCACAGCACCATGGCTTGCACGCCGAAGTGACGCGGGTTCAGTTTGGTGAGCAGCGGCAGCGCGAATGCCGCCGTCTTGCCGCTGCCGGTCTTGGCTTGGGCAATCAGGTCGTGTCCGGCCAGCGTGATCGGCAGGCTGGCGGCCTGGATGGGCGTCATGGTCCGGTATTCAAGCTGCTGCAGATTCTCCAGCATTGCTGGCGAAAGCGGCAGTTCATTGAAAGAGCGTCCGGTGCTAGCTGCAGGGGCGAGGGAAGGCGTGTTGGTTTTGGTCATGCGCAATTATCCTCGCCTGAGGCAGGGAGCACCGGAGAAATTATTAACCCGCGATTTTATGCCGATTGCCGATTACTTCGCTCGGATATATGAGCAAGATCAATTATTACGGCAAGGAGTTGATGCATAATGCCGCGCGTTAAGGCAGAGAGCCTGCTGACCACGTATCACCGAGCATGTCTTATTGCGGCATAGCCAGATCAAACCCCAAGTGAAACAATAACATGACCACACAAACCATTACCCTGTCACCCATGGCAATACCATCGCGCATTTCGGATGCCGACCCCATTGTTGGCGGTCGCGTCGAATTGCAGCTTCTCACCACGCTGAAGTGCAACCTGAAATGCAGCTACTGTTCAATGGGCGTGGGCGACGTGCTCGGTTCGCAGACCGAGCTGAAATACGACATTGAACAACTTGCTGCCTTCATTGACAGGCAACTCGGCGGCAAGGAAATCTATGTCACGTTCTATGGTGGTGAGCCAACGCTCAACCGCGAGATGATGGAAACGGTCATGCGCCGGTTTCCCGCCTTCCGTTACCAGTTGCAGACCAACGGCACGCTGCTGGATAACCTGCCTGACTGGATGTTGCACAAGCTGTCCAATATCCTGGTTTCTGTTGATGGCGGAGAGCAGACCACAGATGGTTATCGCGGCCGCGGCGTATGGCGCCAGGTGCACAAGAACGTGAATCATGTGCGTGACCGGCTCGGCGGTAGCGTCACCGCGCGCGTGACCTGGGGGCATCCCGACACCAGTTTTGAGGAGCTGGATGATCTCGCTGAGTCATTTGACTACCTGTACTGGCAATTCGTTGCTGACGAGCAATATTCCGGCGACTCGCTGGACAAGCGCAAGGCGGTGCTGGTTCAGCTCATAGCCAAGTTCTTCTGCCGCACCGACAAACT
>CAYOJU010000113.1:0-2028 GCA_964404355.1 uncultured Sideroxydans sp. | reverse complement strand
TGCATGAAGAACCTGTATCTGGGGTATGTGAAGAAGGATGAAAGCTACCGTGCCAATGTGGTTGAGCCGATTTGCGAGCTGGTCCGTTTCATGGGGCGAGAAATCGACAAGCATGACCCGCAGGCATGGTTCGCCGAAGCGGCATTGCCGGTTAGGAAACAACTGATCGATGCCGAGGTTTACGAGTACGTTGAAATCATGCCGTAACGGTCGGCATCCCGCTATTTATCCGCCTGGACAGGGTGTGCCGTGGTTATGAAAACAAATGCCTGCTGCCCGGTCCTGATATCGGCATGAATGGCCTCGACCACCGGCGGGTTGGTTGGTACTGCCGAGTCCCACTGAATAATAAAGTTGGCTCCCGAGCCGCCATCCGATTCCTTGCGCTCCACGAATAGTTCCAGTGTTCCCATGGCGTTGACCACTGCCGGTTTGTCGAGATATTCCTTGAGCAACTTTCCGTCGGTGTTGTAGTAGCGGGCCGAAATGATCCTGATGGTTGTTTTGAGGCTGGTGTTGCGTACACTGACCAGCGCGGATACCAGTCTGTCTACCGGGTACTTTCCCTCAATACGATCGCCATGCCAGATCTTGGAGTAGACAGGCAGATAAAGAGTCTGTCCGGCAGAAAGTTCATCTCCCGCCGTGGCGGAAGAAGCGGCAGTGAATGCAAGAATCAAAAGCGCCAACAGTCGCATTTTCATATTCACGTTTCCATTTTCAAAGAATGTGTTTGCCATCAGGTTGGTATTGTTTCCCACCTGATACCACTCTGATCGCAACGCAAAGCGTTGGCTTTGCTGTCCCAATCTCCCAGTACCCAACGCGTGCAGGCGTGTCCATCGATATGGTGCAAATGCTTCGCCGGGCGGTGGGTGTGACCGTGAATGAGACGAGGGTAGGCGTATTGGCGCAGTAGTTCATGTACGGCATCCAGGTTCACATCCATCAGCGCCATCTCCTTGCTGCGTTTTTGCGATTCGCTCTGCATGCGTATTTGTTCGATCTGGGCTTTGCGCTGTGCCAGAGGTTGCGTCAGGAATTGTACTTGCCATGCGTCGTCGCGTACCATCTTACGGAAATGCTGATACTCGGTATCGTCGGTACACAAGGTGTCGCCGTGCGTGAGCAGGGAGGGAGTGCCGTAGAGATCTATCATGGTCGGGTCGTCCAGCAGGGTGGCGTTGCAAGCCGATCCCAACTTTCCATTCATGAGGAAGTCGCGGTTGCCGTGCATGATGAAAATGCGCGTACCGTGCGCGTTCAGTTCGCGCAGTGCGTCGGTGATGCGCTTGTGGAACGGGTCGTCCAGGTCGTCATCGCCGGCCCAATATTCAAACAGGTCGCCCAGAATGAAAAGCGCTTCCGCCTTGGGGGCGATGTCGGCCGCAAAACGCAGGAATAACTCCGTGCTGCGCGGATGTCCGTGGCTCAGGTGCAGGTCGGAGATAAAAAGACTGTGCGACATAAAACAAAACGGCGCCGAGGCGCCGTTTTTTGTTATTGCACCACTTCAGCTTTGGTGATGATGACGTCCTCGCGGGGAACATCCTGATAACCGCGGCTGCTGCCGGTCTGCACTTTGCCGATGGCATCAACTACTTCCTTGCCTTCGACTACTTTGCCGAACACGCAATAGCCCCAGCCATCCTGTCCTGGATAGTCGAGGAAACCGTTGTTCTTGGTGTTGATGAAGAACTGCGCGGTAGCTGAATGCGGATCGCCCGTGCGCGCCATGGCGATGGTGTAGATGTCGTTCTTCAGGCCGTTCGCAGCTTCATTCTTGATTGGTGCATTAGTCGGCTTTTGCTGCAAGCCGGGTTCAAAGCCACCGCCCTGGATCATGAAATTGGGGATTACACGATGGAAGATGGTGTTGCTGTAAAAGCCGCTGTTCACATAGTCGAGGAAGTTCTTGACCGAGATGGGAGCCTTCTCGGCGTCCAGTTGCAGGGTGATGACGCCTTGGTTGGTATGCAGTTTTACCATTTTCATTTTTCCTTTGGTTGCGGGTGTAGATGCGGCTTG
>CAYOJU010000112.1:3348-8952 GCA_964404355.1 uncultured Sideroxydans sp. | reverse complement strand
AAGGAAGTGGCGCATACCGACGTCGTGCGCGCGGTGGAGACAGCCAGTTCGATCAGCCTGCCGGGCGATCAGCAGATTTTGCATATCCTCGAACAGGAATTCAGCATCGACGGACAGGGCGGCATCAAGAAGCCGCTGGGCATGAGCGGCATGCGCCTGGAGGTGGAGATCCATATCGTCACCGGTGCCGTGTCTGCAGTGCAGAACATCCTGAAGTGCATCCATCGTTGCGGTCTGGAAGTGAACGAGATGATTTTGCAGCCGCTGGCTTCAAGCAAAGCGGTGCTGGCCGAAGACGAAAAAGAGCTGGGTGTATGCCTGGTGGACATTGGCGGCGGCACTACCGATGTGGCGGTGTTCACCAACGGCGCGATCCGTCACACGGCGGTGATTCCGATTGCGGGCGACCAGATCACCAACGACATCGCGATGGCCTTGCGCACTCCAACCAAGGATGCCGAGGACATCAAGATCAAGTACGGCTGCGCGTTACGCCAGTTGGCGAACGATGCGCCCATCGAAGTGCCCGGCGTGGGCGAGCGCAGTGCACGCATGCTGTCGCGGCAGACGCTGGCCGAAGTGATCGAGCCGCGCGTGGAAGAGTTGTATTCGCTGGTGCAGCAGGAACTGCGCCGCAGCGGCTTCGAGGACTTGCTCTCGTCCGGCATTGTGTTGACCGGCGGCAGTAGCGCCATGCAGGGCATGGTCGAGCTGGGCGAGGAAATATTCCATATGCCGGTACGCATGGGCGTGCCGCGCAATATCGACGGTTTGTCGGACGTAGTGAAAACGCCGCGCTATGCCACTGGCGTGGGCTTGCTGTTGTACGGGTTGGATCAGCATAAGCGCGACGAGGTGGCACGCGTGAATTCGGGATCGTTCAACGATGTATTGGCGAACATGAAGACTTGGTTTCAGCGCAATTTTTAGAGTTCGGTTTCAGGATTGATTTGTATTTTAGATAAGGAGAAAAACATGTTTGAACTGATGGATGCACAGCCGCAAGGCGCAGTGATCAAGGTAGTGGGAGTGGGTGGTTGCGGCAGCAATGCCGTCGATCACATGATCGACCAGGGAGTGCAGGGCGTTGAGTTCATCACCATCAATACCGATGCGCAGGCGTTGCGCCGCAGCAAAGCGCGGGTGCAATTGCAGATTGGCGCCAACCTGACCAAGGGGCTGGGGGCAGGCGCCAAGCCGGAAATCGGCCAGGCCGCAGCGATGGAAGACCGCGAGCGTATTTCCGAGATCATCAGTGGCGCGAACATGGTTTTCATCACCGCTGGTATGGGTGGCGGGACCGGGACCGGGGCGGCGCCGATCGTGGCACAAGTCGCCAAGGAAATGGGCATCCTCACCGTCGCGGTTGTTACCAAGCCTTTCATATTTGAAGGCAAGCGCATGACGCTGGCGCAAAGCGGTATCGAAGAGCTGGCGACTTATGTCGACTCGCTGATCATTGTGCCGAACGCCAAGCTGATGGAAGTGCTGGGTGGCAAGACCACGCTAGCGGAGGCGTTCAAGGCGGCAAATGGCGTACTGCAGGGAGCGGTGGCGGGAATCGCGGAAGTGATCAATGTTCCCGGCATGGTCAACGTGGACTTCGCCGACGTATGCACGCTGATGTCCGAAAACGGCATGGCCATGATGGGTGCGGCCACTGCTTCCGGCGAAGGCCGTGCGCAACGCGCTGCCGAACAGGCCATCGCCAGCCCATTGCTCGAGGATGTGGATTTGTCTGGCGCACGCGGTGTGCTGGTCAACATTACCTCCAGCAGCAGCCTGACCCTGGAAGAGTTGCACGAAGTCATGAACTGCTTCCAGTTTGCCGCTTCCGAAGCGACCGTGATCGTCGGTTCGGTATTTGACGAAAACATGGGCGAAGAATTGCGCGTGACCATTGTCGCGACCGGCTTGGGAGCGCCGCTTGCGCGCAAGCAGCCGAAGCCGGTGCTGGCCTATGAGAAACAACAGCGCACCGGAACGCATGATGTGCCGCTGGTGAATTACAACGAACTGGACATGCCTGCGGTGATTCGCACCGGACGTCATCGCGAAGCAGTGGAAGCGATGAAGCAATCCGGCGTAGATCCGCTTGATATTCCTTCGTTCCTGCGCAAGCAGGCGGACTGACAGGGGGCGAAGTGAAACGGCGCGGCAACGGGCTTGCCGTTCGCTTGTGTTAAACTTCGCGCCTGATTAGCCGGTAATTTGAAATGGTCAAGCAACGCACATTGAAGACGACGGTGCAGGCGACGGGAGTCGGTCTGCATACCGGAGAGAAGGTCTACCTGACCTTGCGTCCGGCTGCCATCGACAGCGGCATCATGTTTCGGCGCGTCGACCTGGCGCATCCGGCGGATATTCCCGCCGAGGCGCATGCGGTCAACGATACGCGGCTTTCCACCTGCCTCGAAGCGAACGGCGCGCGCGTGGCGACGGTGGAGCATCTGATGTCGGCGCTGGCCGGTCTGGGCATCGATAACGCCATTGTCGAACTGACTAGTCCCGAATTGCCCATCATGGATGGTAGTGCGGGCACATTCGTATTTCTGCTGCAATCGGCGGGTATCGTCGAACAGGCAGCAGCCAAGAAATTCATCCGCATCAAAAAAACCCTGGAAGTGAAAGACGGCGACAAATGGGTACGTTTCGAGCCGTACAACGGTTACAAACTCAACTTCACCATCAATTTTGCCCACCCGGTGTTTGCCAATACCAAACAGAATGTGACCGTGGATCTGGGCTTGCAGTCCTATATAAAGGAAGTGAGTCGAGCCCGCACTTTCGGTTTCATGCAGGAAGTTGAATACATGCGCTCGCAGGGATTGGCGCTGGGCGGCAGCCTGGATAACGCAATCGTGATGGACGAATACCGCGTCATCAACCCTGACGGGCTGCGTTTTGAGGATGAATTCGTCAAACACAAGGTGCTGGACGCTATCGGCGACCTGTATCTGCTCGGTCATCCGCTGATCGGCGCTTTTTCCGGCCATAAATCCGGCCATGCCTTGAATAATGCCCTGTGTCGGGCCTTGCTGGCCGACGAAACCGCGTGGGAATTCACTACGTTCGAGAAGCCTGAGGAGGCTCCTGACTTCCTTCGCCTGCAATTACAGGCGGCTTAAAACAAGCACAGCGATGCTCATTCGCCTCGCTCTGCTGATATCCATACTGCTGATCGTCGGCTCCACCATCATGTTTCTGTTCACCCGGGATGAGCGATATTCGCGTTTTGCCCGGCAAGTTGCACGCTTTATCATTTATGTTCTGCTTATTTTCGGGGTTCTATATATGGCCGAACGCTTCGGCCTGGTAGCCTGGGTAATGTAATTCGTCATTGGGAGCGTTTGGCCAAACGGCGCAAAGCGTTCTTGAGCGGGGAATCGGCCAGGTTCTGGTCCAATTCGTTCAGCGCATCCCGGGCGGCCTTTCCCAGTTTGCGGGGTTGGGGCGGTATAACAGGGTTGGAATTGGCAACTTGCACCTTTATTTGTATTCCAGTAACCTCGCATCCCCTTGCTTGAAAAAGGGAAATTAATTCAGAGGTCATCTGGCGCAGCTTGGCTGCCACCGCGCCATTGGTGGCGGCTATAACCACCGCCTGTCGGTTCAGTTGTAACACGTAGCTGCTATTTTTCAGGGAAGGCGGTACGATATTGTCAAAATGTCGTTGCAGGGCCAAGAGTTGCTCAGCTTTGCTCGAAAGTTGCCGTAACTCCAGGTTAGAGGCCAGGTAGGCTTTCAGACGATGTGGCACGGTAGGTTCAGGGGTTGCGTCATTTAGGGGGATTGCATGAATGTTATTCTAGTTTCCAACCGGTTTGCAAAAGCTCGCAGCATTACGCTGACAGGTGTGCATTTGACCTTGTTGACAATGCTGGCTGCGGCGCTATTTGTCGGCGCGGTATTCGCGGCGCAATACGCCATTGTACGTTTTCAGCCGGGATTGATGAGTAACGAGATGCGCGCCTGGATGGCCAGCGCACAACAGGACGAGCAACAGAAACAGCAGGCTTACCTGCGCAAAAGCCTGGATACGATGGCAATGCGCCTTGGCCAGATGCAGGCACAAGTGTTGCGTCTGGATGGGCTGGGTGCTCGCCTTGCCAAGCTTACGGGCATGAAACCACAGGAGTTTTCCTTCGACAAGCTGCCCGCTCAAGGTGGCCCCTATCTGCCGGCCCCGTTGCAACAGGAAATCTCACTGACCAGCATGCAACAGCAAATGACTGAATTGAATGTATTGCTGAGCGATCGTAGCGACAAACTGGTGGCGCTCGAGACCATGCTGATGCAGGACAAGTTGAGCAAGAAGCTGCTACCTTCCGTCGCGCCCATCAAGGATGCCTGGTATTCCTCCAATTTTGGCTGGCGTATTGACCCGTTTACCGGCAAAAACGCCATGCATGAAGGGGTGGACTACATGGTTCCGGAGGGCACGCCTATTAATGCCTCGGCCGGCGGTATGGTCGTGTATGCGGACACCCATCCGCAGTATGGTAATATGGTCGAGATTGACCACGGCAATCAGGTGATTACGCGCTATGCGCATGCCTCAAAGCTACTGGTCAAGGTTGGGCAGATGGTGCGGCGCGGGCAGGAAATCGCCATATCGGGTAGCACAGGCCGTTCTACCGGTCCGCACCTGCACTTTGAAGTCAGGTACAAAGGCATGGCCCAGAACCCGGTTCGCTTCCTAGAAAAAGCCAAGAGTTAAGCTTATAGGTTTTGCAGAAGGGTGAGGTGACTGCCTCACCCTTTTTTATTTGTTGGTAGCAAAAAAGAAAATAACAGCATGATCTCCAAAATATTGAAGTCCATATTCGGCAGTCGTAACGACCGCCTGCTCAAACAGTACCGTCAGACCGTCACGCGCATCAATGCGCTGGAAGCGCAGATTGCCGCTTTGTCGGACGACGAGTTGCGTGCCAAAACGGCGGAATTCAAGCAGCGCGTGCAACAGGGTGAATCGCTCGATGCGATCTTGCCGGAAGCATTCGCCGTCGTGCGCGAAGGCAGCAAGCGCGCCTTGCAGATGCGCCATTTCGATGTGCAGCTGATCGGCGGCATGGTGCTGCATTACGGCAAGATCGCGGAAATGCGCACCGGCGAAGGCAAGACGCTGATGGCGACGTTGGCGGCTTACCTGAATGCCCTGTCTGGCAAGGGCGTGCATGTGGTGACGGTGAACGATTACCTGGCGGCACGCGACGCCGAATGGATGGGCAGGCTGTACAAATTCCTTGGGCTGTCGGTTGGCGTCATCCTGACCAGCATGGAACATGCGGACAAACAGGTCGCCTATAACTCCGACATCACTTACGGTACCAACAACGAATTCGGTTTCGATTATCTGCGCGACAATATGGCGGCAAACGCCGAGGATCGCTTCCAGCGCGGGCTGAACTTCGCCATCGTCGACGAAGTTGACTCCATCCTGATCGATGAAGCGCGCACGCCGTTGATCATTTCCGGGCAGGCTGAAGACAACCTGGATATCTATATGGCGATGGATAAACTGGCGCCGAATCTGAAGCGCCAGCCCGACGAAAATTCGCCCGGCGATTATTACGTCGATGAAAAGAATCACCAGATTCTTCT
>CAYOJU010000112.1:0-3248 GCA_964404355.1 uncultured Sideroxydans sp. | reverse complement strand
ACCTTCCAGAATTACTTCCGCATGTACAACAAGCTGTCCGGCATGACCGGTACGGCGGACACCGAAGCTTATGAGTTCCAGACTATTTATAACCTGGAAACGGTGATTATCCCGCCGCATCGTCCGACCGTCCGCAAGGACATGATGGACAAGGTCTTTCTCAGCACCAACGAGAAATTTACGGCAGTCATCGCCGACATCCGTGATTGCTACGAGCGCGGACAGCCAGTGCTGGTTGGTACGACTTCGATCGAGACTTCCGAACTGCTTTCCGGAATGCTGGATAAAGTGAAGTTGCCCCACCAGGTACTGAACGCCAAGCAGCATGCGCGCGAGGCCGAAATCGTGGCGCAGGCGGGCAGTCCGAAAATGATCACCATTGCCACCAACATGGCGGGTCGCGGTACCGACATCGTACTGGGTGGCAACGTGGAGAAGCCCATCGAACTGGTGCGCATGGATGACAGTCTGGATGTTGCAGCCAAGGAACAGCGCATCACCGAATTGCGCGCCCAATGGCAGCCCGTTCATGAGCAAGTGGTTGCCAGCGGCGGTCTGCATATCATTGGTACCGAGCGTCACGAATCGCGCCGCGTGGATAACCAGTTGCGCGGACGTTCCGGACGTCAGGGCGACCCCGGCTCCAGCCGTTTCTACCTGTCGCTGGAAGACCCGCTGTTGCGCATCTTTGCTTCCGACCGCGTAGCGGCAATCATGAACCGGTTCAAGCTGCCCGAAGGCGAAGCCATCGAGCACACTTGGGTGACGCGTGCGATTGAAAATGCGCAACGCAAGGTGGAAGCGCGCAACTTCGATATGCGCAAGCAGATCCTGGAATACGACGATGTTGCCAACGATCAGCGCAAGGTGATTTATCAGCAGCGTGCTGAATTGCTGGAAAGCACGGATATTTCCGACACCATCAGCGCGATGCGCGAAGGCGTGCTTGCCGATACCATGGCCGAACATATTCCTCACGGCAGCATGGAAGAGCAGTGGGATGCGCCGAGTCTGGAAAAAGCGCTGGCGGCCGAATTCCAGCTGGATCTGCCGGTGGTGCAGTGGCTGGAGAAAGACAAACAACTGGATGAGGAAGGCCTGCGCATGCGCATAGCACAAGCAGCGCAGGAGCTATATCAGGCCAAGGTCGATCAGGTTGGCGGCGAGGTGATGCACGGCTACGAGCGCATTGTCATGCTGCAAAGCCTGGATCAGCACTGGCGCGAGCATCTGGCGGCGCTGGATCATTTACGCCAGGGTATCCACCTGCGCGGCTATGCACAGAAGAATCCCAAGCAGGAATACAAGCGCGAAGCTTTCGAGCTTTTCGCCACCATGCTGGATGCGATCAAGCGCGATGTGACGCTAACACTGATGAATGTACAGATTCGCAGCGAGGCGGATGTGGCAGCGGCGGAAGCGCCCCACGTTCCGGAAAATGTGCAGTATCATCACGCCGATTACGAAGAAGCGCTGGCATCAACCGACAAACAAACGGACGAACACAAACCGTTTGTGCGCGGGACAGAAAAGGTCGGTCGCAATGACCCCTGCCCGTGCGGTTCTGGAAAAAAATATAAACAGTGCCATGGCAGACTGAACTGATACAACCAACTTCCGGGGAGACAATAATGACAAAAGATGACTTGATCATACAAACCTTGCATAACTCCACCCTGGCGGAAGAGTTGCGCGATTCCGAGATTGATCAACTGGCGAGCCTGATCACTGTGCGCGACTACAAGGCGGGCGAATACCTGCTCAAGCCCGGCGATGCCGTGCTGAAAGATGCGCTGCTGATTCTGGGCAGCGGTGATGTGGAAGCGACCGCCAATACGGGCGGCGAACAAATGACCCTGCACATGCTCCAGGCAGGCGACTTGGCCGGCATCATCGGTTTTGTGGGCGGCAATGTGATGCAAATCAGTGCTGTCACCCAGGCCAAGACAGACAGCAAAGTGCTCGTGCTGGAACGTTCCAAGCTCGAGTCGTTGATCAACACGCACCCGGCCATTGTGTATTACGTGATGCGCGGCATCGTGCGCTATGTGCATGGCATCGTCCGCCGCATGAACACGCAGTCGGTTGAAATGAGCAACTATATCTACAAGACAAAAGGTCGTTTTTAAAGGAAGTATAGAATGCCGGTGAATCTCTCCACGCCCGTTGCGGCACAACTGTTGCCCGTTGCGGGCGTTTCTTTGGGTACGGCGGAAGCGGGTATCAAGCGTGCCGCGCGCAAGGATTTGCTGGTGATCAAACTGGACGAAGGCACAAGCGTTGCAGGTGTGTTCACCTCCAACCGTTTCTGCGCAGCGCCCGTCACCGTGGCACGCGAACACCTTGCGGCAGGCAAAGGTATCCGCGCATTGGTTGTGAATACCGGCAATGCCAATGCTGGCACCGGAGAGCAGGGAATGGCCGCCGCGCGTGCCACCTGCGCCGAATTGGCCAAGTTTCTGGGCTGCAAGCCAGAGCAGGTGCTGCCTTATTCAACCGGCGTCATCATGGAGCCGTTACCGGTTGAAAAAATCATCGCCGGCATGCCGCAAGCGATCAGCAACCTGAAAGCCGACAACTGGTTCGACGCGGCCCACGCCATCATGACCACCGACATCGTCGCCAAGGCAGTGAGCAGGCAGGTGCAAATCAACGGCAAGAATGTCACTGTCACCGGCATGTCCAAGGGCTCCGGCATGATTCATCCCAACATGGCCACCATGCTTGGTTACATTGCCACTGATGCGGCCATCGCGCAACCGCTGCTGCAGCAAATGGTGAGCGAAGCCGCCAACCGTTCGTTCAACTGCATCACCGTGGACGGCGACACCTCCACCAACGACGCGCTGATGTTGATTGCCACCGGCAGGAGCGGTGCCATCATCGATGCTGCGAACCGGGCTGCCATGCAAGCCGTGGTTACCGAAGTGGCCACGCTGCTGGCGCAAGCCATTGTGCGCGACGGCGAAGGTGCAACCAAATTCATCACCATCAAGATCGAGGGTGGCAAGGACGAGGCCGAGTGCAAAAAGATCGGCTACGCCATCGCGCATTCTCCCCTGGTCAAAACCGCATTCTTCGCTTCCGATCCCAACCTTGGGCGCATCCTTGCTGCCATTGGTTATGCAGGCGTTACAGACCTCAATGTTGATGTTCTCAAGCTATATCTGGACGACGTGCTGGTGGCGGAAAATGGCGGACGTGCGGAGAGTTATCAGGAAGAAGACGGACAGCGCGTGATGAAGCAG
>CAYOJU010000111.1:6764-8997 GCA_964404355.1 uncultured Sideroxydans sp. | reverse complement strand
ATACTCAAATTACTGGAGAAGGTATCGCCATGCCGGTTCTGCGACTGGTAGAGCTGCCCGCAACGGCACAGGTAGCTGAGAAACGGGTTGACTTGCCCTGCCTGAATCAACTCCACTTCAGCGAGTTGTGGAAACAGTTTCCAGACAGGTTGCCAAACCAGATCACTGCGGCGGAAGCCAAACAATATCAGCAGGGATTTGCTGCAATCCTTGATCAAGCCGCGCTCGCCCAGTGACAGCGCAGAGGGTTCGTGCCGTGCTGCCAGGTATCCTTCGAGCCACTCCTGGCGCTGGGCATCAGTCCACTGCTGTCGCACAGCGCTGAAGACCTTTGGGGTTTCGATCGTTGAGTTGTCATTTCTCAGCAAGTTCATTTTCGCCCCCTGGCTATTATTTTTCAGGCCGCCATTCTTTCTGTTCGGACAGTGGCACACCGTTCGCCAGCACACACTTGAGCGGGAATTTCAAATCCGCTCCGTATTGTTTGGCTGCCAATTGATTTCATTGCGTGCGCTAGCGAACGGTAAGTCGCAAGCAGAAGGGAAAGAATGCTGGCTCGAACGGCACCCCCCTTTATTGGCGGGTACCCGGCAATTTGAATCAACCCGGTGAGCAAACATGAAACCAGACCTCAATCCGATTCCCGACCCGAACGCCCATGTCATCAAACCCCGCCTCTCCCAACCCGAGGAGGTCGATCAGATCCTGATGTCCATAGCAGCGCAGAAGGCAGCGGCGGGAATTTCGTACGGGGTGGTACACAGGAAACCCCCTTCTCGCTTGCCGGACCATTACCTGTTCGCTCCAGGAACAGATGAATCAACACAAATACTTTGATCGCCGGATTTATCAGCTGTATTCATTAACCAAGGAGAACCGTCATGAAACTCACAGAAGTAACTACTCTCGCCAAGAAACACGGCATCATTCCCGGCAAGCATTCCAAAACCGAACTGATCAAATCAATCCAGGGCAAAGAGGGAAATTTTGATTGTTATGCCACGGCCTACTCCGGCGAATGCGATCAAACCGGTTGCAGTTGGCGTGTGGACTGTTTTGATTCCGCCAACATTGGTGCACCGTCAATAGGCTGAATACATGTCCCGCTTGATGCGATCCGTGCGGCCCATTTTCGTTTGCGAAAGTCGAACATGAAACCAACCGTTCGTGACCCTGTCGTTGCCGGAACCGGTATGGAGAAATCCGTCTCCGCAGTGCGTGATCAGGCGGCGTGGCTGAACACGCGGGATGCCTTGCTCATTACGAGTGCCTTGCAGAAAGCAATCTTCAACAGTGCCAATTTCTCGAGTATTGCGACGGATGCGAAGGGCGTGATTCAGATCTTCAATGTTGGTGCCGAGCACATGCTGGGTCACATGGCCGCCGACGTGCTAAACAGGATTACCCCGGCTGACATGTCCGATCCACAGGAACTGATCGAACGGGCAACCGCGCTGAGCACCGAATTCGGCACCCCGATTGCGCCTGGCTTCGATGCCCTGGTGTTCAAGGCTGCACGCGGCATCGAGGATATTTACGAGCTGACCTATCTGCGCAAGGATGGCAGCCGCCTGCCCGCCGTCGTGTCGGTGACCGCGCTACGCAATGAGCAGGACGGCATTATCGGCTACCTGTTGATCGGCACCGACAATACCGCACGCAAGAGGATAGAGGCCGCGCAGGAAGAACTCGATCAGCGTTTGCTCGACCAGCAGTTTTACACGCGTGCGCTCATCGAATCCAACATCGACGCCATGATCTCCACCGATCCGGCCGGCATCATCACCGACGTCAACAAGCAGATGGAGGTGCTCACCGGCAGGCCGCGCGACGGGCTGATCGGCACCCCGTTCAAGAATTACTTCACCGACCCGGCGCGCGCCGCGGCAGCAATCAAACTGGTGCTGGACAAAAACAAGATCACCGACTACGAGCTGACCGCACGCGCCGAAGACGGCAAGGAAACCATGGTGTCGTACAACGCGAACACGTTCATCGACCGCCGGGGAAAACTGTTGGGTGTTTTCGCCGACGCACGTGATATCACCAAGCGCAAGCAGGCCGAGCAGCAAATTCTCGATCTGGCCTTTCACGACACGTTGACCCAGCTACCCAATCGCCGGCTGCTGGACGAACACCTGAACCAGACAATGGCTATCAGCAAACGCAACAAGCGTTATGGCGCGCTGATATTCCTGGATATGGATAATTTCAAATCGCTCAATGATACGCA
>CAYOJU010000111.1:1800-6664 GCA_964404355.1 uncultured Sideroxydans sp. | reverse complement strand
ATGGCGCGCTGATATTCCTGGATATGGATAATTTCAAATCGCTCAATGATACGCACGGACACGGTGTGGGTGATTTGCTGCTGATCGAGGTGGCGCATCGCATCAGCAGTTGTGTGCGCGAAGTGGATTTCGTCGCGCGCTTTGGCGGTGACGAATTTGTGGTGATCATCGGTGATCTGGGTATAGATCAGGAAAAATCCACCGCACTGACCAATATTGTTGCTGAAAAAATTCGCTCCGCCCTTGGCAAGCCTTATGAGCTGAAAGTGAAGTCGGACGGCAAGACCGGGGTAACCGTAGAACATCGCTGCACCTCAAGTCTCGGCGTGGCACTCTTCCTCGATCACGCTGCCAATTCGGATGAAGTCATCCGCTGGGCGGATATCGCGATGTATCAGGCAAAAGAGGCCGGTGGAAATTCGATTCGTTATTACGAAGCCAAGGAGAACACTGGTCAGGCAGCGCAGCACGACGCCCCTGCTCGCCCCGATGCGGCTCCCTCTCCGCGCAAAAAATTGAAAAGTCACAAAAACACTCGCATTCCCTCTCCCGCAGGCGGGAGAGGGTCAGGGTGAGGGTCGTGAAGCAGAAACAAGTTTTGTTACATGCATAGTCCCTCATCCCTCCTTCGGCAAGCTCAGGACAGGCCATGCCTTCTCCCGCCTGCGGGCGAAGGGGGCAAATTGCAACATTGAAATCGAATAGGAATAACACTGCCCAACCGAAAAACATGAAAATGACTCCCGAAATCTGGCGTGATATTTTCGACGCGGTCGATGACCCGGTGTTTCTGCACGATCCGAAATTCCGTGTTCTGCTGGCCAACCGCGCTTATTGCCAGGCAGCCGGTGTCACCGAAAAAGAAGCGCAAGGCAAACCCTACTGGGAAGTTTTTCCGCCCGGCCCGGGACCGTTGCCGGGATGCAGGAAAGCGATGTCCTGCCAGAACGATTCCTGCAGCCAGGAGGAGTTCAGCGTCGAAGGCAAGCACTTTGTTTCCAGGGGTTTCATGGTGCACGACAGTCAAGGCAACATTCTCTACGCCCTGCATGCCCTCAGCGACATCAGCAAACAGAAGCTGAGCGACAATGCACTGGCGGAAAGTGAGGAGCGCCTGCGCTCTGCCATCGATACGGCGCGCGATGCCATCATCTGCCTGGACGGTGAAAGCGGCGCAATTACGGCCTGGAATCCTGCCGCCACGACGATGTTCGGCTACAGCAATAGTGAAGCGATCGGACAGGGAGCACATGAACTGCTGGCACCCGCCCGATTCCACGTTGATGAAAAGCAGGCAATGGCACATTTTGCCGGCACCGGAAAAGGCGACTACCTCGGCAAGACCATCGAGCTGGTCGCACTGCGCAAGAACGGCACGGAATTTCCCATCGAGCTTTCCCTGTCTGCCGCACAGGTCAACGGCAAATGGCTTGCCACCGGCATCGCCCGCGATATCACCGAACGCAACAAGGGGCAGGCTTCCGAGAAACGATACCGGCGCCTGTTCGAAACAGCCAAGGACGGCATTATGATTCTGGATGCGGAGACAGGGCAGATCGTGGATGCGAATCCCTTCATCACCCATTTGCTTGGTTACACCCTGGAAGAGTGTCGGGGCAAGCACCTCTGGGATCTGCGCTCGTTGAAAAATGTCGCAGCCAGCAAGGAAAAGTTTGTGGAATTGCAGCAACAGGAATATGTGCGCTATGAAGACATCCCGCTGGAAACTTCAGAGGGAAAAGCCCTGCATGTGGAATTCATCAGCAATGTCTATCTGGTAGATGGCACCAGGGTAATCCAGTGCAATATTCGCGACATCACCCGGCGCTGGCAGGCCGAGGAAAAGAATCGCCGCCTGAGCCAGATGTACCGCACCATCAGCCGCTGCAATGAAGCGCTGGTGCGCGCCTCGGATGAGGCCGAGCTTACGCGTGAAATGTGCCGAGTACTGACCGAGAAAGGCTACTTCCGTCTGGCCTGGGTGGGTTATAGCGGGCCGGCTCCAAACCGGAACATTTGCATCATGTCAGCCGAGGGTATTGATGCACACACGCTGGATAGCCTGAATTTCTCCTGCTCCACCCCAAAGAACCCGCACGGAATTGCCGGTGAAGCCATGCAAACCGGCTTGCCCTCGATCTGTCAGGATATCCGCAACGATGACCGATGCGAATTCGAGCATGCTTCGCAACAGGGTTACTTGTCCATTGCCGCCGTTCCGATCAAGCTTGCCCAGCATGACTTCGGCGTGCTGGTTGTCTATGGCACCCAGGCCAATGAATTCACTCCCGAGATCATCAGTCTGCTGAACGAACTTGCGGGGGATCTTGCCTTTGGCATCGACAACCTCCGTTCCAGGGCAGACCGCATCGCGATTCTGGAAAAGATGGAACACATTGCCCATTACGATGCACTTACCTCGCTGCCCAACCGGGTATTGCTGGCCGACCGGCTGCGGCAAGCCATGGCGCAAAGCCACAGGCACGGAGATCTGCTGGCGGTGGCCTATCTTGACCTGGACAGTTTCAAGTCCATCAATGACAGCCACGGACATGGCGCCGGCGACCAGTTGCTGATGACCATGTCCAGCCGCATGAAAGAGATCATGCGCGACGGCGACACCCTCGCCCGTCTGGGCAGCGACGAGTTCATCGCCGTATTGACCGGTCTGGACAAAATCGACACCTGCTTGCCAATGCTTGCCAAGTTGCTGGGTGCTGCGGCACAACCGGTGCAGATCAACGGCAACGTGCTGCAGGTTTCGGCCAGTCTCGGCGTCACCTTCTATCCACAGGCGGAAGAAGTGGATCCCGACCAGTTGTTGCGCCAGGCAGACCAGGCAATGTATCAGGCCAAGCAGTCCGGCAAAAACCGCTACCACATTTTTGACGCCGAGCAGGATCGCAATGTGCGCGGCCATCTTGCCAACCTGGAGCGCATCCGTATTGCCCTCACCGGGCACGAATTTGAACTGCATTACCAGCCCAAGGTGAACATGCGCACAGGCAAGCTGGTCGGTGCAGAAGCACTGATCCGCTGGCGCCATCCGGAGCGAGGCCTGCTGTCGCCATCCTTGTTTTTGCCGGTGATCGAGGATCACCTGTTGTCCATCGAACTGGGTGAATGGGTGATCGAAACTGCTCTGACCCAGATCGACTCTTGGCATGCCGCCGGACTCGACATTCCGGTCAGCGTCAACATCAGTGCACGCCAGATGCAGCAGGCGGATTTTGTCGAGCGACTGCGCCTGCAACTGGCCGCCCATCCGGGCATCAAACCGGGCGATCTGGAGATGGAGGTGCTGGAAACCACCGCGCTGGAAGACCTGGCCAAGGCGGCAAAAGTCATCAACGGGTGCAACAAACTGGGCGTGAAATTTGCGCTGGATGATTTCGGCACCGGCTATTCTTCACTGACCTATTTGAAACGCCTGCCCTTTACCCTGCTCAAGATCGACCAGAGCTTCGTGCGCAACATGCTGAGCGACTCGGATGATCTGGCCATTCTCGAGGCAGTGCTCGGCCTGTCAGCCGCCTTCCGCAATCAGGTCATTGCCGAGGGTGTCGAAACCGTGGAACAGGGTGAAATGCTGCTGCAACTCGGGTGCGAACTGGGTCAGGGTTACGGCATCGCCCACCCCATGGCAGCCAGCGAACTCCCCGACTGGGCGGCAGCCTGGCGCACCCATCCGTCCTGGAGCAACATGCCTGCATTCCGTCGCGACGACCTGTCGCTGCTGTTTGCCGGTGTCGACCACCAGGTATGGGTCACCGCCGTGGGCAGCTACTTGAAAAATGAGAGCGACAAAATCCCGCTGCTGGATCACCACCAGTGCCGGTTCGGCACGTGGCTGGCTGCCGGTGGTTTGATTCGCCATGACGAACAGATCGCCTACAAAGCCATCGAACCGCTGCATCAGCACATGCATGCGCTGGCAACAGCGTTGTGCGATCTCAAGGCCAGAGGTCGCAACGCGGAGGCACTGGCAGGATTGAATGATCTTGTTGACCTGCAACAGGATTTGCTGGTTCAGTTAAACGCACTGGTGCATGAAAACCGGCGTTGGGCAGACATGCCCTGGAGCCACGGGGAAACCGCTGTCGTGGCGCATGACCTGGTGTAGGCGTAGGGTGGGCACCCTACATGACTCCAAGGGGCCGATAAAACCATGCGCCGTCCTTGGCGGCACCCATTTTCTCCCCCTTTAGATAAAGGGGGACTAAGGGGGAATTTAAATTCGGAGTTACTCATCCTTTCGAAAATCCCCCTAGCCCCCTTTTCACCCGCAAGAGGTACACCAAAGGTAGGCAATCCGCATCCAACCTTCGGTTGGGCGGAATTGACACCGCCGAGGGGTACCCGATGCCTTCGGCATCACCCTTTCGCAGACAAAGTGGGGAACGTCCGCGACTCTCCCCATTCTGCATGATTAGTATCCCCAACGTGCGCAAGCGCACAGTTCGCTGCCGGTTTGGTCGCTACGATCAAAAAAATATCAAAGCAGGTATGCCGCTTCCAACTTTTGAAAAACCAAAAATGCTGCACGTAAAGAACACCTCAAGCGCAACCACCGAAACGATCATGATCGCCTCGGACAGCACCTCTGACGCGGCTCAGGTGAAAGCCTTGTTGCATACGGAGTTTCAATATATCCATATTTCCACCGCACCTGACGCAGTGCCTGGTGACTTTGTACGATACCGGCCCAGCGTGCTGGTTCTGGCATTCGATACACTGGAAAAATCGGAACACTATTACCTGGAGTTGTATAGCCTGTGCGAGGAAGTACACCAGCAACCTTTGCGCACAGTGATTTTGTGCAACCGGCATGAAATAGGCCGGGTGTATGAACTGTGCAAAAAGA
>CAYOJU010000111.1:0-1700 GCA_964404355.1 uncultured Sideroxydans sp. | reverse complement strand
GTGATTTTGTGCAACCGGCATGAAATAGGCCGGGTGTATGAACTGTGCAAAAAGAAGTATTTCGACGACTACATTCTTTTCTGGCCAATGACCGAGGATTCGTCGCGGCTGGCCATGTCAATTCATCATCTGTTTCATGATCTGGCCGCCATCAAAACCCAGGGCGCGGCCATGGGCGAGTTTTATACCCATGCACGCCACCTGGCTGAATTGGAAAAAAAACTGAATCAGCAAATTGAGCAGGGCGGTCGACGTATTGAAGTGACCAGCCAGGCAATCGCGCATGCGTCGCAGCAAGTCGGCGCGGCGCTGGACGGATTTTCCCGGCGTCTCCTCTCGGGTGCGCTTCCCGATGCAGTCGAGGTCAAAAACGCCAAGGGGGTGGAAAATGAAATCAACCGCCTCAATCGCGATGAAGTTCAGCCGCAATTCAGTGCCGCCATCGAAACCACCCAACCGTTGAAGCAGTGGGCGCAACATTTAAAGCAGGAATGCGAACCCTACCTGAAGTCGGCCCGGGTCCTGAATGCCATCGCCGAAAGTATCCAGCCAACCATACTGGTCGTTGATGACGACGAGATCCAGCGCATCATACTCAACAAGCTGCTGACGGCGAGAAACTATAGCCTGCTGTTTGCCAGAGATGGTCTCGAAGCACTGAACGTGCTGCATAACAAGCGACCGGACCTGATTCTCATGGACATCATGATGCCCAATCTGAATGGCATGGAGGCAACGCGACAGTTGAAAGCGAATCCCGAGTTCGCCGGAATACCGGTGATCATGATCACCGGCAAAAGCGAAGGTGAAGTTGTCAATGATTGCATGAAGGCCGGTGCCGTAGATTTCGTGGTGAAACCGTACGAGCATGCCACCCTGATCGCCAAGATAAATCACGCGCTGAAGGCAGGGGGTTCGACCTAAGTCGAACAAGCCGGAACCAAAACAACCGTAGGGGGCTCGGGGTTGGTGCCCACCCAACCAAAACTCCGCACTCAGCACTCTTCCCGCTTATGTACGTAAACGCACGGTAAGCGCCAGTCTAATTCACTACGATCACACAATACTCGTGGTTGCATGCCTCATGCTCCCGCGAGTTCGCTATCCCCCGGAAATTATGTGGAAGGTCGGTTCCCTTGAAAGCTGCTCAAAAAATCATTGCTTCGATAACCGGTATCGGCCTGCTGGTTGCACTGGCAATTTCCACTGCATTCTGGTCATTCAGGCAGATCGAGGATGCGGCCGCGATGCGCAAACACACCCGCGCTGTCATCAGCGCTGCGGATAATTTACTGTCTGAAATGAAGGATGCCGAGACCGGACAGCGCGGATATGTGCTGACCGGCGACGAGACTTTTCTGCAGCCGTATTTGGCGGTGCGCGACAACATAAGCGTTCATCTGCAGGAATTGCGTCAAATGACCCTGAACAGTGCTGCGCAAAAACATCTGGATACCATGGCGTCATCGATCGATACGAAAATGGCAGAATTGGCACAGGTTATTGAGTTGCGCCGCAACAAAAACGTGGCAGCAGCTCTGGCCGTTATCCGCGACGGTCATGGCAAGCATATGATGGATGCGGTTCGTGCCGAACTGCGTGCCTTTAACAAGATAGAGGAAGATGAGTGGGCACAACACGAAGTCGAGTTCCAGACAGACATGCGCCGCATGTTCATGCTGATTGTCATGGCCTGCCTG
>CAYOJU010000110.1:0-9027 GCA_964404355.1 uncultured Sideroxydans sp. | reverse complement strand
TGCTCAAAGCGGTGGGCAAGGTCAACAAGCCCGTCATCCTCAAGCGCGGCATGTCTGCCACCATCAGCGAATGGCTAATGTCGGCGGAATACATCGCGGCGGGCGGCAACCACAACATCATTTTCTGCGAACGCGGCATCCGCACCTTTGAAACTGCCTACCGTAACGTGCTGGACGTGACTGCCATCGCCGTGCTGAAGAAAGAGACCCACCTGCCGGTGATCGTCGATCCTTCCCACGCGGGTGGCAAGGCATGGATGGTTCCTGCATTGTCGCAGGCAGCGATTGCTGCAGGCGCTGACGGCCTGCTGGTCGAGATGCACCCGAACCCGACTGAGGCTTGGTGCGACGCCGACCAGGCGCTGACACCGGACGAGTTGAAGAAACTCATGGGCTCGCTGGGTGCGATTGCCAAGGCGATTGGACGGACGATCTAAGTCATGCAGCCCGCTTTTCGCAAGGTCGTCATTTTCGGCGTCGGACTGATCGGCGGGTCGTTCTCATTGGCCTTGCGCAAGGCGGGTGCGGTAGGTGAGGTGGTCGGTTTCGGGCGCAGCATGGCGACGCTGGAACAGGCCAAACAACTCGGCATCCTTGACCGCATTGGTCATGATGTGGCGCAGGAAGTGTGCGATGCCGACATTGTTCTGCTCGCCACCCCCGTGGCGCAGATGACGGACATCTTCATCCGCATCGCACCGCATCTCGGCGCCCACACGCTGGTCACTGATGGTGGCAGCACCAAGAGCGATGTGGTGGCCGCAGCGCGGGCGCATCTGGGCAACAAGATTGCACAATTCATTCCCGCTCACCCCATCGCGGGTGCCGAGAAGAGCGGTGCGGCAGCCGCGCTACCTGATTTGTATGTGGGCAAGAAAGTGGTGCTCACGCCGTTGCCGGAGAACTCGAAAGAGTCTGCGGCGCGCGTGCGCAAAGCGTGGGAGCTATGTGGTGCCGTGGTGAGCGAACTGACACCGCAACAACACGATACTGTGTTTGCCGCCGTGAGCCACCTGCCGCACCTGCTGTCGTTCGCGCTGGTGCATGACCTGGCGCAGCGCGACAACCGCGACCAGTTGCTGTCCTTTGCTGCCAGCGGTTTCCGCGACTTCACACGCATCGCCGCCAGTTCGCCCGAGATGTGGCGCGACATCAGTCTGGCCAATCGCGAAGCCTTGCTGGTGGAAGTGAAACGCTACGCCGACGAGCTTTACGTCGTCTATCAGGCGCTGCAAAACAACGATGCCGCCAAACTGGAAGAGATTTTCAGCCTGGCGCGCGAAGTGCGCAGTGCCTGGACGCAACAATAACTATTCTTTTCAAAGCATGACTCAGCACGAATTTCTAGAACTCCCTCCCTTGATGTCTGCGCACGGCACCGTGCGCCTGCCCGGTTCCAAGAGCATTTCCAATCGTGTGTTGTTGCTGGCTGCCTTGGCCCAAGGCACGACTGAAGTGCGTGACTTGCTGCATTCCGATGATACTGAACGCATGCTGAATGCCTTGCGTACGCTGGGTGTGAAGGTGGAGTCGCTGGGTGATAACGCCTACCGTGTTACGGGTTGCGGTGGGAATTTCCCGGTCAAACAAGCCAAGCTGTTTCTCGGCAATGCAGGCACGGCATTCCGCCCGTTAACGGCTGCTTTGGCACTGTCCGGCGGCAACTATGAACTGTCCGGTGTGTCGCGCATGCACGAGCGTCCTATTGGCGATTTGGTGGATGCGTTACGCCAACTTGGTGCCAACATCGAATATCTGGGCAATGAAGGCTTCCCCCCACTGAAAATTTCCCCAGCGAAACTGGCTGGTGACATCGTCAAAATTCGCGGGGACGTATCGAGTCAGTTCCTGTCAGGGCTGCTGATGGCGTTGCCCTTGCTGAATCATTCGGTGAAGGTCAAGGTGGTGGGCGAATTGATATCCCAGCCTTATGTCGATATTACGCTCTTGATGATGGCGCAATTTGGTGTGCAGGTAACGGGAGATTTCTATGATTCCGGGGTGACTGCTCTAGGGTCTTATCATTCACCTGGCTCGATTTACGTTGAGGGCGATGCGTCTTCCGCTTCATATTTCCTAGCTGCAGGAGCGATTGGTGGCGGGTCGGTGCGTGTGGAAGGAGTTGGCACAGATAGTGTGCAGGGTGACATACGTTTCGCCGAAGAACTGCAAAAGATGGGCGCTCGGATCAATTGGGGGATTAATTGGATCGAGGCGCGCGGGCCGGAAAGCGGCAAGCTGAAAGCCATCGACCTCGACTGTAACCATATCCCTGATGCTGCGATGACGCTTGCTGTGGCAGCATTGTTCGCCGATGGCACCACCACGCTACGCAACATCGCCAGCTGGCGCGTGAAAGAAACCGATCGCATCGTGGCCATGGCAACCGAGTTGCGCAAGGTGGGCGCAACGGTGGAAGAAGGCGCTGATTACATTCGCATCACGCCGCCTGCGCAGATCGAGCATGCCGCCATCGATACCTACGACGACCACCGCATGGCGATGTGCTTCTCGCTGGCAGCATTCGGCGGTGCGGGTGTGTGCATCAACGACCCGAAGTGCGTGGCCAAGACTTTTCCTGAATATTTCTCCGAGTTTGCCAAGGTGACGCAGGCGGTGCCGGTCATCGCCATTGACGGTCCGTCAGCCTCCGGCAAGGGCACGGTCGCGCAGCGCGTGGCGACAGCGCTGGGTATGCATTATCTCGACAGTGGAGCGCTGTACCGTCTTTTGGGCCTGGCCGCGCAAAAACGCGGCGTCGGCCTGGATGAGGAAACTAGGTTGGCTGAACTGGCTGGGCAGGTAGATATCCGTTTTGAAGGTGAGGATATTTGGCTGGATGGCGCCAAGGTGGGCGATGAATTGCGCACCGAGGAAGCGGGCTCGGCAGCCTCCAAAATAGCGGCTTTGCCCATGGTACGGGCGGCTTTGCTCGATAAGCAGCGGGCTTTCCGGCGTGCCCCAGGGCTTGTGGCGGACGGGCGCGATATGGCATCGGTGGTATTCCCTGACTCGAAGTTGAAGATATTCCTGACCGCCAGCGCCGAGGCTCGTGCCGAACGTCGATATAAGCAGTTGAAGGAAAAAGGAATGAGTGCTAATATCGCCGCCCTTTTGCAGGATATCAAGGCGCGCGACGAGCGAGATACACAGCGTAGCGTGGCTCCTCTGCAACAGGCGCAAGGTGCGAGCTTGCTGGATACGACTCCTCTGAACATCGAGCAGGCGGTTCAGGAAGTGCTAAGTCGCTACCGTGCGTTGGAGTCCAGATAGAAGCTATTCTGTTTGGGTTTTATAACTAACCCCCGCTTAACACGGGATTTGTCCTCAAGGTATATCAATATGAACGCAGTAGCAGATATGGAAAATTTCGCATCAATGTTTGAAGAAAGCCTGAGCCGCAAGGAAATGCGCGCAGGTGAACTGATTACAGCCCAAGTTGTTCGCGTAGAGCAGAACGTGGTGGTCGTGAATGCCGGATTGAAGTCCGAAAGTTTTATTCCCGTTGAAGAATTCAAAGACGCAGCGGGCGCAATTGAAGTCAAGGCAGGTGATTTCGTCACCGTCGCCATCGAATCTCTGGAAAACGGTTACGGCGAAACGCGCTTGTCGCGTGAGAAGGCCAAGCGTCTGGCTGCCTGGATCGATCTGGAACAAGCAATGGAAGAAGGCCGTATCGTTGAAGGTTATGTCAGCGGCAAGGTCAAGGGCGGTTTGACTGCCATGGTGAACGGCATCCGTGCATTCCTGCCCGGTTCGCTGGTGGATACACGTCCGGTCAAGGACACCACACCATACGAAAACAAGACGATGGAATTGAAGGTTATCAAGCTGGATCGCAAGCGCAACAACGTGGTGGTTTCCCGCCGCGCTGTGCTGGAAGCATCTCAAGGTGCTGATCGCGAGTCCCTGCTGGAAAACCTGAAGGAAGGCGCAATCGTCAAGGGTATCGTCAAGAACATCACCGACTACGGTGCATTCGTTGACTTGGGCGGTATCGACGGCTTGCTGCACATCACCGATCTGGCATGGCGTCGCGTGAAGCATCCTTCCGAAGTTCTGACCGTTGGCGACGAAGTCGAAGCCAAGATCCTGAAATTCGATCAAGAAAAGAACCGCGTTTCCCTGGGCATCAAGCAAATGGGCGACGATCCGTGGAATGGTCTGGCACGTCGCTACCCGCAAGGCACACGCCTGTTCGGCAAGGTGACCAACCTGACCGACTACGGTGCATTCGTGGAAATCGAACAGGGTATCGAAGGTCTGGTACACGTGTCCGAAATGGACTGGACCAACAAGAACGTGCATCCGTCCAAGGTTGTAGCGCTGGGCGACGAAGTGGAAGTCATGATCCTCGAGATCGACGAAGCTCGCCGCCGTATCTCCTTGGGCATGAAGCAGTGCAAGTCCAATCCTTGGGACGACTTCGCGCTCAACCACAAGAAGGGCGACAAAGTTAAGGGCGCGATCAAGTCCATCACCGACTTCGGCGTGTTCATCGGTCTGGAAGGCGGCATCGACGGTCTGGTGCATCTGTCCGACCTGTCCTGGTCTGTTGCCGGCGAAGAAGCCGTACGCAACTACAAGAAGGGTGATGAACTGGAAGCTCTGGTTCTGGCCATTGATGTTGAGCGCGAGCGCATCTCCCTGGGCGTGAAGCAACTGGAAGGTGATCCGTTCGGCGGCTACGTTTCCGGCCACGACAAGGGCGCTGTGGTAACCGGCACTGTGAAGTCGCTGGATGCCAAGGGTGCCGTTGTGATGCTGGAAGGCGACGTTGAAGCCTACCTGAAGGCTTCCGAAGTTTCCGCCGACCGTGTGGAAGACATCCGCGGCCACCTGAAAGAAGGCGATACCGTCAAGGCCGTCATCATCAACGTGGACCGCAAGAACCGCGGCATCAACCTGTCGATCAAGGCGCTGGACAAGGCCGATACGGCAGCGGCAATGCAGAAATTTGCTGCGGAAAATACCAGCACCGCTGGTACGACCAATCTGGGTGCGCTGCTCAAGGCGAAACTGGATTCCAGCAAGGCTGACAATCAGTAAGGAGGAGCGATGACCCGTTCAGATCTTATCGCCAAGCTCACGGAACGCTACACACAGCTGCTCGGCAAGGATGCCGAGTTGGCGGTGAAAGTGATCCTGGACAGCATGTCGTCCACGCTGGCAAAAGGTGGCCGTATCGAAATCCGCGGCTTTGGCAGTTTTGCCTTGAATTATCGTCCGCCACGCCTGGGGCGCAACCCCAAGTCCGGCGACAAGGTTCAGGTGCCTGCCAAGTACGTCCCGCATTTCAAGGCTGGTAAGGAACTGCGCGAACGGGTGGATTATCCTCAGGCCTGATTCGGCTTGGAAGTAAACTGATTGGCGGCGTATCGCGAGATGTGCCGCCAATTTTTTATCTGTTCATGCTATCGTTGCGCATCGGTTTACAAGCAAAATATTCATCATGCGATACCTGATCTGGTTACTGCGCGTTGTACTCTTCCTGCTGTTGCTGGGTTTCGCGTTGAAGAACGATCAACTGGTGACACTGCGGTATTTTTTTGGCTACGAATGGCAGACTTCGCTGGTGGTTGTGCTGCTGTGTTTTTTTATAGCGGGTGCGGTAATCGGGCTGTTGGCCATGCTTGGAATGTTGTATCGCCAACGCCGTGAACTTGCCGCTGCCAGGCGCGAGCTGCAGTTGAAGAATAGACTGACGGATTACGATGCTCTGCGCGATTCCATTCAACCTCCCGAGATATTGAACTGATGGATTTCGAACCCTGGATGCTGCTGGTATTTCCCCTGTTTTTCGGAATGGGGTGGCTGGCGGCGCGTATTGATATCAAGGAATTGCTCACTGAGTCCAGTGCGTTACCTCGCTCGTATTTTCAGGGCTTGAATTTTCTGCTCAACGAACAGCAGGACCAGGCCATCGAGGCCTTCATCGAAGTGGTCAAGGTCGACCCGCAAACGGTCGAGTTGCACTTTGCGCTGGGAAGTTTGTTCCGCCGCCGCGGCGAAGTGGATAGAGCCATCCGCATGCACCTCAATCTGGTTGAGCGCACCGACCTGGAAGAGGGTAAGCGGCAGCAAGCGTTGTTCGAGTTGGCCCAGGATTATCTCAAGGCGGGTATTCTGGATCGTGCCGAATCAACATTCCATGAACTGCACGGCACGCCTTACGAAAAAGAAGCGCTGGATTTTTTGCTGGAAATCTACCAGAAAGAAAAGGATTGGCTCAAGGCAGTCGATATCAGCCAGCGTCTCACCGCGTTGACTGGCGAACCGCATGGCAAGGAAGCCGCATTCTTCTTCTGCGAATTGGCGGCAAGCGAACTGGCAGGCAAGCAAAACGATGCAGCCGTTGTGCATCTGGAACAGGCGCTCACTGTTGATCCGAAATGTGTGCGCGCCAGTATCATGCTGGGCGATATCGAGCTGGCAGCAGTCCATGTGGCACGCGCCATCGAGATATGGAAGCAGGTCGAACAGCAGGATGCGCAATATCTGCCGTTGGTGGCGGAGCGTTTGCTACTGGCGTGCCGCAAGAGCGGCGATGAGGCTGCCGGGGTGAACCTGCTGCAACGATATTTGCAACAATATCCTTCGCTCGACCTGATGAACGTGCTGTTCAGCGCGCTGGTGCAGCGCGATGGCGCTGAAGCGGCTTATGTCATGGTGCGCGATGAATTGAAACGCAACCCTACTTTGCTGGGCCTGGACAAGTTGCTGGAAGCGCGGCTGCTGGATATTTCCGGCGAACGCCGAGCCGACCTCGAATTGGTGAAGAATCTCATTTTCCAGCGCACGCGCGGCCTGGCCATGTATCGCTGCAAACATTGCGGTTTCAAGGCGCGCCAGTTCTATTGGCACTGTCCGGCCTGTCATAGCTGGGAAAGTTATTCGCCGAAACGGAGCGAAGAAAATGGGGTCGCGATATGAACGATCCGAAAATCATCGTTGCGCTCGATTTCCCGCAGGCTTCCGCCGCGCTGGAGTTTGCGCAGCGTGTGGAACCTTCGTTATGCCGTCTCAAGGTGGGCAAGGAATTATTTACGTCTGCCGGGCCGCAGTTGGTCGAGCAATTGCAGAAACTAGGTTTCGATATATTTCTCGATCTCAAATTCCATGACATTCCCAATACCACGGCGCAGGCCTGCAAAGCGGCGGCCGCATTGGGCGTGTGGATGGTGAACGTGCATGCACTGGGCGGCAAGCGCATGATGGAAGCCGCGCGCGAAGCATTGGCGAATATCGAACACCGCCCCAAGTTGATTGCGGTCACCGTACTGACCAGTATGGCGCAGGAAGATTTGCACGGCATTGGCATTAATTCCAGCCCGGCGCATATGGTGTCGCTGCTGGCGGAACTGGTACATGACAGCGGTCTGGATGGCGTGGTGTGTTCCGCACAGGAAGCTCCGCATTTGCGCCAGCTTTGCGGCGAAGGTTTTGTTCTGGTTACGCCCGGCATCCGCCCGGCGAATGCGGCGGCAAATGACCAGTCGCGCATCATGACGCCGCGTGCCGCCCTGGAAGCCGGTTCCAGCTATCTGGTGATCGGACGTCCCATTACCCAGGCACCCGATCCGTTGCGGGCATTGCAGGATATTTTGAAAGAAACAGGAGATCTGGCATGAAACTGCCATTGTTTGATAAAGCGCGCATTTTGGTTGTCGGTGATGTCATGCTGGACCGTTACTGGTTCGGAGATGTGACGCGCATTTCGCCGGAAGCGCCGGTGCCGGTGCTGAAAGTGAGCAAAGTGGAAGAACGTCCGGGCGGTGCCGCCAACGTGGCGCGCAACATCGCTTCGCTGGGCGCACATTGCACCCTGTTGTCGGTGGTTGGCGCGGATGAGGCGGGCGATTGCCTGCAGCGGCTGCTGACAGAGCAGGGCGGAGTAGATGCAATGCTGCACCGCGACGAAAGCATCTCCACCATTGTCAAGTTGCGTGCTATTGCGCGGCAGCAGCAACTGCTGCGCATTGACTTTGAAAAGCCGCCCAGCCACGAAGTGCTGAACGCCAAGCTGGCAGACTTCCATACCAAGCTGCCGTTGGCCGATGTGGTGATTCTGTCGGACTATGGCAAGGGCGGATTGGCGCATATCGCCGAGATGATCAAATCGGCGCGTGCCGCCGGCAAGCTGGTGCTGGTCGATCCCAAGGGCGACGATTATGCGCGCTATCAGGGGGCGACCTTGCTTACGCCGAATCGCAGCGAGTTCCGCGATGTGGCAGGCAGCTGGAAGAACGAGGCTGAGCTGAACGCCAAGGCGCAGAAGCTGCGCACCGAATTGAAACTGGATGCACTGCTGGTTACGCGCAGCGAAGAAGGTATGTCGTTGTTCCGCGAACAGGATGTTCTGCACGAGCCGACGCACGCACGCGAAGTGTTTGATGTCAGCGGTGCAGGCGATACCGTCATTGCCACGCTGGCAGTGATGCTGGCAAGCGGCGCGGATATGGCGGATGCGGTGCGCATCGCGAATCGGGCTGCCGGTGTGGTGGTGGGAAAGCTGGGCACGGCAGTGGTGTCGCGCGAAGAGATACTAGAGGATATGGGGAAATAATATGTACTACGTCGTTACAGGAGCAGCGGGATTTATCGGTTCCAACCTGGTCAAGGCGCTGAACGAGCGCGGCGAGACCAACATCATCGCGGTCGACAATCTGAAGAATGCCGATAAATTCAAGAATCTGACCGATTGTGAAATCGCCGATTACATCGACAAGGAAGATTTCGTCGGACTGCTGCAGGACGGTTCCTTCGACGGCATCCTTACAGCCGTGCTGCATGAAGGTGCGTGTTCCGACACCATGGAAACCGACGGCCATTACATGATGGAGAATAATTACCGCTACTCGCTGGAGATATTGAATCATTGCCAGAACGAGGAGGTGCCCTTCCTGTACGCCTCTTCCGCCTCGGTGTATGGCGGTGGTGGTGTGTTCAAGGAAAGCCGCGAGCACGAATCCCCGCTCAACGTCTATGCCTATTCCAAATTCCTGTTTGACCAGGTGGTGCGCCGCC
>CAYOJU010000109.1:5148-9052 GCA_964404355.1 uncultured Sideroxydans sp. | reverse complement strand
AGCATGGTGCCGTCCTCATCCAGATAGTTCCAGGACACTTGCACCTGTTTCTTGTGATAGTCGGTGACACGTTGCGCAGCCTGTTGCAAGGCACTCTTTTGGTCGGCAGGAAGCCCCTCAAAGGCAGCCTTCAGTTCGAACTTTGACAGTTCCATCGCTGCTGCGTTCGCCAGCGGCAAACGGTCAAACTTGCGCGTGTATTCCAGCACGGCGGCATCGCCGCGCTTTTTCACATCGGCGAGGATAGCGGCGACGGTTGCTTCCAGCTTTTCGTCCGCAGTTTCCTCGAAGGCCAGCAGTTTGCTCAGTCTGGCGTCGAAATCGGCTTGCTGAGTCGAAAGTCGAGCGATGTTCACTTGATGGCTCCGGCAAATGCATCCAGCATCGGCTGAATCGTCGCGCGCTTGAGTTTCAACGATGCCTGGTTCACCACCAGGCGCGAGGATATCTGCACGATCTCTTCCACCGCGGTGAGATTGTTCGCCTTCAACGTGGCGCCGCTGCTGACCAGATCGACAATGGCATCGGACAGGCCAACCAGTGGAGCCAGCTCCATCGAACCATAGAGTTTTATGAGGTCGACATGCACTCCTTTGGAAGCGAAGTGTTCGCGTGCCGTCTTCACATACTTGGTCGCCACGCGCAAACGCGCGCCCTGCTTCACCGCAGACGCGTAATCGAAATCGTTGCGCACTGCGACCATCATGCGGCATTTGGCAATGTTCAGGTCCAGCGGCTGGTACAACCCTTCGCCGCCGTGTTCGTTAAGCACATCCTTGCCCGCCACACCCATGTCCGCGGCACCGTATTGCACATAGGTCGGCACATCGGAGGCGCGCACGATGATGAGGCGCACATCGGCGCGATTGGTCGGCAGAATGAGCTTGCGCGAAGACTCCGGGTCTTCAAGCGCGGTGATTCCCGCGGCTTGCAGCAGCGGCAGGGTTTCTTCGAAGATGCGGCCCTTGGATAAGGCGATGGTGATCATTTCTTGACTTCCCGTTATTTCAAGCGATGAATGTTAGCACCGAGCTGGGAGAGTTTGCTTTCGATATGCTCGTAGCCACGGTCAAGGTGGTAGATGCGATCGATAATGGTTTCGCCCTGCGCCACCAGACCGGCGATGACCAGACAAGCCGAAGCGCGCAGGTCAGTCGCCATCACCGTGGCACCTTCCAGATGATCCACGCCGCGCACTACGGAAGTATTGCCTTCCACCTCGATCTGCGCACCGAGGCGGCGCAGTTCCTGCACGTGCATGAAGCGGTTCTCGAAAATGGTTTCCACCACCATCGCGCTCCCTTCCGCAATGCAGTTGAGCGCCATGAACTGCGCCTGCATGTCGGTGGGGAATGCCGGGTGCGGCGCGGTACGCACGTTCACCGCTTTCGGTCGACCATTCATTTCGAGATGAATGGTATCGCCCGCAACCTTGATCTGCGCGCCCGCTTCGGTGAGTTTCTCCAGCACGGTTTCCAGAATATCGGCGCGCGTATCGCGCAGGGTGATGCTGCCGCCCGTTGCGGCGGCCGCCACCAGGAAGGTGCCGCTTTCGATACGGTCAGGCATGATGCGGTGCGTTGCACTGTGAAGCTTTTCGACGCCGGTGACGGTGATGGTGTCAGTCCCGTCTCCAGAAATCTTTGCCCCCATCGCGCGCAGACAATTGGCCAGATCCACCACTTCGGGTTCACGCGCAGCGTTCTCCAATGAGGTCACACCGTCGGCCAATACCGCCGCCATCATCAGGTTCTCGGTACCGGTGACGCTGACAATATCAAAGAAAATCCGTGCGCCTTTCAGGCGTTTCGCCTTGGCGTGTATGTAGCCATGTTCGATGGATATCTCGGCGCCCATCGCCTGCAATCCCTTGATGTGCAAATTGACCGGACGCGAACCGATGGCACAGCCGCCGGGCAGAGAAACCTTGGCTTCGCCGAAACGCGCCACCAGCGGCCCCAGCACGAGGATCGCGGCGCGCATGGTTTTCACCATGTCATAAGGCGCTTCCCAGTTATTGACTTTGCCACCGTTGAAGGTGATTTCGTTCGTCGCGGATTCCGCCGTCACGCCCATTTGCAACAACAGTTTGCGCATGGTGCCGACATCGTGCAGATCGGGCAAATTGGTCAGGTGCAAGGTTTCTGCGGTCAGCAGGCTGGCACACATGATAGGTAAAGCCGCGTTTTTGGCACCGGAGATGCGGACTTCACCGCGCAACGGGTTGCCGCCCTGAATAGCTAATTTTTGCATTTTGAATTTTTCTCGCCGCTGCTGCGGCACTTGTCATGATGAGTGGTTCAAAGGCAGCGCATTGGCCACCCCGTACAGATCGGCGAGGCTGCGCAGATTTTCCGGAACATTGATAAAGGTCAGTTTTGCCTCATGCCGTTGCGCGTTGCGCAGCCAGGAAAGCAGCATGCTCACTGCAGCAGAGTCAGCCGCCTCGACCTGAGCCAGATCGATCGTCCAGTTCTTGCCCTCAGGCGGCTGCATCGCCTCGGTAAACGACTTGCCAATGGAATCCATGGTCAGCCGACCGGACACTCGCAAGCAGTCGCCTTCGCGCTGGATCATTTTGCGTCCGCCTTTTCCGCCAGGGCGGCATTGCTTGCAGCAGTTTTATTCTTGTCGACCAATGTCTTGATCAAACCGTCTATGCCGACTTGCTGGATCTGATCGGCAAACGTGCCGCGATAGCTGGTCACCAGACTCACGCCTTCCACCGTCAGGTCATAAACCTTCCAGCCGTCCGGCATCTTTTCCATGTCGTAATTCACCAGTATCGGCTGTTGCGACCCCGGTTTGACGATGGCGGTTTTGACGGTCACCTCATTTGCAGCCGGATCCAGCTTGAGCGGTTTAACCTCGACAGTCTGATCGCGATAGGACGTAAACGCCTTGGTATAAGTACGCACCAGCAGGATACGGAACTCGCTCATCAGCTGCTTTTTCTGCTCGTCTGTGGCGGTGCGCCACGACTTGCCCACGGCCAGCTTCGTCATGTGTTCGAAATTGAAGTGCGGCAAGACTTTTGCATCCACCAGTTCCAGCAATTTCTTCTGATTGCCTGAACGTAGATCTTTATCGTTGCGCACAATTTCCAGCACATCATGCACGGTATTCTTGATCAGCACATCAGGATCGGGCACATCAGCACGTACTCCCGACGCTGCACACTGCAGCAATACACCACACAACAGGAACAATAGCTTTTTCATATTTTCTGTTTTCCTATGAATTACTTCTTCGAGTCAACGCTAGACGTGAAGAACTTTCCGATCAAATCCTCCAGCACCACAGCCGATTGCGTCTTCTTGAATTCATCGCCGCTCGTCAGCATCTTGTCGTCGCCGCCCGGCATCAGCCCGATATATTGTTCCCCCAGCAGACCGGAAGTCAGGATATTGGCAAACGTATCCTTGGGAAACTGGTAACGCTTGTCGATGCTCATGGTCACCCTGGCTTCATAACGGTCAGTGTCCAGCACGATGCTGGTCACTCGTCCCACCAGCACGCCAGCGCTGCGCACCGAAGCAGTCGGCTTGAGACCGCCGACATTGGTGAAATGCGCCTGCAACTGATACGACTCCGACACGTTGTAGGTGCTCAGGTTCCCCACCTTGAGCGCCAGCACCACCAGCGCAGCGATGCCTGCCACAACAAAAACGCCTACCCATAAATCCAATGTCGTACGTTCCATATGCTCACCTCTAAAAATCCAAATTTAGTCGTAATACTGCGTTGCTCACAAAAAATTACTCCTTACATATCACCCAATATGCCGCGTCGCAATTTTTTGCTCGCGCCTTGTCTTACTTAAAACTTTGAATTATTGAAGCGAGCACCCCTTAAGCTCCTTGAAACATGAATGCGGTGAGAATGAAATCCAGCATCAATATCG
>CAYOJU010000109.1:0-5048 GCA_964404355.1 uncultured Sideroxydans sp. | reverse complement strand
CCTTAAGCTCCTTGAAACATGAATGCGGTGAGAATGAAATCCAGCATCAATATCGCCAGCGAGGATTCGACCACGGTGCGCGTGGTCGCACCGGACACGCCTTCGGCCGTGGGCGGCGCATCGTAACCCTCGAACAGGGAAATGGCCGTAACCGCCAAACCAAATACAAAACTCTTGATCACGCCGTTCAGTATGTCATGCTGAAAATCCACCGAACCCTGCATTTGCGACCAGAACGAGCCTTCGTCCACGCCAATAACCACTACGCCGACGACATAACCGCCGAACACACCCATTGCCGAGAACATCGCCGCCAGCAAGGGCATGGAGATCACTCCCGCCCAGAAACGTGGCGCCACCACGCGCGCAATAGGATTGACCGCCATCAACTCCATCGCGGAGATCTGTTCGGTGGCCTTCATCAGGCCGATCTCCGCGGTCATCGCCGAACCGGCACGGCTGGCAAACAACAATGCGGCCAGCACCGGTCCCAGTTCGCGCACCAGGCTCAGTGCCACCAGCGAACCCAGCGCCGATTCCGAACCGTAGCGCTTGAGCGTCTCATATCCCTGCAAGCCCAGTACCATGCCGACGAACATGCCGGCCACCAGGATGATAATGAGCGACATCACGCCGGAGAAGAATATCTCTCGTATTGTCAGGCGGAAGCGGCGAAAACTCATGCCCGAGTTGAGCAGCGTCATCAGGAAAAAACGCGCGCCGTAGCCGGTGCGCCAAACGGCATTCACCACGCGTTTCCCGATACCCCGTAAACCGCTGACTATAGCCATCAGGCATGCACTCCCAAATCGGTGTTGAAATCATTGCCGGGGTAATGGAACGGAAGCGGTCCGTCCATCTCGCCATGCACGAACTGCTTCACGAACGATTCGCGGGAAGTGCGGATCTCGTCCGCCGACCCTTCCGCGATGATTGCCCCGTCCGAAACGAAATAAACATAATCCACGATCTTCAGCGACTCCTGCACATCGTGCGTCACGATGATGGTAGTCGCGCCCAGCGCATCGTTCAACTTGCGGATCAGCTCTCCCACCACGGTCAGCGAAATCGGGTCCAGCCCGGCAAACGGCTCGTCGTACATGATCAGCATCGGATCCAGCGCAATGGTCCTGGCCAAAGCCACGCGTCGCGCCATGCCACCGGAAAGCTCGCCGGGCATCAGATCCTGCGTGCCATACAGCCCCACTGCGTGCAATTTCATCATCACCAGATCGCGAATGACCTCCTCCGGCAGATCGGTGTGCTCGCGCATCTGGAACGCCACATTGTCGAATACCGTCATGTCGGTAAACAACGCGCCGAACTGGAACAGCATCCCCATTTTACGGCGCATCGCATACAGACCCTGCTGGTCCAGTTCGCTGATCACCTGCCCGTCCACTTTTACGTATCCTTTGGTCGGCTTGAGCACCCCGCCAATGTGGCGCAGGATGGTCGTCTTGCCGCAACCGCTCAAACCCATGATCGCAACAAGCTTTCCTTTCTCAAAGGACATATTGATACCCTTCAGGATGGGGCGGCTGTCGTAGGCGAAATTGACGTCGCGGACTTCTACCAGGGGTGCGGACACTTATGAGCCTATCGCGGGTTGAAGAGGGGCGCATTCTAAACTACGCCAGCTCAACTTGGAAACCATGCACACTTGAGCTATGGGCAATTGCGGGCTATCCTGCGCATGTTGAACACCCCTTGTCCATTTTCAGGAAAATAGCGTGACACTCCCATCCCTGCTCATCGTCGATGATGATCCTCTCATTCGCGATTCATTACGCCTTATTCTGGGTGACGAATTCGACATCCATCTCGCCGAAGACCGGCCTCAGGCCATCCGTTTGTTGCGCGACATGGCGATTCCACCACAGCTGGCACTGGTCGATCTGGGTTTGCCGCCTACTCCGCACCGTCCGGAGGAAGGATTTCGCCTGATCACCGAACTGCTGGCGCATTCGCCCTCCATCAAGGTCATCACACTGTCCGGCCAGAACGAAGAAAGCAATGCGCGGCATGCGCGCACGCTGGGCGCGATCGAATTCGTACCCAAACCCTGCGGCCCGGAGATATTGCGCGAACTGCTGCGCGATGCATTGCGCTTCCAGCAAAGCGAACAAACTGCACCGAGTGAAAACCTTTCGCAGTTCGGCATTATCGGCAACAGTTCACCCATCCAGGCGATGCGGAGCCAGATCGACCTGTATGCCAGAACGCCCTACCCTGTGTTGATCGAGGGCGAATCAGGTAGCGGCAAGGAACTGGTCGCCGATGCCCTGCAACTCCTGAGCGGCAAACCCGACACTTCGTATGTCGTGCTCAACTGCGCTGCCATTTCTCCAAACCTGCTGGAATCGACCTTGTTCGGCCATGCCAAGGGTGCATTCACCGGCGCCACCAACGCACAGGTCGGATTCTTCGAAAAAGCCGAAAACGGCTCACTCTTCCTCGATGAAATCGGCGAAATGCCGCAGGAACTGCAGGCCAAAATGCTGCGCGTGCTGGAAAATGGCGAATATCAACGTGTCGGCGAAGCCAACACACGCAAGAGCAATGCACGCATCATTGCTGCCACCAACCGCGACCTGAGACAAGCGGTTCGCAATGGAACCTTCCGCACTGACCTTTACCATCGCCTGAGTATCTTCACCATTCAGGTTCCGCCGCTGCGTACGCTGGGCGATGACAAAATACTGTTGCTGGAACATTTCAGGAACTTCTATGCCACCCAGGCGCACCGACCTCCGTTCAAGCTCGATCCCGCTGCAGTTGACGCCTGGAATCGCTATTCCTTCCCAGGCAACACCCGCGAACTGCGCAATATCGTTATCCGCCTGACCACCAAATATCCCGGTGCCGAAGTCAACGCCCGCCAACTGGAAGCCGAGTTCGACCCGCAACCGGAAATGCAGGGAACCGCACCAGCCGATCAGATCGCCGAAGTCCGCCAAGTGTTGCAACAGGGCGGTTTCGATCTGGATGAGCTGTTGATGGGCTATACTGCCCGTTACATTGACGCCGCCATGGAATTGGCACACGGCAACGTCAGCGAAGCCGCCAAACTGCTGGGGATCGCGCGCACCACGCTTTACAGCCGCATGGAAGCGGTGCAAAAACACAAAGCACAGAAAGTTCAATAAGGGGAAGACAGATGTATCTGGAGCACTTCGGCCTGACCGAGCCGCCTTTCAAGATCACACCCGTCACCGATTTTTTCTTCTCCGGCGCCAATCGCGGCGAGATTCTCGACGCCCTGATCTACGCCATCAAGGACAGTGAGGGCATCATCAAGGTCAGTGGCGAAGTCGGCAGCGGTAAGACCATGCTGTGCCGCATGCTACTGGATCGCCTGCCCTCCAATATCAAAGCCATCTACCTCGCCAACCCCAGCATGTCGCGCGATGAGTTGCTGTATGCCATTGCCGACCGACTCGACCTCAACCTGGAAGGGCAGCGTGTCAACGTCATCCTGCAGACCCTGCAAAACCAGCTGGAAGCCATGTACGAGCGCGGTGAACGCTGCGTGGTGCTGGTGGATGAGGCGCATGCCATGCCGCTGGAAACGCTGGAAGAGTTGCGCCTGCTGTATAACCTGCAAGTCGGCAAACACAAACTGATTCAGATCGTGCTGTTCGGACAGCCCGAACTGGATGAAAAGCTCGAACAGAGCAACATGCGCCAGTTGAAAGATCGCATCGTGCATCACTTCAGCATCCAGCCGATTTCACGCAAAGTAGTCGACGACTACCTGATGTTCCGCATGCGCGCTGCCGGATACAAGGGCCCCGATGTCTTTTCAGCCGCGGCCGTTCTGCACATCGGCAAAGCATCGCAGGGGCTCATGCGCCGCGTCAACATTCTCGCTGACAAAGCTCTGCTTGCTGCCTTCGTTGAAAATACACACAAGATAGAAGCGCGTCACGTCCAGGCCGCCATCCGCGATAGCGAGATGGTTCCCATGAACAACTGGCTTAATCGCAAGAGTATTTCGATGGCCGGCGGCGTTGCCCTGCTCGCCGCCACACTGGCAGGAGCAGGATGGTTCATGGGTCAGAGCAGTCAACACCTGAACGAAGCGTCGGGACATCTGAGCGGACCGGCACAAGCTGTTGCCGCAAGCGCCGTTCAACCCCAGTCGCCGGAAGTTGCTTCCGCGGTAGCCGCCTCTTCCGAGGTCATGGCAAGCTCCGCTGTTGCAGAAACTGCAAATGGCACTATCCTGCCCCTCGACAAGACGCTCACTCTCCCCGCCGAACCTCCTGTCACGGCACAACACCAGCAGGCTACCCCCAAGTCACACAACCCCGTCGTTGCAAAACCGGCCTCAGTGGAGACAAATGCCCCGCTACTGCAGCAACGGCTTGATGCAACCCACACTGCGCTGGCGGCACCAAACCATGGAAACATCAGCATCCAGCTGTTTTACACCGACGATATCCGCCCCGAGCGCATGGAACGTTTTCTCCTGCGCGCCCAAAGATTGGGAAGACTTGCCGAGATATATATTGTGCCGATCAAATTGAGCGGCAAAGATGGATACCGCGTGCTGTACGGCCTTTATGCCAATAGCGACAAGGCTCGCGCTGGCATGGAGGAATTGCCGCAACGCTACAAGGATGCTTTCGCCCCGACTTTGTACCTGCTAGAGAACTAGCAAAAAATGCCCTAAGCAATTGAAGGGACAAGTATATAAACCCCAAGGCGTATTGCCGTAGCCGGGGAATGGTGGTACCTTTGACCAAAACAATTAGGGGGAAAAGGGAATGAGGTTCACTCAAGTACTGCTGTGTTCGGCTTGCATCTCGCTAGCCGCTTGCGCCAGCAAGTCATTTACCCCGTCCGACAAGCACATTCAGCAGAGTAGCGTGGCCCCTGCCATCGCTGGCGATATCCCGCAAACCAGCAAGCGTTCCGTCGTCCTTCCGCCCCCAAAACCCGCAGCCAAAGTCGAGACCTACAGCGTTGTGGTCACCAATGTACCGGCACGCGAAATACTGTTCGCACTGGCGCGCGACGCCAAAATCAATATTGATATCGGT
>CAYOJU010000108.1:0-9104 GCA_964404355.1 uncultured Sideroxydans sp. | reverse complement strand
TCACCACCTTCGACCTGTCCAACCACATGGTCATCATTGGCCTGTTCATCGGCGGTCTGGTACCTTACCTGTTCGCCGCAATGGGTATGGAAGCGGTAGGACGTGCTGCCGGAACAGTGGTTATTGAAGTGCGCCGTCAGTTCAAGGAAATCCCCGGCATCATGGAAGGCACCGGCAAACCGGAATACGGTACTTGCGTGGATATGCTGACCAAAGCCGCGATCAAGGAAATGATTATTCCTTCGCTGTTGCCAGTTGCAGTTCCCGTGATCGTCGGCCTGACCTTGGGTGCGCAAGCCCTCGGCGGCGTGCTGGTCGGCACCATCGTGACCGGCATCTTCGTCGCGATCTCCATGACCACCGGTGGCGGTGCATGGGACAACGCGAAGAAATACATTGAAGAAGGCAACTTCGGCGGCAAAGGTTCGGAAGCTCACAAGGCTGCCGTTACCGGCGACACCGTTGGCGATCCCTACAAGGATACTGCCGGTCCTGCCGTTAACCCGCTGATCAAGATCATCAACATCGTTGCACTGATGATCGTGCCGCTGCTGTAATCTTCACCAGCAATTGCAATACAGAAGGCCGACTATTCGTCGGCCTTCTTTTTTTCCACTACCGAATCCACACTGTCTTGGCATTCACAAATTCGTGTATTCCCAGCCTGGACAACTCGCGCCCGTAACCGGAAGACTTGATGCCACCAAACGGCAAGCGCGGATCGGATTTCACCATGCCGTTGACGAAGGTACATCCAGCCTGAATACGCGACGCCAGTTGCTCTGCACGCGCCACATCCCTGCTCCAGATTGACGAACCAAGCCCGAAGCGGGTTTCGTTGGCCAGACGCACAGCATCGTCCTCGCTGCTTGCACGCATGACAATTGCCACTGGGCCAAACAGCTCCTCATGATAGGCACGGGCTTGGGAGGTGACCTGATCCAGAATCGATGGCTGGTAGAAAAATCCTTCACGCTCGACCGGTTTGCAACCGGTTACCGCCACCGCGCCCTGTTTGATCGATTCGGTGATTTGCCTATGCAGCGTATCACGCAGATCGGACCGCGCCATGGGGCCGATTTGCGTATCTTCGAGCATCGGGTCGCCCAGCTTGAGCGCTTCTACCGAAATTTTAAGCCGGCGCAAAAAATCGTCGGCGATTTGCGGCACCACAATGAAACGTTTCGCAGCAATGCACGATTGGCCGCAATTGAGAAAACGCGAACTCACTGCCGAGCTGACCGCCAGCTCCATATCCGCATCGTGCAGCACCACGAACGGATCGGAGCCGCCCAATTCCAGCACACATTTTTTCAGACACTGGCCGGCAGTCGCCGCCACTTTGCGGCCTGCGGCTTCCGAGCCGGTTAGCGTAACCGCGTGAATATGCGAACTACCGATAACCTCAGCCACCTGCTCGACCTCAATCATTAAATTCGTAAATACCCCCTCCGGTAACCCGCTGTCGCGAAAGACGGCCTCCATGGCCAACGCACACTTCGGCACGTTCGGCGCATGTTTCAGCACCATGGCATTCCCCGCCATCAATGCCGGAGCTGCCGCACGAAAGACTTGCCAGAATGGGAAGTTCCACGGCATGACGGCAAGCACCACACCGAGCGGGTTATAAACGACATAACTATGGGCGGCATCCGATGCGATGGTCTCGGTGCGCAGAAATTCCTCGCCATTCTTGGCGTAATATTCGCAAGTACCAGCGCATTTTTCGACTTCGGCACGCGCTTCGCTCATTGGCTTGCCCATTTCCAGCGTGATCAGGGTTGCGTACCTGTCGCGCTGCGTGAACAACTGGGCCGCCACCTTGCGCAGCACCGCTGCCCGGGAAGCAAACGAGGTTTTCGCCCACACCTGCTGCGCACGGCCAGATTTTTCCAGCGCGCTCTCCAGAGCACGGGAATCCCAACTGGTATGGGTATGGATCAACTGATTGGTAGCTGGGTTGAGAGTGACAAATGGCATGGCGGATATCCCGGAAGAATTCAGTGTGAACATGCAACCTTAACAGGGCAATGCACAATGGTATTCCGGCTCAGCCGGAGTTGTCGACAATGTTCCGCAACTCCCGGCTATATTTTTCTGACCACTAGGCAGGCACCATCACCTGCACCCTGCCCTCCGCAACTCTTACCGGGTATGACCGCACATCCTCGTAGGCGGGAGGCCCCAGTACCGCGCCGGTCCTGATCGAGAATCGCGCCCCGTGGCGCGGGCAAACAATCACCTCGCCTTCCAGTTTTCCATTGGCAAGTTCACCGCCATCATGGGGACAGATATCCTGAATGGCGAAGAACTCGCCGCCCAGATTGAACACGGCCACGGCCACCCCATCCACGTCGATCACACGGCGCGTACCTGGAGTCAACTCATCGAAGTTCGCGACATCCAGCCAACTCGCCATTGCGTCTCCCATTATTCACAACATGCCGAGCTGCAAGCGTGCCGCCTCCGACATGTTCTCGCGCCCCCAAGGCGGCTCCCACACCAGCTCCACCGTCACATCGCTGACGCCGTCCACCATCCATATCTTGTTCTGCACGATATCCGGAAAGTCCTGCGCCACCGGGCAATTGGGCGAAGTCAGGGTCATGCGCACAAGCACCTCGGCTGCCGCATTCACATCCAGTTCGTAGATCAATCCAAGGTCGTAAATATTCACCGGAATTTCCGGATCGTAGATCGTACGCAACATCTCGATGACGCGAGCCTTCAAATCAACTGGATCCGCCGGTTTTTCCTGCAGATGCTCGCTCAATTTCATGATATCGATCATGTACCACCTCCTGCAGAGCGACTTACTCCGTCGACACCGGCTCCTCGGTGTTCTCGAGCGCAGCCTTTAAAGTGTGCCAGGCCAATGTGGCGCACTTCACGCGTTGCGGAAACTCATGCACCCCGGCCAACACTTCCAGCTTGCCCATGCTGCCCAGCGTGCTGCCGCCGGTCACCATGGCATGAATATTCTCCAGTAGTTGCAATGCCTCCTCCTTGCGTTTGCCTATGATGCTTTCAGTCATGAGTGAAGCGGAAGCGGTCGCAATGGCGCAGCCCGAACCTTCAAAACGGGCATCGCTGATCACGCCATCCTCCACCTTCAGGTACAGCTTAACCTTGTCGCCGCATAGCGGGTTGAAACCCTCTGCCATGCGGTTGGCATCGACCATTCGACCAGCGTTACGCGGCTGGCGGTAATGATCGAGGATGGTCTCCTGATACAGTTCGCGCAGATCGTTCATCGCTTGAATACCTCCTGTGCTTTATGAACCGCTGCCACCAGCGCATCCACTTCCTGCCGGGTGTTGTATAGCGCAAACGAAGCACGTGCGGTGGCCGGCACACTGAATCGTTCCATCAGCGGCATGGTGCAATGATGCCCGGCGCGAATCGCCACGCCCTCGCCATCCAGGATCGTGCCAATGTCGTGCGGATGCACGCCTTCCAGCACGAACGACAGAATGCCCGTCTTTTCCCTTGCGTTGCCGATGATGCGCAGGCCCGGTACCGCTGCCAACGACGGCGTCGCATAAGACAGTAGCGCCTGTTCATGCGAGACCAGTGACTCGAAGCCAATGCTGCTCACATAATCAATTGCGACTCCCAGTCCAATGACACCGGCAATATTGGGGGTGCCAGCTTCGAACTTGTACGGCAAAATGTTGTAGGTCGTTTCCTCGAAGGTGACCGAACGTATCATGTCGCCGCCGCCCTGATACGCAGGCATGCCTTCGAGCAAAGCAGATTTTCCATACAAGACACCGACGCCGGTCGGGCCATACAGTTTGTGCGCGGAAAACGCATAGAAATCGCAATCCAGCGCCTGCACGTCCACCGGCATGTGGGCAATGGCTTGTGCCCCGTCTAGCAATACAGGTACACCGCGCTGATGCGCCAGGTCGATGATCGCTTTGACCGGATTGATCGTGCCCAGCGCGTTTGAGACATGCGTCACTGCTACCAACCGGGTATGTTCATTCAGCAACGTCTCGAAAATTTCCATCTGCAGCGCTCCCGAATTATCGACCGGAATAACGCGCAGTTTGGCGCCTGTTTGCTGGCACAGCATCTGCCAGGGAACAATATTCGAGTGGTGCTCCATCTGGCTCAGGATAATCTCGTCACCCGCCTGCAGACGGCTGCGCCCATAGCTTTGCGCAACAAGATTGATCGCCTCGGTAGTGCCGCGCACGAAAATGATTTCATTGGGGCTTGCCGCGTTGATCAGGCGCTGCACTTTCCCGCGTGCCTCTTCGTAGGCATCCGTGGCTCGCTGACTGAGGGAGTGAACGCCACGATGTACGTTGGCGTTATAGTTGCTGTAATACTCACGTTCCGCATCTATCACCATCTGCGGCTTCTGTGTAGTGGCTGCGTTATCAAAATAGACCAGCGGCTTACCGTTGACTCTGGTTTTCAGGATAGGAAAATCCGTGCGCCAGAACTGCGCCTGCAGATCGTCGTGATGCATGAGCCTGTCCAGTAGCTTCATAGCAACTCCTTGATCTGTTCGCCCTGCGGCAAACGATCCAGCACCAGATGTTCGATGCGAGTACGCATTTCGGGTACCTCGACGCGCCCAATGATGTCGTTGGCAAAACCGTAAATCAGCAGCGAACGCGCCGAATCCGCATCAATACCGCGAGACCGCAGATAGAACAGGCTGTCATCGTCCAATTGGCCAACGGTCGCACCGTGCGTGCATTTCACGTCGTCGGCAAAGATTTCCAGTTGCGGTTTGGTATCCACTTCCGCCTGGCGCGACAGCAGCAGATTGCGGTTGGATTGGTGCGCATCCGACTTCACGGCATGGGGATGAACCACCACCTTGCCGCTGAAAACGCCGTGCGACTCGCCATCCAGGATGCCGCGGTAATACTCGCGGCTGGTGCATGAAGGCGCGAAGTGATCGACGCGGGTGTGATGATCCGCATGCTGCTTTCCGTCCAGCAGATACAGGCCATCAAAGCTGCAATGGCATCCCGTTCCATTCAGGAGCGAGGTGATGTCGTTGCGCGCCAAGCGCCCGCCCAGCGCAAACGAATGCGAAACAAAGCGACTTCCCGCCGCCTGCTCCGCATGTATACCTGCAACATGGAACGCGTCCTTGCCCTCCTGTATCAACTTGCAATGCTGCATCTCAGCACCTGCGTCGAGACTGATCTGCGTCACCGCATCCGTGAAATTGTGCGCCTCCAGCATGCCGAAATAATGCTCGATGACGGTGGCATGCGCCCCTTCGCCGAGAAGGAATATATTCCGCGGATAGACCGCCGTGCCGCGCCCACTCGCGACAAACAGCAGATACACGGGCTTTTCCAGCACAACCCCGGGAGCCAGTTGCAGCACTGCTCCATCGGTAGTCAGGGCAGTATTGAGCGCGGCAAACACAGTGTGTTCATGCTGTTCATCGAATAACGCCTGTGGCAAATCCGCGTTGGCGTCCAACACGTCGGCCAGGCTTTCCAACCGTGCCCCGCTCGGTAGTTTCCCCACAGCCGACAATTCGCTGGAAAAATGCCCATTCACGAACACCAGCAGATGCATGTTCTCCTGAGCCAGCGTCCAGGCAAACAGTGCAGCTTCGGATGAGGGATCGGGAGGAATATTGTCTGGAGCCAGGGAAGTGCGTTTGCCGATCGCCGCGACATCGGTGTATTTCCATTCTTCCTCGCGTTTTGTGGGGAAGCCGCGCTCCTCGAAACGTTCGAACGCGGACTGACGCGCCGCCGTTACCCACGGCACACCATGGCCGGCCAGATGCTGAGGTACCAACTCCAGCGCCATGTCTTCCCACGATTCGATTTGGACATTCATTTTCATCTCGCTATTTCATCTCTTTACGAGGGCTGCAGTGCCTCAGGTTCCGTTTCCAGCCAGCCGTAACCATACTGTTCGAGTTCCAGAGCCAGTCCCGCGCCACCGGTCTTCACGATGCGCCCTTGCGACAGCACGTGCACGACATCCGGTACGATGAATTCCAGTAAGCGCTGGTAATGGGTAACCAATATGATGGCGCGTTCCGCGTTGCGCATCCTGTTGACGCCTTCCGCCACCAGCTTGAGTGCATCGATGTCCAGTCCGGAATCGGTCTCGTCAAGTATCGCCAGCTTCGGTTCCAGAATGGCCATTTGCAGAATCTCGTTGCGTTTCTTTTCACCGCCGGAAAACCCTTCGTTGACGGCACGCGGCAGCAATTTGTCGTCCATGCCGAGCACCTTCATCTTGTCGCGCACCAGGTTCAGGAATTCCATTGCATCGAGTTCGGGCAATCCGCGCTGTTTGCGGATGCTGTTGAGGGCGGTCTTGAGAAACAGCGCATTGCTCACGCCGGGAATCTCGACCGGATACTGGAACGCCAGGAACACACCCGCACGCGCCCGTTCTTCCGCCGGCATTGCCAGCATGTCCAGATCCAGATAACGCACCGAACCTGCCGTCACCTGATAGCCCTCTCGCCCGGCCAGCACCTGCGCCAGCGTGCTTTTGCCCGAGCCGTTCGGCCCCATGATGGCGTGCACCTCGCCCGGACGCACATCGAGATCGATGCCACGCAGGATCTCCTTGCCTTCAATTGCCACGTGCAAATTCTTTACGCTGAGCATAATTTTCTCCTTCACGGGTTCAACCGGTGCTGCCTTCCAGGCTTACGCCCAGCAGCTTTTGCGCTTCCACGGCAAACTCCATCGGCAGATTCTGGAACACTGCCTTGCAGAATCCGTTGACGATCATCGACACCGCCTCTTCAGGCGCAATGCCGCGTTGCATGCAATAGAACAACTGGTCATCGCCGATGCGCGAGGTGGATGCTTCGTGCTCCACTTTTGCGCCGGGGTTCTTCACTTCGATGTAGGGCATGGTGTGCGCACCGCAGAGATCGCCCAGCAGCAGTGAATCGCATTGCGTGTAGTTGCGCGCGTTCTCGGCTCCCGCCAACACCTTGATCAGGCCGCGGTAAGTGTTCTGTCCATGCCCTGCACTGATACCTTTGGACAGCACCGTGCTCCTGGTATTGCGACCGATATGCGTCATCTTGGTGCCGGTATCGGCCTGCTGGTAATGATTGGTGAGTGCGACCGAATAGAACTCGCCCACCGAATTGTTGCCGCGCAACACCACGCTGGGATATTTCCAAGTGATGGCCGAGCCGGTCTCAACTTGCGTCCAGGAAATGTGCGAATTGTCACCGCGGCAATCTCCGCGCTTGGTCACGAAGTTGAAAATGCCACCTTTGCCATCCTTGTCGCCCGGATACCAGTTCTGCACTGTCGCGTACTTGATCTGCGCGTCTTCCAGTGCGATCAGTTCCACCACGGCCGCATGCAACTGGTTCTCGTCGCGCATCGGCGCGGTGCAGCCTTCCAGGTAGCTGACGTAGGCGCCCTTATCGGCGATGATCAATGTGCGCTCGAACTGTCCGGTGTTTTTTTCGTTGATGCGGAAGTAAGTGGACAACTCCATCGGACAGCGCACGCCCGGCGGGATATAGCAGAAGGAGCCGTCGGTGAATACGGCGGAATTCAGGGTGGCGAAGAAGTTGTCGGTATAGGGCACTACCGAGCCCAGATATTGCTTAACCAGGTCCGGGTGTTTTTGTACCGCTTCGGAGAACGGGCAGAAGATGATGCCGAGTTCGGCGAGCTTTGCCTTGAAAGTAGTCGCCACAGAGACGCTGTCAAACACCGCGTCCACCGCCACGCCGGCAAGCATTTCCTGCTCCTTGAGCGGGATGCCCAGTTTTTCGTAGGTACGCAGCAGTTCAGGATCGAGATCGGCCAAACTTCTCGGTCCGTCCTTCTCCGATTTGGGTGCTGAGTAATAGCTGATATTCTGATAATCGATGGGCGGATGGTGGATATTCGCCCATTGCGGTTCGGTCATGGTGAGCCAGTGGCGATAAGCTTTCAGGCGCCAGTCCAGCATGAATTCCGGCTCATTCTTGCGCGCAGAAATCATGCGGATGACTTCCTCGCTCAAGCCGCGCGGCACCGTGTCGGTTTCCAGCGTTGTGACAAAACCGTGCCGGTATTCGCGTCCTATAAGTTCGTCTAACTGTTTGGTTGAAGTAGGCACGTTTACCTCCTGCCTTGTTTATCAACCTCCCTGACTAATGCCATAGTACGCTTATCCGAGTATATTAGTCCAGCATTATCCACATACGTGAATCAGCTATCCTTTCACCATGTACTGCTCGATATGCGCCAGAAAAACGCGTGTCTTGGCGGGTAAGAAACGGCGCATCGGCATCACTGCCCATGCCGGAACGGTAGGGAAACACCATTCCGGCAACACGCGCACCAGCCGCTTCTGGCGCACATCCTCTTGCGTAAATTTGTCGGGCAAGGCACCGATGCCCGCCCCGTCCAGCAGCAACTGCTGAATGACGCCGATGGAATTCATTGTCAGGCGCCCCGGCGGAAGCCCTTCCCAGACCTCCTTGCCGCGTAGCAACTTCCACGGAATAGCCTGCCCCAGACTGGAATGCATGCGCACCGCGTCATGGCGCATCAAATCAATCGGGTGCTTCGGCGCCGGATGCAGGCTCAAATAAATGGGGCTGGCATACAGGCCAAGGTGCTGTTCGTCGATCTTGCGTGCCACCAGCGTGGAGTCGTTTTCCAGCACGCCCATACGGATGGCGAGATCGAAGCGTTCGCCGATCAGGTCCACCAGGCGCGGACTCAGGTCGAGATCGAGTTGTATCTCCGGATAGGCTTCGATGAAGGTAGCCAGCGCACGCGACAGATTGTGCCGGGCGTAGTCCTCGGCCATCGAGACACGCAGTTGTCCGTGCGGCCGAATGTCCTGGCTATGCACAAAATCCTGCACCGTCGCCACCTCCTCGGCTACGCGACGGCAATGATCAAGAAACTCCAGTCCAAATTCGGTCAACGTCAGACGACGCGTGGTGCGTATCAGCAAACGCTGCCCCAGCGCTGTCTCGAGGTTCGCCAAACGGCGCGAGACCGTCGCCTTTGGCATGCCAATGTATTCTGCCGCACCTACCAAACTCTCCTGCTCCGCTATGGTGGCGAACAGGATGTAATCATCAGCAGAAATGTTCTTTTGTTCCATTTATGGAATAGTCTATC
>CAYOJU010000107.1:0-9104 GCA_964404355.1 uncultured Sideroxydans sp. | reverse complement strand
AAAGACAGCAAGCCGGTTGAGAGAGAGTTCTAAGCTGTGTGATTGAGCTGTAGCACCCCGGACTTTATCTAACAGGCTTTGTCCGATGTTCGGCCAGAACAGTCTTTCGCGTACGACTGCTTTAGCGAAGGCAATTTCGCAACTTGAGCTACTACAATGTGCCATCAGCGGAACTTCGAATTGGGAAAATCAATGTCCGCTCCCTGCACCAGAGCGGACGCTTCAGCTAAGCCAATCAGTTATGAAGAACTGGTGAAGCGCACTGGGGGGGGTACTTGCCGTGGTCTCCAAGGTGAATAATGGCGACAAACGTTACCAGAGTCATATTGTTTGCGGGCCGGTCAATAGATTCAAATGGTAATCGACTCCGGTACTATTCATTTACGGGTGTGGCGATAATCGTGGGGTGTTGATGGCGTTGGGATGGGTTGGGCACGGTGCGCAGTATTTCGCTATACTTCCTGAAAGACCACGGAACATATACCGCTTCCACCTTGTATGCTCGAAACTTAATTACTCGTTTAAGAGGGCGCACGAATGAAACGACAGGCACACTTTGCAGTGATAGAACTTGCAGTTTTGCTCGCAATTGGATTGACACCGCTACTTGGATTAAATGCACTTGCAGAAGAATCCATCAAAACCATAGTAGGCGAGGATGGCAGGAAAGTAATCACAAACGATTGGCCTCCAAAACGCAACCCTTCAGCTCCAGCAGCTAATCGAACGAGTAGTCAGGGGGGGGATTACCAGCAGCCTCAACAAGCCGCCTCACAAACCCCTCAGGAGTTAATGGAAACAGGCGGCATTGGGGGAGCGGTAGAGGCGCGCAGGTCTATTGATTCCCAGGAACACGCGAGGGAGTTAATGCAGACAGGCGGCATTGGGGGGGCGGTAGAGGCGCGCATGTATACGGATATGGAAAACAGTGATGATAGTGAGTATCAGCAACAACGTGAACTTAGGAAAATGAAAAAAGAATTGCAGAGAATGAAAACGCAAAAAATCATAGACAGCTATACGGCTCACTAGAATGAATAACGGTGAGGAAAAATAGGGGGCGCTGGTCATGAGATATTGCTTGGGGAAATATCTGCTCCTATTAGGCGCACTGCTCACGATACACCCAGCCTTTGCAGTTCTTGAGGGGGATGCGGCCGCCAATAAATACAATGCTCCCACTACAACCTTGGATGCATTACGTCATCGGGCGGAACAAGGTGATGCAGTCGCGCAATACAGTCTGGCAAGCTCATATGCTGCCGGAAAGAATGCAGCGAAAGACTTGAAGGCGGCTTTATACTGGTTTGACAAATCCGCATCTGCTGGTTTGCCGAACGCACAGACAAGTATGGGCTGGGCGTACATGAGCGGCTATCTGGGACTTTCTCCAGATTACAAGCTAGCCTTGGAATGGAATCTGAAAGCGACCAACCAAGGTTTCGGAGAAGGCTCATCAAACATCGGCCTGCTTTATGAAAATGGCTGGGGAATGCCAATAAATTACGAAGAGGCAGCAAGATGGTATCTGAAAGCAATCGAACAACGCGCGCACAGCGGGCAAGCTGAATTGCGACTTGGTGTGCTTTATGAAAACGGCAGGGGTGTTCGTAAGAATTTAGAACTGGCTGAATACCTGTTTAGAACTGTCGTTGAGAAATTCGGTAATGGTGAATTTGCAGACGAAGCAAAAACACGATTGGCCTTAATACAAGCCAATATTATTCGAGGCCCTGTGAGTGGTGAAACAAAGGCTGATTATTGGCGGCGCATGCAGGAGAATTTATGGGGCAAGAAAGGGAACAAGGGCTAAGCGGTGGAATGATTGATCCCAACGATGGTGCTTTGGAATCAACAAAAAATACCGTCTCGGAATTAGACAAGAAGGCAATTGAGTTTCTTGCCAGCATGTTTTCCCACGGCCAGAACTATGACGATCTCCCGCCAGCAGTAGCGAATACGGCAGTAAATAGCCTGTATCAAAATTTCAAATATTTGAATAGTTCGCCCGGCTTATCAAAGGATGGGAAATGGAATCCAGATAATTGGCTCCACGACGCTAATGCAGCGGCTCGCTCTGCTGCCGAAGGATCTGCGCTACCAGATATTATTGAAGAAATCCGAAAACTACCAAGACGAACAAAACCTGAACGGGCAGCCTATGAAGATGCCGTTCAGTTCTTTTTAGAAAATTTTAAACATGAAAATGAGATTTCAGGCCTTTATGATCTTGTGCGTAATAAAAAGGAACATTCGATTCAGCAGAATGAAAAGAAACTAGACCATTCAAAAACCGAACAAGCTGCCGAATTGGATGATGCAAAGGCACAATACAAGCACGCGCTGCAATATATTGATGGTGAAGTTGTACCTAGGGATTTCAACGAGGCGGCAATATGGCTACGCAAAGCATCGGCACAGGGGGTTGCTGATGCTCAGTACCTGCTAGGAATAATGCATGAAGGCGGGGAAGGTGCTACCCAGGACATTCAACAGGCCACCTCATATATGCGCAAGGCGGCTGAACAGGGACACACGGAAGCGCAAGCGTGGCTTGCTGCGCAGGAGGAGAAATTTAAGGTCGCAAATAGTGCTCCAGAACCATCCGCACAAACGCAAACCACTGTGGCAAAGCCACGATCCAAGAAGCGAGACTATTACTGGTTGCTGGACATACTCCCGGGATTTGCACTGGGCCAGTTGTTTAGTAAGGTCGTATTAAGAAACTTCCACGGTTCACCAGATGCATCTAGTTGGGCAGTCGCCATATCTCTGATGCTGGGTGGCGCTGTCGGTTTTGTTTTGTGCGAGTACGCGCGAACGCAATTCACGAAGAACATGCAGAGTCGAAGCGCCGTTACTTTCTGGTCGTTCGCAATTACCTTCGGGCTTATGTTGTCAATAATAGCGACGACAGTGCTATTGGAAAAATCAGCCGCACAGCCTACGATTGACGGAATCGTTGATCCTTTTGCACCGGGAAGCGACCCTCTCGGCTTGTATCAACCAGTGAGAGACCCTAATCAGGAATATCTGAAGGAAGTTGTAAAAACATTCAAAGAAAAATGCGCTGGTCAGGAAGGTATAAATTTCCTGAATTGCTGGGCAGATTATTCGCCCAAAAAATGTAAGAGCCTTGTTTATGGACAACCTGTTAATCCTACATGGGCGCGATGCGTGTATTCATGTGGCAGCGCTGGGACATACAGCAAGACATTCGGCGAGTGCTCAGGTTAATGGGCGCGACGTAAAATTCTCAAAATTTGTCATGGCGTGAAGCAGAAACCAGAACTATTTGCGAATATATCCTGTCACTTGATGGAATAGCTGGCGCTCATTCTCATGGGCACGCCGAACTGAAATAACACGTACAGTTTCGTCTTGCCGCATAGTTGTTACCATGAGAACTACATGACCGCAGTCATCAATACTCATATGCATGTGCCGAACTTCTTCTTTTTCCATGTACGCTTCGCTAACCATATAGGGGGGTACCCTATCAACTGGCAGCATGATCTGTTCTAGAATGTGAACAGCGCTTTCGAGAGAATAGCTGTGCTTGCTACGGTTGTGACTTTCCTTATTGGGGTCGTAGTCAATCTTTGTTCGACCAAATATAAGTCTGAACTCGTAGTCTGGTATGCCAAGCTTCGCAGGAACGTCCATAGCTAATATATAAAACTGTGGAAATAATTTTAACAATTGGCGCATCGTGCCTGAAACAAAACGGAACCGGTTGAAAACTGTAAAACTACTACTTGTCGGTCATAGGCCAAAGCCGCCCTTCCAGCAAGCTACACCAGCAGTTTTTCCAGTAAGTCGACAGCGTCCCCTATGGCCGAAACCGACACTTCAATGTGCGTTGGCTGGGAGACCGCTTAGGGTCGATAGGGTGAGTTCGCCAGTTTCCGGTTTGTGGCAACGAATTCGTTAAGAGCTATGACCGGAGTGGCCGAACATCGGACAAAGCCTGTCAGTTGAAATCTGGATAACTACACTTGAGAAAAAAAGAAACGGGGGCTGAATGCCCCCGTTCTATTTCGTACCGGATTGCGTCAGAACCTGGTGACGCGAGTCACACCGTCGCTTTCAATGACGCGGACCTTGTCGCCCGCGTTGATCACTTCGGTTTTGCTCGCTTGCTGGACGACAGAGATATATTCGCCGCTTTCAAGCTTGATGGCCATTTCGATACCGTCTTCGCGGGTGTAACCTTCCTCTGCCGCGGCACCAACCATACCGCCGACCACGGCGCCAATGACAGCCGCCACTTCGCCGGTCTTGCCGCCCGATGCGCCGCTGCCGGCAATGCCGCCAACGATGGTGCCGGCCGTGGTGCCGACTTGGCTCCTGGTACCTTCGATGCGCACCTTATGCACACTCTCTACCGTGCCAACCCTGAAATGCTGAACCTGGCGCACCTGGTCGCGGCTGTAGACGTCGCCGCCCTTGTCGCTGGCGCAGCCAAGCAGGAAGAAGGGGGCGGACAAGAGCAGAATGTGGATTTTGTTCATGTTGTAGCTCCTCAGGATAGTTTCGCAGCTTGGGTTTCTGTTGCTTCGTCATTTTCGACCGCGAGATCGGGAACCGGTTCACCGGGTCGCCACTGCTTGAGCAGCAGGGCATTGCTGACCACCGATACCGAGCTCATCGCCATGGCGCCGCCCGCGATCATCGGGTTGAGCAGGCCCAGACCGGCCAGCGGGATGCCCAGCACGTTGTAGGCGAAGGCGAAGAACAGGTTCTGGCGGATCTTGGAAAGGGTGACCTGCGACAGGTCGATGGCATCTGCCACGCTGTTGAGGTCGTTGCGCATCAGGGTGATGTCCGCCGCCTCGATGGCGATGTCGCTGCCGCTCTTCATGGCGAAGCTCACGTCGGCTGCCGCCAGCGCGGGTGCATCGTTGATGCCGTCGCCGACCATGCCGACCAGCGTTTTCTCGTTCCTGAGCGAACTGACATAGCGCGCCTTGTCCTGCGGCGATACCTCGGCGATGAACTCTTCAACGCCTGCCTGCTGCGCAATGGCCTGTGCGGTGGCCTGGTTGTCGCCGCTCAGCATCACCACGCGAATGCCCATTGCGCGCAAACGCGCCACTGCAACGCGGCTGCTGGGGCGAATCTTGTCGGCGAAGGCGATGTAGCCGAGCAGCACTTGTTCGCGCGCGACGGCAACCACTGTCTTGCCCTGTTTCTGCAAGCCTTGTATCGATGCGTCATCCAGCGCAACGCCTTGCTTGGCGATAAAGGCGGGCGAACCCAGCAGATAGGCGACGCCATCGATATTGGCGCGCAAGCCGCTGCCCGCTGCTTCATCGAAACCGGTGATTGCCAGCGGCATCGTGGCATGCGCCTGCACGTAATCCATGATGGCGACAGAGAGCGGATGCGTGGAATGCTGCGCCAGGCTGGCCGCAATACGCGAGAGGTCGCCGACGCTGCTGGTCGCACTCGGGCGCAAGTCGGTGAGGGCGGGTTTGCCCTCGGTCAGCGTGCCAGTCTTGTCCAGCACCAGCACGGAAAGTTTTTGTGCGCGTTCCAGCGCCGCCGCATCCTTGACCAGTATTCCTTCGCGTGCCGCCAGGCCGCTGGCGACGACGACGGTAATCGGTGTTGCCAGACCCAAGGCGCACGGACAGGCGATCACCAGCACCGACACTGCGGTGATGATGGCATAGGCAAAATCCTTCTCGATCTGCAGCCAGACGAGAAAGGTGATGACGGCGAGCACCAGTACGATAGGCACGAAGATGCCGGAAATCTTGTCGGCCAGGCGCTGGATGGGCGCTTTCGAGCCCTGCGCCTGTTCCACCATGTGCACCACCGCAGCCAGTTGCGTATGGCTGCCGACGGCAGTTGCGCGGCACTTGATCATGCCCTGCTGGTTATTGGTGGCGGTATAAACCTTGTCGCCTGCATTCTTGGTTTGCGGCATGCTTTCGCCGGTGAGCATGCTTTCGTCCAGCGATGAGGTGCCTTCCAGTACCACGCCGTCTACCGGCACGTTTTCGCCGGGGCGCACGATGAAGATGTCATCCGGGCGCAACGAACCGGCCGAGACATCCAGCACCTGGCCGTCGCGTTCCACATGCGCGATCTTGGGCTGCAACTCGATCAACTTCTCGATGGCGCTCGACGCCTTGGCCTTGGCGCCCATTTCCAGCAGCTTGCCCATCAGTACCAGCGTGATGAGTACAGCGCTGGATTCGAAATACACCGGCTGGTGTATGTCGAAGACGACGATGGCAACGCTCAGGAAATAGGCCGCACTGGTTCCCAGCGCCACCAGCAAGTCCATGTTGCCGCTCTTGTGCTTCAGGCTGGCCCAGGCGCCGCGATAGAAACGCGCGCCGATCCAGAATTGCACCGGCGTTGCCAATAGCCATTGCAGCCAGATCGGGATGGGCAGATGCACTTCAAACAGCATCAGCAGCATGGACACAACCATGGGCGCGATGAGTAACACTGCGATGAAGAAGCGCAGTTGTTCCAGCTTATAGGCCTTGAGGCGGTCTGCTTTTTCAGAGGCGAAATCGCGCGTCACATGCGCGTCGAAGCCGGTATCGCGCACTGCTTTGATCAGCGCTTCCACATTGGTGCGCGCGGGATCAAAGGTCACGCTGGCTTTTTCTGTGGCCAGGTTCACCACGGCAGTGACGTCAGGTAATTGATTCAATGCCTTTTCCAGGCGGCCGGAACAAGATGCACAACGCATGCCGACGATCTGGAGGTCGGCGTGATTTTCTGCTTGGGACATGGGGAAATAACTCTGAAGGATGAATAGGCCAAAAGATACGCCCGAGCGCCTTCCTTGTCCATCTTGACCTTGAGCTATTCATGGTTTCCTGTTTCAATCGCACCTCATTTTAAAAGCAGGAAAGAACATGAGTCAGGCAAGCATCGGCATCATCGGGGGCAGCGGCGTTTATGACATCGCCGGGCTGGAAAACAAGCGCTGGGAGAAGGTCGAATCGCCTTTCGGTGAGCCGTCGGACGAATTGTTGTTCGGCGAACTCAACGGCGTGAAACTGGCTTTCCTGCCGCGCCACGGCCGTGGCCACAAGATTCCTCCATCCGAGATCAACTTCCGCGCCAACATCGATGTGCTTAAACGGGTAGGAGTGACGGATGTCATTTCGGTCAGTGCCGTCGGTTCCTTGCGCGAACACCTGCCTCCCGGCACCTTCGTGATTGTCGACCAATTCATCGACCGCACTTTTGCCCGCAACAAATCTTTCTTCGGCACCGGCCTCGTGGCGCACGTCTCCATGGCGCATCCGGTGTGCAAACGTCTGGGCGACCATATTGAGCTGGCCGCGAAAGAGGCGGGCATCAGCGCGCTGCGCGGTGGCACTTACCTGGTCATGGAAGGCCCGCAGTTTTCCAGCCTTGCCGAATCCGAGCTGTACCGCAGCTGGGGCTGCGACGTGATCGGCATGACCAACATGCCCGAAGCCAAACTCGCCCGCGAAGCCGAACTCTGCTACGCCACCGTCGCCATGGTCACTGACTACGACTGCTGGCATCCCGATCACGACGACGTGACCGTGGAACAGATCATCAAGGTGTTGCTGGCCAACGCCGACAAGGCCAAGACGCTGGTGAAGCATCTTGTGCCTTATGTTGGAACGGATGCCAAAGCCTGCGATTGCGGCTGCCGCACTGTGCTGCAATATGCGCTTATTACAGCGCCAGAGGCGCGTGACGCGGAAATGAAGAAGAAGCTGCAGGCCATAGCGGGGCGTGTGCTCTAAAGTTTTGGAGCGACAACGCATTTAATTTCCGTTCGTGGTGAGCTTGTCGAACCATGGACGGACAACCAACAGAATGCCCTTCGACAGGCTCAGGGCGAACGGCATAATTAGAGATGACCGAACAAACATTACGCCAACACCTGCTCGACACCTCCTGCCGCATGGTCGAACTCGGCCTCAACCGCGGCACCGCAGGCAATGCCTCCGTGCGCTATGCCGACGGCATGCTCATCACGCCATCGGCAATACCCGTATCCGAGATGAATACGGAATGCATGGTGCGCATGGACCTGGAAGGCAAGGTGCTGCAAGGTAGCCGACCCTCCAGCGAATGGCGCATCCACCGCGACATTCTCAAAGCCCGTCCCGAGATCGCAGCGGTGCTGCACATGCATTCCACCTTCGCCACCACCATCGCCTGTTTGCGCAAGGACGTGCCGCCCGTGCATTACATGATCGCCATGGCCGGTGGCGACACCATCCGCTGCACGCCTTACAGCCTGTTCGGCGAACAAGCGCTTTCCGACCACGCGCTGGAAGCCTTGCGCGACCGCAAGGCCTGCCTGCTGGGTAACCACGGCATGATCGCGCTGGGCAAGGACCTGGACGATGCGCTGTCTGTCGCGCAGGAAGTCGAATACCTGTGCGAGATCTACTGGCGCACGCTGCAAGCGGGCGAACCGCAGATACTGACACCGCAGCAGATGCATGAAGTGAAATCGAAGTTCGTGGAGTACAAGAAACGTAGTTAGGAAATAAAGACTCCGTTCGTGGTGAGCTTGTCGAACTATGAACGGTCATTGAATTCACGTCGTTCATCCTTCGACAAGCTCAGGACGAACGGATTAATAAACAGGAAACCGTAATGCCCATCAAATCCCGAGTCCGCACCGTCCCCCATTACCCCAAACAGGGCATCATGTTCCGCGACATCACCACGGTGCTTAAAGACCCCATCGGCCTGCGCGCCACTATCGACGAACTGGTGCGCCGCTACAAGGACGTGAAGATAGACAAGATCGCCGGCATCGAATCGCGCGGCTTCATCATCGGCACACCGCTGGCCTACGCGCTCGGCGTCGGCTTCGTGCCCATCCGCAAAAAAGGCAAACTGCCCGCCGAAACCATCGGCCACGACTACGAACTCGAATACGGCACCGACCGCATCGAGATTCACACTGACGCCATCTCCAAGGGCGAAAAGGTGCTGCTGGTGGATGACCTCATCGCCACCGGCGGCACGGCAGAAGCCGCCGTCATCCTCATCGAAAAGATGGGCGGCAAGATCATCGAATGCTGTTTCATGATCGACCTGCCGGACATCGGCGGCCGCGCGCGACTGGAGAAGCG
>CAYOJU010000106.1:0-9121 GCA_964404355.1 uncultured Sideroxydans sp. | reverse complement strand
ATTTAAGTTCACGCCGCCTGTTGGCTGGCAAATAGCGACAGCGCACCGCCCGCGCGGATCATGGGAATGTCTTCCTTGCCCTGTGCAAGCTTGAGCGGGATATCGCCATCCCCTTTGACTACCAACTTGAGCTTGCCGCTGTCCAGGCTTTCCATGTCGAGCGATACCTCGGCACCCTGCTGCACACGATCCAGATCCGCCGGATTCTCGAAGGTTAGCCCGAGGATACCGAAGTTGGCAAGGTTTGCGAGATGAATACGCTCGAAACCCTTGGCCACAATGGCGCGCACACCCAGTATTCGCGGGCACAGACCGGCATGTTCGCGCGAACTGCCCATGCCGTACCCGTCGCCCGCCACGATGAAGCCGTGCTTGCCGGCATCGCGCACTGCCGCTGCCCTGCCGCTGAAAGTCTTGTCCACTTGCACAAAGGTCGCCTGCTTTGCGTACTCATCCGCGTTGGAACGCAGCGACAGATACTTGCCCGCAGGCTGGATGTGGTCTGTAGTGATCTCGTTACCCAGCTTGAGCAGGATTTCGCCCGACAGTTTGGAGGGCAAAGGATCCAGCGTCGGCAGCGGCGCGATGTCCGGGCCGTAAACCATCTGCACCTTGGCCGCTTCCGCAAGCGACAACGGCGCAACATAGGAATCCATGTCGACGACAGGCGGAACCAGCTTGATAGTGAGTTCGGCATTGTTGCCAAGCAAGTCGCGCGGATCGGTGATGCAACCCATCACGGCACTGGCGGCGGCGGTCGCCGGGCTGACCAGGTGCACCGCAGCGGTCTCGGTGCCGGAGCGACCTTCAAAGTTGCGGTTGGCGGTGGACAGCATCACGCCTTTGCTGGCCGGGCTGAAGCCCTGACCGATACAGGCGGAACAGGCATTTTCCATGACACGCACACCGGCGGCGTAGAAAATTTCCAGGTAACCGGCTGCCGCCAGTTGGCGAGCAATGGCTTGCGAGCCCGGTGCAATGGCGGTGTCCACTTTGACTTTCTTGCCACGCAGGATTTCACCGACGCGCGCCAGATTTTCGTAGTTGGCGTTGGTGCAGCTGCCAATGAATACGGCGTCGATAGGCGTTCCCGCATGCGCCTTGACCGTATCCATGGATTTCAGGCGCGGATACAGCGCGATGGTGGGTTGCAATGACGACAGGTCGATCTCGACCGTACGCGAATAAGTGGCACCCGCATCAGCGACCAGCGGCTGATAGTCCTTGCTGCGCTTGCGGCCATCAAGGTAAGCCTTGGTGATTTCGTCCGACGGGAAGATGGAGAAAGCGACGCCGCCTTCGGTGCCCATATTGCAGATGGTGGCGCGGTCGGAAACGTTCAGGCTCTTCAGACCGGGACCTGTGTACTCAAGGCAAATGCCCTTGTTGCCCTTGATGCCGATGACCTTGAGTACGTTCAGGATCACGTCCTTGGCCAGCACGCCCGCATGCAGTGTGCCGGTGAGGTTCACTTGCACCACTTGCGGCATCTCGATCTTGTACGAGGTGCCCGCCATGGCGAAACTCACATCGGTGCCGCCCGCCCCCATGGCCAGCATGCCCATGCCGCCCGCATTGGTGGTGTGGGAGTCGGAACCGATCACCGATTTGCCGGGTACCGCAAAATCCTGCAGGAACACGCTATGACAGATGCCGTTGCCGCAGCGCGAGAAATAGCAGCCGAATTTCTTGCTGAAACTTTCCAGGTAGCGATGGTCATCGCTGTCGATGTAGCCGACTTGCAGCGTCTTGTGGTCCACCACAATGACGGAAGTCGTCTTCACGCGATCCACGCCCATCTTCTCGAAAGCCAGCGCGGCCGCGGTGCCGGTGGCGTCCTGATAAAGAGTATGGGTGAACTGGATTTCCAGCGGTTGCCCAGGCTCGGGGAGTTGTTTCAAGCCTCCGGCCGCATTGGCCAGGAGGATTTTTTGTGCGACGTTGAGAGTTGTCATGACGGTCCTCGAAAGTTTTGTATTTGAATTAACCAGCGCATCGATAAACTCGCTCGACTCCTGCGACACACTATTGCATCGCGAAGTCAGCGCAAATGAAAGAAGTCAGGCTTAAATCGAGATGCAATCCGAACCTGATCCTTCGAGATTTGCGACTCCATGAACTTGCCTGCTTACCGTACGTGCCTATGGCTTGCCGGTTGCGGCTTTCATGGATTTGCAAAAAATTCCTTCAAGAAACGTGGTTGCACTGCGAAGCAGGCGTCCGCGTATCCATGTTGCGACCACGATTGATGTGGTCGTCGATCTCTCCCGCGCATCCCGCCATACGGCCGAACAGGAACGCGGTGAAGGCCGCCATTTCCATCAGGTTCTCGCTGAACTGGCCATTGCGATAGCGCGGCCACAACAGCTTCAGCAGCGAAGCGGCGATCACCGCATCGATGTTCACGCAGAACACGTTGGCAGTCACGCCGTTGTCATACAGCGACTGCACCAGCGTCTTGTAGAAATCGTGGAACACGTTTTTCTCGCCGCGCTCGGCGAACAACTCGGAGATATAGACTTCGCGCGGATCGGTGTTGACCGGGTGGCCCTTGAACACGGGGTGGTTCACGCCCGGGATATTACGCACACCGGTACCCAGCGCCTTGCTGGTTTTCTTTTCCTTGTTGAAGGCCAAGGCAAAGTCGGTGGTGATCTTCTTCAGGTCGATGCCGTGATTGGGGTTGCCCGCATCGGCCAGTTTCGTGTCCTTGAAGTTCTCAATCAGGAATTGAATACCTTCGTAGCCGTTGCCGCCGTGGGCGAAACCGGTGTGAGTGAGGAAACCGATCATGCCCTTGTTGATCTGCACGCGCTCCGGCGACTCCGGACCGTCGGCGGAAACCGCGCCCTTGCAGCCTTGCGCCGAGATGGTACCCACGCCGTTCGAGATGATGAGGCCGAGAATTACCTGCAACGGGAACAGGCTGGCTGCAGTCGGACGCTCGCCCAGTAACGAGATGTAGGCCAGTTGCGTGATGGTCCAGGAATCCAGAATCTCCTGGTTGCTTACGCCGCAGAAGCTGTCAGCCGCGTGATGCTTGCTTTCGGTGGAGGCGCCGACGATGGCGCCGAACGTCTTGGCATACCAGGGAAAATTGCGCACAGTCAACTTGGAAATGCGCTTGCGCATCAGCGGTTCCCACGCGATGGTGGTGGTCAGTGCTGCCAGCACGGCGTCGGACGTAGGATGGCCTTTGAGCGAGCGCAAATATTTTACAAATACCGACTTCGCACCGCGTTTGTCAAACGCCTTGAGCATGGCTTCGGCCTTGGCATCGGGCGCAGAACCAACCAGTGTGGCGAGCTGCTCGACGGTCGCGGTTGCTGGATTGACCTTGGCCTGCTCATCGTCACCTGTCAGCAAACCGGAGTGGGCGAATATTTCCGTCAGGGAGTCGGCGGCTGTACGTGCGGCATCCACCCGCTTCGGCCCGAGCAGCGCGACTGCTGCCGTGATCGCGGTGTTGGGTGCGTTACCCGCTTCGCGCGAAGCTTCGGCGGCGGCCAGCATGGCGTCATTATGCAGGTTGACGTGCGCAGCAACGGCGAGGTTGAACAACGCGTTGTCGTTTTCATCGTTAAGTTCGCGCGTCACGGCCAGGCACAGGTTGGATTCCAGCGGCTGTTTGGAACAGTCGAGGATGGAAATGCCGTTGACCTTGGTGACCTGGGTCTTGGAATCCATGACCGAACTGCCGGAACAATCTTTCAAGGACTGGCGCGGGAAAATCGCGCCAACGTTCTTCATCAGTTCGGCAATCTGCACGTCATAGGGAGACAGGGCTGTGATCACCGGGATATCTAGCGAAGACGGCAGCTTGATGCCTTGGGCATCGCCGAACCATGGTTTCAATTCCAGGTTACCTTCCGGCGGGAAGTCCTTCTCCACACCGTTCAGCTTCATCACCGCAGTCAGCGCCAGCGGGATATGAGCGATGTTGGTAACCACTGCGCCCTTCTTTGAACATACGGGATTTTCGGGAGTGAAAATATCCTTCACGCCGAACTTCTGCATAAACCAGCCTTCCTTGGCGCGTGCGTCGTCGCCTGATCCGGCGATGGCACCGGCATGGCCCACCGCGCGAGTCAGGTTCGCTTTCCAGCGACCAACCACACAGGCAACCACCGGCTTGTCGAACTCGACCGCCTCTTCGTAGTAACCACCCGGCTCCGAGTACAGCACTGCTGCCTTGGTACGCGAGTCGTTGGACATGGCATTGGCGAATTCCGGCACGGCAAAATGGATGTACACGTCCTTGCCACTGGAGATCAGCGTGGTAGTGCCCCAGCCGCCGATCGCGAGGTAATTCGCAATCGTGGTGGTGAAGTTGCCGGAGTTGGAATACACCGCTATCGAACCCTTGCGCAGGCTTTCCTCGGGTTTATCGCCGCCCAGTGCGCCGCCGATGCGCACATGGTTCCATGAATCAGCCACGCCCAGACAGTTGGCGCCGAAAATATCCACGCCGCGCTGCTGGCCGAGTGCGCGTATTTCGCGCGCATCGTGCACGGAAGTCTTCTCGGTGAGGATGATGACCTTCTCGACATCGGGATTGATGCGGATGAGCTCGGCCACGCCGTCGCGCACGGCTGACGGCGGCAGATAGACCACGCCGACGTTGAACTTGTGCCCGGCTTCCATGCCCTCGCGCACGTTGTTGTACACGGGAATGTTGCCGGCCGGCGTTTCGACGAACTGCCCGCGGCGGCCCGGCGAAGTGCCAAACACGATGTTGCCGCCGGAATAGGCGTGGCTGACCGGGGTCACGGAACGCGACTCGTTACCGGTAATGTTCAGCACACAGATGCGGTCATCTTTGGTCGCGATATCGGCCAACGACTTGACGCCCACGTAATATTTAAATTTCTCGATACCAGGCTTTCTCATAGCTTGTCACCTTTACTTAATTCATTAAATTCTTTTTTTAGCTTGTGGCTGGTAGCCTGTAGCGGGTAGCAATACCGGGTTGGCTACCGGCTACCAGCTACACGCTACGAGCTGCTTATGCGTCCGGGGGCAGACCCAGCACCTTCGCCACTTCCGCACGTCCGCCTTCCTTCATCCAGCGATTTGCTTCCTGGGCGTAGTTCACCACGTCGGTCATCGCGGAATCGAAGCCGAATATGCGGTAGGGAATACGCAGCGAATCGAGCACGTCCTTGAACACGCCCATGCCGCGGATCACTTGCGGACCACCGCGACCGATCACCACATACAATGGTGTTGGACCGTGTTCGCTGTAGTAGTCGCGCAATGCATCGGCCATCGCACGGAATGTCACGAAGATGTCAGTGTTGTTGGCCTTGCCGCCGATCACGAACAGCACATTCGATTGCTTGAGGTAATACTTCAGACATATGCGCATCACGTCGTACATCTTTTCGTACGGCGGATTGCCGCCGAAGTCGGAGGAGATGATGGCGTCGTTGCCCAGCACTTCGGTGACCAGCGAGTTCGCGCCGCCGCCGAAAGTAGGCGCCAGAATGGTGCCCTTCTCGTTGATCACGTACACGTCGCTCTGCCCCTGGTAGGTGCGTAGCTCGTTGATCTCCTGTTCGAAGTCGTTGGCTTCGGTAACGAAAAGATCGAGCGGCAGGTTCAGGCGGCTCACACGCGGATCGTCGCGGTCGAAGCCGCACTTGAAGTCGCAGGCCACCGGAATCAGCGAACCGTTGCGGCCTTCCATCATGCGGATCGGGTTGAGTTCCAGCGTGGACATGCCGTAGTGATGGAACAATTCCCACAGCTTGGGCAAATGTTGCACCAGCGGGGAAACAATTTCTTTCGGCGCTCCCAAATCGGACAGCGCGTTGGAGATAACGAAGGATTTAAGGCCGGTCAGCGGATCGAACGGCACCTCGATGATCTGGGACTTGTCCAGTTCCTCAATATCCATGCCGCCGTGATGTGTGAGCGTCATAACCGGAGCGCGGTAGCGGGTCGAGTCGGTGATGGAGAAATAGATCTCGTGCTCTGCAGGCACGGCACCCTCGAAGGTGACACCGCGCGATTTGTACATGGCATTGCCTGAGCGATGCTCGGCGAAATACAGACGCTCTTTTTCAGCCAGCGCAGTCTTAAGATCCTTGGCACGTCCAAGCAAACCGGACTTGCCTTTCTTGCCCACTCCGCCTTTGAAGATAGGTTTGACGAAAACCGAACCGCACTTCTCGATCAGGTTGTGTATCTCATGTTCGCTGGCTTCCGGCCCGAGCACTTCCGAGGTCGGAAAATCAACGATCTTGAGCAACGGCGCACCGTGTAGCATTCCACTGATATTCATAGTCCACTCTTCCCTTTTTAATTCACATACTGTTTGATTTATTCAAATTCTGTTCTATTGCGACCACGTCTGGTTTGCCCTCAAACCGGTCGCTTCAATCCTGTTTGCCGCACCGAAAAACCCACAGATTTACTGGGGTAAAACACACGTGTTTATAGAACCCTTGCGGTCGGTTCCGGACTCAAAACTTGCGCGCAGGTCTGGTTTTCGTTTTGGCTAATTAATATTCTTCCGGCAGTTCCTTCAACGCGGCCCAGGAATAAACCGGCCCCTTGGTACAAACGTAATCCTTGCCGACGTTGCAGCGGCCGCATTTGCCCAGGCCGCATTTCATTTTGTTCTCAATCGTCGTATAGATCTGCTCGTCCTTGAATCCGAGTTTGCTCAGGTTCTGGATCACGAACTTGATCATGATCGGAGGACCGCAGGTGATCGCAATGGTGTTATCCGGCGAGGGCTTCTTGTCCAGCACATTGGCCGGCACGAAACCGCAGAACCCCTTCCAGCCCGGCTCGGTCTTGTCGACGGAAAGCTGGATATCCGCTTCGCTGCGCATCCTTTCCAGATCGGCCTTGTACATGAGGTCGCTGGGGGAACGTGCGCCGTAAAACACGGAGATATTCTTGAAGTTGGCGCGCTGTGCAAGTGCGGTGGTGATCACCGGCCAGATCGGTGCCAGACCGACACCGCCGCCGATGAACACCAGATTCTTGCCGCGCCAGTCGTCCAGCGGGAAGCTGTTGCCATAGGGGCCGCGTATGCCGACTACCTCGCCCACTTCCAGCTCATGGAACGCGGCACTGACCCGTCCGACACGCATGATGCTGAACTGCTTGTATTCCTTGATCAGCGGGGACGATGCAATGGAGATCATCATTTCGCCGCGACCGAACAGCGACAGCATGGCGCACTGGCCGCAGTCGTGCTCGAAGGTGTCGCCGTCGACCGGCTCCACGCGGAAAGTCTTGATGGCACGTTCGCCGCCTATCTCTTCCTTGATATGCGTGATGCGGGCCAGCTCTGGAAGGTAAATGTTATCCGACATGTTCGGTGACCTTATTGACGACATTGACGATATCGACTCCGACCGAGCATTCCGTGATGCAGCGACCGCAACCAGTGCATTGCGGCATGCCGAAGTTCTCGTGGAAATACTGGAATTTGTGACTCACACGCTGGCGCAAGCGGGCACCCTGGTTTTCGCGCGGGTTGTGGCCGGAGGTATGCATGGTGAAATCCGGGAACTGGCAATTGTCCCAGGTGCGCACTCGATTGCCGCGCAACGGCGATGCACTGGTATTTTCGTCGTTGATGTCGAAGCAATGGCAGGTCGGGCACAGGAACGTACAGGCGCCGCAACCGATGCAGGCGCGAGCCAATTCTTCCCACATGGGCGAATTGAAACTCGCCTTCAGCTTGGCCGGGACCGCATCAAGATTCTTGATTGCGCGCTGCGGCTGGGCGAGTGCATCCGCATGAGTCTGTTTCAGCTTTTTCTGATCGTCAGCACTCGCTTCGCTGAACAGCTTGCCGCCGGCCGTCATTAGCGCCTTGCCGGTGTCGGTGACCGCGGCAACAAAGTAGCGATCACCCAGGTCGGTCATCAGCACGTCCATACCCGCAGAAGACACCGGCGAACCGCCCACCGATTGGCAGAAACAGTTGACGCCCTGTGGTTTGTTGCAAGCCAATCCGACATAGGCCACGTTGCTGCGCCGCGCCTGATAGAAGTTATCCTGGAATTGGTCGTTGAACACCGTGTCCATGCGCACCGCACCGGCGCCGTCGCACGGACGCACGCCGAACACCGCATGGCGCTGCGCTTTCGGCTGTACGGGCGTCAGCCGCGGAGGTTCGCCCTTGATCTGCTCGAACGAGAAGAACACTTCGCGCTGCGGAAAGGAAAATCCTTTGGGCGGCTGCACGGTGTTGCTGTGGTCAAGCTGGGCTGTGCCTTTGACGGGCTTGTACGACCAGATGTCGTCTTCCATGATTGGCGCGGAAACCTGGTAGTCGCTCAGTGCGGCGACCCATTCGTCCAATTTGTTTTTAGCTAAAATCTTTTCCATGATTACCTGATGAATTTGCCTGGGTCGGTGTCGAGGAATGAGGCAGTCAGCGACGGCCCCCCAATGCTTGCGCCCGGCTCGTAGCCGAATTGTTCGCGGGCCTCGCGTTCCATCTTGTTGTTGAGCAGGCGCAACGGGATATTGACCGGGCACACACGCTCGCACTCGTTGCAGTCCACACAGCGTCCGGCAAGGTGCAGCACGCGCGTCATGTGGTAAGTCATGTTCTCGGCACGCGTGGCCGAGCGCTCGACCCAGCGCACTCGATTGGCTTTTTCTTCTGCAGTGGTCTGCCCGGTGACCGGGAAGCTGGTGCTGTCCACCACGCATTCGTCGCAATAGCACATCGGGCACACCGAGCGGCAGGCGAAACAACGGATGCAACGTTCGAACTGACGATCCCAGAATTCCCAGCGCGCGGCCGGATCCAGCTCTTCAAAGCGTTTGAGCGCGGTGAACGGCGCTTCCAGTTGGCGTCCGGTCTTGTTTTCGCCGAGCGCAATGTTGTGTTCCTTGGGGAAAGGTTCGCGGCATTCCAGGCAGCGATCCGCCATCACTTCGCGCGCGGGAATGCGTTGCTCTCCCTGCGCGGTGGTGAACACGAAGTCATCCCCGTCGAACGCGGAATTGGTCGCGACGATTCCTTTCCTGGCGAGCTTGCGCTCATCCACGACACCAGTTCCTTCGCAGGACGCACCGATGATGTAAACATCCTTGCGCTCGAAATAGTTCTCCTGCATCAGCACCACGGTGGAACGTGCGTCGC
>CAYOJU010000105.1:6570-9223 GCA_964404355.1 uncultured Sideroxydans sp. | reverse complement strand
TGCAACCGGGCAAGATGTTCCTTATCGACATGGAAGCCGGACGCATCGTCGGCGATGCCGAATTGAAACACAAGCTCGCTACCACAAAACCTTACCGCAAGTGGATCGAACAGTCACGCATCATCCTTGATGACCTGCCAAAGGGCAAAATGCAGAACGAAGCGCACGCCAGCCTGCTGGATGCACAGCAAGCCTTCGGCTACACGCAGGAAGACCTCAAGTTCATCATGCTGCCGATGGCGGTTTCGGGCCAGGAAGCAGTCGGCTCCATGGGCAACGACGCCGCACTGCCGGTGCTGTCAAACAAGAGCAAAGTTCTTTACAACTATTTCAAGCAACTGTTTGCGCAAGTGACCAATCCGCCGATCGACCCGATCCGCGAAGAAATTGTGATGTCGCTGACTTCCTTCATCGGTTCCAAGCCTAATCTGCTCGGCGTCGAAGAAACAAAACCGGCCCCGCGCCTGCAAGTGGAGCAGCCTGTGTTGTCGCCTGAAGATGCAGCCAAACTGCACAGCATCGACAAGCTCACCAAGGGCAAATACAAATCCAAAGTGCTGGATATTACCTATCCGGCGAAGAACGGTGCGGCTGGCTGCGAGGCCGCCATCAGGGCACTGTGTACGGCTGCCGACAAGGCAGTAACAGGCGGGTTCAACGTGCTCATCCTGTCCGACCGTGCCACATCGAACAAGCGCGTACCCATCCCGGCCTTGCTGGCCACTTCTGCAGTGCACCATCATCTTGTGAAAGCAGGGCGGCGCACCAGCACCGGCCTGATGGTTGAAACGGGCTCCGCACGTGAAGTGCACCATGTTGCCTTGCTCGCCGGTTACGGCGCAGAGGCAGTGTATCCGTGGCTGGCTTACGACAGTCTCGCCGGATTGGAACTGCCTGCAAACGTGACGGCAGAGGAAGCGCAGAAACGCTTCATCAAGGCCATTAACAAGGGCCTGCTCAAGGTGATGTCCAAGATGGGCATCTCCACATACCAATCGTATTGCGGTTCGCAGATCTTCGAAACAATCGGGCTCAACGGAGAATTCATCGAGAAATATTTCCCCGGCACTGCAACGCAGATCGAAGGTATCGGCCTGACCGAAGTAGCGGAAGAAGCCGTGCGCACGCACACCGCCGCGTTCGGTAACGATCCGGTATTGCTGAACATGCTGGATGCAGGCGGCGAATATGCCTACCGTATCCGCGGCGAAGAACACACCTGGACGCCTGATTCCATCGCCAAGCTGCAGCATTCGACGCGCTCCAACAATTACGCGACCTACAAGGAATACGCCAAGCTCATCAACGACCAGACGCAGCGCCAGATGACGCTGCGCGGCCTGTTTGAGGTCAAGCCGGCAGGAACGCCAATCCCGCTGACCGAAGTCGAGTCGGCAAAGGAAATCGTCAAACGTTTCGCCACCGGCGCCATGTCGCTGGGATCGATCTCTACCGAAGCGCATACCACACTGGCCATTGCCATGAACCGCATCGGTGGCAAGTCCAACACCGGCGAGGGCGGCGAAGATCCGAACCGTTTCAAAGTACTGCACGGCGGCGAGAAGCTGTCCGACATTATCGGCAAACACCGCATCGAAGCAGACCACACCATGAAGACGGGCGACTCGTTGCGTTCGCGCATCAAGCAGGTTGCGTCCGGCCGTTTCGGTGTTACGGCGGAGTACCTCACCAGTGCCGACCAGATCCAGATCAAGATGGCGCAGGGCGCCAAGCCCGGCGAAGGCGGCCAGTTGCCCGGTACCAAAGTGTCCGAATACATCGGCAAGCTGCGTCACTCGGTGCCCGGCGTCGGCCTGATTTCGCCGCCTCCGCACCACGATATTTATTCCATTGAAGACCTCGCCCAGCTCATCCACGACCTGAAGAACTCCAATCCGGCTGCTTCCATTTCCGTGAAGCTGGTATCGGAAGTCGGTGTCGGTACCGTGGCTGCGGGCGTGTCCAAAGCCAAGGCCGATCATATCGTGATCTCCGGCTATGACGGCGGCACCGGTGCATCGCCGCTGTCTTCCGTGAAGCATGCGGGCACACCATGGGAACTGGGCTTGGCCGAAGCGCAACAGACGCTGGTACTGAACCAGTTGCGCGGTCGCATCGGTTTGCAGGTTGACGGCCAGTTGAAGACCGGTCGCGACGTGCTGATCGGCGCGTTGCTGGGCGCGGACGAATTCGGCTTTGCCACCGCACCGCTGGTGGTCGAAGGCTGCATCATGATGCGCAAATGCCACCTTAATACCTGCCCGGTCGGCGTGGCCACACAGGACCCGACGCTGCGCAAGAAATTCACCGGCCAGCCGGAACACGTGGTGAACTATTTCTTCTTCGTTGCCGAAGAAGTGCGCGAACTGATGGCGCAAATGGGAATTTGCAAGTTCGAGGACCTGATCGGACGCAGCGACCTGCTCGACATGCGCACAGGCATCACGCACTGGAAGGCCAAGGGACTGGATTTCTCCAGAGTGTTCCATCAACCCGACATGCCGAAGAGCGTCGCGCGCTTCCATTCCGAAGAACAGGATCACGGCCTCGACCAGGCACTGGACAACGACCTTATCGCGGAAGCCAAGGAAGCCCTGGACGCACAACGTGTAGTGACGATCGAAACGACAATACGCAACGTCAATCGCAGCGT
>CAYOJU010000105.1:0-6470 GCA_964404355.1 uncultured Sideroxydans sp. | reverse complement strand
TTCTTCCGCGGCGTGGCGGGCGAACGTTTCGCGGTGCGCAACTCCGGCGCCATCGCCGTGGTGGAAGGTGTGGGCGATCACGGTTGCGAATACATGACCGGCGGCATGGTCGTGGTGCTGGGCCAGACCGGCCGCAATTTTGCGGCGGGCATGTCCGGCGGCGTAGCGTACGTGCTGGATGAAGACGGCACCTTCCCGCAACGCTGCAACCTGGCCATGGTGAAACTGGAAGCCGTGCCTGAAGAAGCTGCGGCGGCAGAAGATGGCGAAGTGGAAGCGCACGGCCGCGTGCATTTCAATCCGCTGAACAGGGCCGACGAAGCTGCCCTGCGCGGCAAAATCGAGAAGCACCTGCGCTACACCGGCAGTGCACGCGCGAAGCAGATCCTGGATAACTGGACAGCCTACCTGCCCAAGTTCGTGAAAGTCATGCCGACCGAATATCGTCGGGCGTTGCTTGAGATTGCGGCGCAGCAAAAGAAGGAGGCCGCATAATGGGCAAGCCAACGGGGTTCATGGAGTTCATGCGCGTTCATGAAAGTTACGCTCCGGCTGATCAACGAGTCAAGCACTACCACGAGTTCATCACGCATCTCACCGATGGTGGCGCCAAGCAGCAGGGAGCCCGTTGCATGGATTGCGGCATTCCGTTCTGCAACACCGGCTGCCCGGTCAACAACATCATTCCCGACTGGAATGACCTGGTGTATCGCGGCGAATGGAAACAGGCGCTGGAAGTGCTGCATTCCACCAACAACTTCCCCGAAGTGACCGGTCGCATTTGCCCCGCACCATGCGAAGCGGCGTGCACGCTCAATATCAATAACGATGCGGTCGGCATCAAATCCATCGAACACGCCATCATCGACAAGGGTGGCGAAAACGGCTGGGTTGTGCCGCAACCGGCAAAGATCAAGACCGGCAAGAAAGTCGCCGTGGTCGGCTCCGGCCCCGCGGGTCTGGCCGCTGCACAGCAACTGGCGCGCGTGGGTCATGCGGTGACCGTCTTCGAAAAGAACAGCCGTATCGGCGGTCTGTTGCGCTTCGGCATTCCCGACTTCAAGCTGGACAAGCGCCTGATCGATTGGCGTATGGCGCAGCTCGCTGCCGAAGGCGTGAAGTTCCAGACCAATACATTCGTCGGCAAGGACGCACCCGGCAAAGGCATCGTCAACGATGCGAAGAAGACAATCAGCCCGAAGGAACTGCAGAAAGAATTCGATGCCGTGATTCTGGCAGGCGGTGCTGAACAGCCGCGCGACTTGCCGGTACCCGGGCGCGAGTTGCAGGGCGTGTATTTCGCGCTGGAATTCCTGATCCCGCAGAACAAGGAAGTGGCGGGCGAAGGCAAGAATCCGATCAACGTTGCAGACAAACATGTCGTGGTCATCGGCGGCGGCGACACCGGCTCCGACTGCGTGGGCACGTCGAATCGTCACGGCGCAGCCTCGATCACACAAATCGAAGTCATGCCGCGTCCGCCGGAAAATGAAAACGGTCCGCTGACCTGGCCCAACTGGCCGATCAAGCTGCGCACTTCCAGTTCGCACGAAGAAGGTTGCGAGCGGGACTGGGCGATAGCGACCAAGGAATTTGTCGGCGAAAACGGTGTGCTCAAGGCGATCAAGGCTGTGCGCGTCGAGTTCAAGGACGGCAAGATGGTCGAAGTTCCGGGCAGCGAGTTCGAACTCAAGGCCGACTTCGTGTTCCTCGCGATGGGCTTCGTCAGCCCGGTGCAGCAGGTTCTCGATGCCTTCGGCGTGGAAAAGAATGCGCGCGGAGACATCAAGGCGGATACCAACCACTACCGCACCAATGTGGACAAAGTATTTGCTGCGGGCGATATGCGTCGCGGCCAATCGCTGGTGGTGTGGGCCATTCGCGAGGGCCGACAAGCGGCGCGTGCTGTGGACGAGTTCCTGATGGGCAGTTCGGTACTTCCACGCTAAGCAGCAATCCTTTTCCTGCTGGGATAATCATCTGACGGGCAGCACTGCCTTTTGTCGGGTGGTTATCCTTCCATCCTTCTCAAACGATCTCATGCTGTCGTACCCAGTTAGTATGTGCAGCATCCTTGTCACTCAGCAGATCCGATTTCAGTGGTCCTCTCCAGGGTGACTGCAATGCAGGAGCAAAATGAATGAACAGACGACTCATTGCCCGGCGGATAGCAACGAAGACTGACCGGGCTCCCGGTATTAAACTGACTAACATTCCGAAGAATGCCGTGCTGATCGCGAGCGCGACACTATTGCTGAGTTGCGGAGGAGGCGCGGGCACACAAGACACCCCTGTCACATGTGACATTCCTGCGGTAGGTTTGCCAGCCAACACCTCGAAACCGACAACCGTGGTGGGAACCGGCACGGCGGCGAGTTGTACTTACGCACAACTCAGCAGCGCTGTTGCGAAAGGCGGAATCATTACATTCAATTGCGGTACCGGCCCGGTGACCATACCGGTGGCGGCGACCCTGAATATTCCGATTGACCATGACACCGTCATCGATGGCGGGCAGAAGGTGACGCTCGACGGCCAGAGCCTGTATCGCATCATGAGTTTTGATAGCGCCAACTTTCAATGGAACGAACACCGGTTGACCCTGCAACACATCTCCCTGATCAACGGCAAAACGACACCGACAGCGGCGATTCCAGTCGCACCTTTACCTTGTTCCCAAGGCTGGAATGATGGCGAAGGCGGCGCACTCTATATGCGGGACGGCAACCTGTCCGTTATCGATTCAACTTTCACCGGCAACCAGGGTGCCCCACTGGGACCGGACACGGGTGGCGGCGCAATTTATGTGGTGGGCAGCAAACACGGAGTCGTGATTGTGGGGAGCACCTTCACCAATAACTCTGCGAGCAATGCCGGGGCAGTGGGCGGGCTATTTGCAGATTTGCGCATTTACAACAGCCAGTTCAGCCAGAACAAAGCTGTTGGCAATGGAGCGAACAACAATGATCCTAAGCAATGCTCTGTCATCAACAATGGGCAGAACGAAATTGGTTCAGGCGGCAACGGCGGAGCGATCTACAGCGACGGCAATTCGGTCAACGTATTGCTTTGCGGCGACACGATTGTGAACAACAGTGCAGGCACCAAGGCATATGGGGGCGGCCTGTTCTTTACCAGTAACAACATGCAGGGAACGCTCTCCATTATCGATACCGTTATGACCGGCAATACCGGAGGCCACTGGACCGTTACAGCGACAGGATCGACCACGAATGCTGGCGATGCGGTCGGAACCAACTGCAAGAGTCTCACCATCCGGAATTCAACCCTGCAAGGATTGCCTTAAGGCAGTTGAACGTCAAAGCCCAGTCAGTGTTGTCCCATCCCCTGCTTTGGCGTGGGTATGACGGGCGGCAGGCCTATTGTATAATCCCGCGTTCCGTTGCAGCCCAGACACCGAGCGGGAGAGATGCCGGGATTATGCTGGGCCGGCCGATAGTTTCAGAAAATATAATTAAAAGAGAACAGCATGAACTTCAAAGTAAAGAACGACACCTTCTTGCGCGCCCTGTTGCGTGAGCCGACGGACTATACACCGCTGTGGATGATGCGTCAGGCCGGCCGCTATTTGCCCGAGTACTGTGCCACACGCAAACGTGCAGGCAGCTTCCTCAATCTGTGCAAGAGCCCGGACATGGCGACGGAAGTCACCTTGCAGCCGCTGGAGCGCTTCCCGCTGGATGCGGCCATCCTGTTCTCCGACATTTTGACTGTGCCCGACGCGATGGGGCTGGGCCTGTATTTTTCCGAAGGTGAAGGCCCCAAGTTCGAACGTCCGCTGACCTCCGAAGCTGCCATCAAGGCGCTGCACGTACCGGATATCGGCACGGACCTGAAATATGTGACCGACGCCGTATCGCAAATCCGCAAAGCACTGGATGGCAGCGTGCCGCTGATCGGTTTCTCCGGCAGCCCGTGGACTCTGTCCTGCTACATGGTCGAAGGCGGCAGCAGCAGCGATTACGCCAAGGTGAAAACCTTGATGTACAAAGAGCCCAAGCTCATGCACCACATTCTCAGCGTGACTGCCGATGCGGTGACGCAATACCTCAATGCGCAGATCGAAGCCGGCGCACAAGCCGTGATGATTTTCGACTCTTGGGGCGGTGCTCTGTCGCATGGTGCATACCACGAATTCTCCCTGCCCTACATGCAACGCATCGTGCAAGGCCTCAAGCGCGAAAAAGATGGCATCAAGATCCCCAGCATCGTGTTCACCAAGGGTGGCGGGCTGTGGATCGAGAGCATTGCCGATATCGGCTGCGACGCGGTCGGACTGGATTGGACCATGGACATCGGCGTGGCGCGGCAGAAGGTCGGTCACAAGGTTGCGCTACAGGGCAATCTCGATCCGACCATCCTGTTTGCGACACCGGAAGTCATCCACACCGAGGTGGAAAAGATCCTGACCAGCTACGGTTACGGCAGTGGCCATGTGTTCAACCTCGGACACGGAATTTCGCAGTTCACCAACCCGGATAATGCTGCCGCGCTGGTGGCAGCGGTGCATGAGCTGAGCAAGAAATATCATTAAGAATCAAGCTCAGCACAAAATCTTATAAACAGCTGGTTTTTCTTGAAGCAGGCCACGGATGTAAAAACCCGTGGCCTGTTGTGCTTATTGCGTAACTTATTGTATTTTAATGTGCTATGCGCCTGAACAGAATTTGGGCAACAGAAAAAAACCGTATATACAATTAGGAGTTAGGATGCTTATCGGGTACTTGCCCACACAGTTATCCACAGGATATGTGCATAAGGGGAAATACCTATACGGCTCAAGCTAATTAGCTAAACTTCACAGAAATAACCAGAGAGAATTTTCTTAACATGCCCATCATTCGCGTCGCGCTGGACGTGCCTTTGTCAACACTCTTCGACTACGTAGTCGATAAAAACACCGAGGTAATTCCCGGTCAGCGCGTGCTCGTTCCTTTCGGTCGCAAACAAGTGCTGGGTGTGGTGATGGAATGCGTGGAACAGAGCAATCTATCTGCTGCGCGCATCAAACCGGTGACGCAAGTGCTGGACGACGTGCCGCCATTGCCGCAGGAGTTACTCACCCTGTTACAGTTTTGCAGCGACTATTACCATCATCCCCTGGGCATGACCGTCCTGTCTGCCTTGCCCACGCGTCTGCGTGCCGTGGAACCCGTCACCGTGAAACAATCGCCGGACTACACGCTGAGCACCGCAGGCAGGGCGCTGGATGTCGCTACGCTGCCCAAGCGCCGCGTGGTGCAGCAACGCATCCTGCAGGCGCTGGGTCATGCGCCTCTAAGTGGTGCACAGTTGCGCACCCTGTCACCTTCCGCGCCCGCGGCATTGAAGTCGCTGCTCGAAGCAGGCTGGGTCGAAACTAGCCCACCTGTGGAGCGCACCACGCATACTTTCAACAATGCACATGCCCTCACTGACGAGCAACAACAGGCCGTCGATGCGGTTACCCAACAAAAAGGCTACGGCTGCTTCCTGCTGCACGGCATCACCGGCAGCGGCAAGACAGAAATCTATGTGCACCTCATGCACGAGATGTTGCAGCGTGGTGGGCAGGTGCTGCTGCTGGTGCCCGAGATCAACCTCACCCCGCAACTGGAAAACTACTTCCGCAGCCGCTTCCCCGATGTCGACCTGGTCAGCCTGCACAGCGGCCTCGCCGACGGCGAACGCGCCCAGAACTGGCTCAAGGCGCAATCCGGCGAAGCGCGTATCGTGTTGGGCACGCGCCTGTCCGTTTTCACACCCTTACCCAAGTTGAGCCTGATCCTGGTGGACGAAGAACACGACCCCTCGTTCAAGCAACAGGACGGCCTGCGCTACTCGGCGCGCGACGTGGCCATCTTCCGCGCCAACCAGCGCGGCGTGCCCATCGTCCTCGGCTCCGCCACGCCCTCGCTGGAGAGCTGGTACAACGCGCAGAGCGGGCGCTACAAGTTGTTGAAGCTCACGCAACGCGCCGTGCAACCCGCCACCCTGCCCACCGTGCGCTGCATGGACATCACCAAGCTGCCGCTGCAGGACGGCCTGAGCGAGCCCCTGCTCACCGCCATCGATACGCGCCTGCAGCGCAAGGAACAAAGCCTCATCTTCATCAACCGCCGCGGCTATGCGCCGGTGCTGATGTGTACCTCCTGCGGCTGGCTGTCCGAGTGCAAGCACTGCGCGGGCAAGATGGTGCTGCACCAGAAAGACCGCAGCCTGCGCTGTCACCACTGCGGCGCACAGCAGCGCGTGCCGCACGCCTGCCCCACCTGCGGCGATGCCGACCTCAAGCCGGTCGGCATCGGCACGCAGCGACTGGAAGAAACATTGCAGACTCGTTTTCCCGAAGCGCGCATCCTGCGCGTGGACCGCGACAGCACCCGCAACAAAGGCGCGTGGAGCGCCATGCGCAAACAGATCCACGACGGCGAAGCCGATATATTGATCGGCACGCAGATGCTGGCCAA
>CAYOJU010000104.1:0-9403 GCA_964404355.1 uncultured Sideroxydans sp. | reverse complement strand
CGCCTTGGGCGAGGGCGAAGGTGGAGGAGTTGTATTTGTTTATGCGTAGGGTGCAGTAAGCATGTAGGGTGGGCACGTTTTGTGTGCCCACGCGGATTATTCAAATTCAAAACCAACTTCGTCGGGGGTAGCCCGACAGCTAGTCACTTTTCTCGTCTTGCCGAGAAAAGTAACCAAAAGAGGGCAGACCCCGGTTTGCCGCCCCTTCGGGGTTCCCTCCGTTGCTCGACTGGTCAGGCTTCCTCATAAACTCGCACGATCCGCTACGCGTCCACGTGCTCAAACATATTCGTCAGAATTCCCTGACCAGCCTCCGCTACTCGGCGGCGCACAGGGGAAAAAGAGCGAAATCCCCAAAACAAAATCTTTTGAGTGGGCACGATGTGCCCACACTGTTTCGTAAACCCAAAACGCGGGCGGAAAAAAACCGGGAGCTACGCGTCCCGGTCATTGTGCCAACACGTGTAAGGGGGCGTGTCAGCCCAATTGGTAAGCGGGGAAACCGCTTTGCACCCAACCCATCATCCCGCCGCGCAGGTTGTAGACGTTTGAGAAGCCTTGTTGTTGTAAGAACATGCAAGCCTGCGCCGAGCGCGCGCCGCTGCGGCACACCATCACCAGCTTTTCATCCTTGGACAGGTCGTGCATCTTGGCAGGCAGCGTATGCAGCGGCAGCGCTTCCGCCTTGGGCACTGTGCCTTGTTTGATCTCTTCCATCTGGCGCACATCGATCACGCGAAAGCCATGAGAGGCGGCGTTGAACCATTTGGCCAGTTCGGTGGCGTCGATTTCTTTTACGTTCATTCCAAACATGATGGGGCTTCCTTTGTTAGCAGTGTTTGTATATTAGCATATTCTAATGTGATGGTAAATACTGGGGGATGGGGCATGTTTTAGCGTTATCGAGAGTGACTCGGTCGCACGGACCGTTCGTCCTGAGTGCCTTGCGCAGCAAGGTGTATCGAAGGATGGGCGAAGCCCGCTGGTTTGTGAATTCAAAACCAACATCAACACCGTCGGGGGTAGCCCGACAGCTAGTCACTTTTCTCGTCTTGCCGAGAAAAGTAACCAAAAGAGGGCGCCCCCGGTTTGCCGCCCCTGCGGGGTTCCCTCGATATTTCGCCAACAAGCGGGGCTGCGCAACTCACCCTGGCGGGGCACACACCCCGTGCCCCACTGCGGAACTCGGACAGTGCTCGCCTGAATCTCCGCTTGTTGGCGAAATATCGAGGCGGCACTCAGGGGATGAAAAAAGGCAAAAATCAAAATTGAATGGTGGGCAACAAGTTGCCCACCATAGTCAAAACAAATCGACTCCGGTACATTGAACGCCTTACAAGATGGGAGCGGAGAGCGAGAAGCATTCTATGCCTTACATTCAGCGCGATTTTTCCGGAAAGATTGTTGGAGTGTATTCGTGCCCACAGCAACTTCAGGAAGGCAGTTGCCTTACCGAAACAGAGTTGGTCGCGGATGATCATCCAGAACTTATTGAGTTTAAAAATAATTCTCCAGCGTTAGCGCATGTAAATATGACGGCAGCTGAATGCCAGCGCGATTCCGAAGATCAGAAGCGCACCGAGCAAGAAATACTTGAACTCCAGCATCTTGTTCTTCAACATATCCAGGCTTGGACTGAACTAGAAACGGCTCTGAGCGCCCTGCTTTATGCTGCCCTTAACATTCAACCATCCTCTAGCCTCATCGCATATGCGATATATCATAGCCTCACGGGATTTGATGCGAGATTGAATGTTGTAAACAATGTCATCATTCAACTCTTGGACGAAAACAGCGAGTTAGAATTGCTTCGCGAACATTGGCCGAAACTTAATACCAAAATCGATGCCGCGAAAAAAGGACGCAATACTGTCGCGCACAGCACAATTCAAAAACTTCATTACGGCACAAAGCCCGGGAAATTACGCGCAGTATTGAGTCCACTTCCTTTTGACGTTATTAGGCTTCAAAGAAAAATTAGTGAAGGTAAAGACCCGGGTTTAAATGTCAGTCAGGTACAAATGCTCGTGAATAAGGCATTTAAACTTGCCGAATGCATTGACTCAGTGAACCGAGTTATTTCGAATTTTCACCAATTTGGGAAAGACACATTGCCCCAAACAATTCCAGCTGTCGAAGCTCGTCTTAAGGAACTTTGCAACCTGTAGTTATTCGCTTTAAGGTTCAAATGTACCGGAGTCAGATTGTTTTGACTATGGCGGGCAGCTTTCTGCCCGCCATGTGATTTTGACCTTCGCTTTTCCATCCCCTGTGCGCCGCCGAGTAGCGGAGACCAGACAGGGGCTTTCCGACGAATATGTCCGAGCACGTGGCCGCGCAGCGGATCGTGCGAGTTTATGAGGAGGCCTGTCTGGTTGAGCAACGGAGGGCATCCCCGAAGGGGACGGCGCACCGGGGTCGCCTTTTCTTTGGTTACTTTCTTTTGGCGAAGCAAAAGAAAGTGACTAGCTGTCGGGCTACCCCCGACGGTGTTGGGTTTGAATTTGAAAACCAGCGGGCTTCGCCCATCCTTCGACAGCACCCGCGAGGGGTACGCCGGTGGGTACCCCGCCGCAACGCGGCGACCCTACCGCAGGCTCAGGACGAACGGTATGGCGTGGACTCACCACGAACGGCCTGAAAGTGCTACACGAAAGCCAGCAAAATCAACCCCAGCAACGCCGGCCCACCCTGAACCAACAATATCCTCGCATGTACCGTCAGCCCCCCATAAAACCCCGCCGTCAGCACACATCCCAGAAAAAACCGCTGCACATGGATATTTCCCGTGAACAATCCCCACAGCAAGCCCGCCGCGAGGAATCCGTTATACAGCCCCTGATTCGCCGCCATTACGCGGGTGGCGGAAGCAAAGTCCGCGTCCATGTTGAACGTGCGCAGTCCTATCGGTTGTTCCCACAGGACCATTTCGAGCACGAGTATGTACACGTGAATGACGGCCACGATGCCGACGATGATGTTGGCGAGAATATGCATGTCAGTGCAGGCTTATGAAGGGTTTGAAGCCGAGTGATGAAGAAAGTTTGCCGGCCGCATTGCGCGCTTCATTCGCGTTGGCATAGGGGCCGTAGTGCACGCGGGTCAGGCCGTCCTTGCTGTACAGCGACAGTGTCCTGCTGGTATCGACCAGTTCGGAGCGCATCTTGCCGAGGAAGCTTTCCGCACCCTGCTGCGATTTGAAAGCGCCGAGTTGCAGGTATACCTGTCCGGTGGGCGCACCGGCGGTTTCGACCGGAATGGCGGGTGCCAGAGGCGCAACAGCTATCGGCTCAACTTGCACGGCGGGTGTCTCGATTGCCGATGCCATCACAGGTGCGGCTCCGTCCGCGGTAAGGCTTTCCACTTCGACTTCGGCGCTGCCGCTGTTGACGTAGCCGAGCTTGTAGGCCGCGACATAGGACAGATCCATGATGCGTTCGTGCAGGAACGGGCCGCGGTCATTGATGCGTACGATGACGGATTTTCCGTTCGCCGTGTTGGTGACGCGCGCATAGCTGGGGATGGGCAGCGTGGGGTGCGCGGCAGTCATGGCGTACATGTCGTAGACCTCGCCGATGGAGGTGCGCTGACCGTGGAATTTTTTACCGTACCAGGAGGCGATGCCGCGCTGCTTGTAGTTGCCCGTGCTTTGCAGCGGGGTGTAGGTCTTGCCCAGTGCGGAGTAAGGACGGTTGGCATAGCGATGCAGCGGTTCTTTCTTTGGCACAGCATCGGGGATGGCATCGAGATTGGGCGCATCGGCGCCGGGGCCGTCGCCTGCCAGGTAACCGCCGCCCTGGGTGGCAGTTGAACTGCCGGGAATGGTTGCCGATTTGCCGCTGGGGCCCGCGACGGCATCCACTACGGGTGCCGCGCTTTGCTGTTTTTCTGCCGGAGTCTGCGTGGTGGAACAAGCTGTCATCGCAAGCGCAGCCAGGATTGCCAACAGCGATTGTTTTTTCATTTTCAGCTCCATCAGGTTTTAACGAGTTTTTTGTGCGTGTGGATGCTCATCAGCATACCAAAGCCGAGCATCAGCGTAAGCATGGAGGTGCCGCCGTAGCTGATCAGCGGCAGCGGCACACCCACCACGGGCAGGATGCCGCTGACCATGCCCATATTGACGAAAGCATAAGTGAAGAAGGTGAGTGTGATGCTGCCCGCCATCAGGCGCGTGAAATAGGTGGAGGCGTTGGCGGTGACGATGAAGCCACGCCCGATGACGAACACATACAGCCCAAGCAGCAGCAGATTGCCGATCAGTCCGAACTCTTCCGACCAGACGGCAAAGATGAAGTCGGTGGTACGCTCGGGCAGGAAATCCAGGTGGGTCTGCGTACCGTTCATGTAGCCCTTGCCGAGGATACCGCCGGAACCGACCGCGATCATGCCCTGGATGGTGTGGTAACCCTTGCCCAGCGCGTCCTGCGAGGGATCCAGCAGCATCAGAACGCGATGGCGCTGGTAGTCGTGCAACATCGACCACATGAACGGCGCGGCGGCGACCGCCCCCAGCGTCAGGCCGATCATGATGCGCCAGGACAGCCCGGCGAGGAACAGCACATAAAAGCCGCTCGCCCAGATCAGGATGGTGGTGCCGAGGTCGGGCTGGCGCACGATCAGCACCAGGGGCAGCAACAGCAGGATGGTTGCGACCAGGTAGTTTCTCAGTTTGAGCGTGGCTTCATTTTTCTCGAAGTACCAGGCCATCATCAGCGGCACGGCAATCTTCATCAGCTCGGAAGGCTGGATGGTCGCCACGCCGATGTTGAGCCAGCGCGTTGCACCGTGGCTGTTGACGCCCAGCGGCGTCATTACCAGCAGCAGCAGGATCATGCCGAACACATACATCGGCACGGCAACACGCATCAGCCAGTGCAATGGCATGTTGGCGACGATCCACATCGCCAGGAATGCCACCGCGATGTTGCCGAACTGCGCCAGTACCCGCAACCAGTTGCCGTCGCTGGCGCTGTACAGCAGCACCAGGCTGATAAAGGCGAACCCGCCGAGCGCATAGAGCAGCACGGGGTCCATATGCAGCATGAGACGTTGTTGGAGTTGTCTGGCGTTCATACTCAGTCGTTTTCAGTTCCGTTTTTTTCCACCGGCTTCAACAGCGGCTGCGGTGCCTTGCCGAGCAGATAATAATCCATCACCTTGCGCGCAATCGGCGCTGCGGTGGAACCGCCGTGGCCGCCGTTCTCGGCCAGCACCGCCATCGCTATACGCGGCTTGTCTGCGGGTGCGAACGCGATGAACCAGGCGTGGTCGCGATTGTATTCGGAGACTTTTTTCGAGTCGTATTTTTCACCCTGCTTGATGGCGATCACTTGGGCGGTACCGGTTTTGCCCGCCATGCGGTAGGACGCACCGTAATTCGCGCCTGCCGCCGTACCGCCTGGCTTGGTGACTGCTTCCATGGCGCTCTTCACCAGCTTGAGGTGAGCGGGGTCAATTTGCAGATCGAACAGCGGCTTGTTCTCGATCGGCACTGCAGCTCCCTTGGCGCGGCGTATTTCTTTCACCAGGTGCGGTTTGAACGCCACACCGTCGTTGGCCAGGATCGCCGTGGCAAACGCCAGTTGCAACGGCGTCACCAGATTGTAGCCCTGACCGATACCCGCCGAAACGGTGTCGCCGGGATACCAGATCTGGTTGTAACGCTTGGATTTCCATTCGGGAGAAGGCAGCAAACCTGAAGTCTCGCCTTCCATGTCGATGCCGGTCTTGGCACCGAAACCGAAGCGCGCCAGATAGCTGTGCATGTTGTCGATCCCCATCTCGGTGGCCAGCCCGTAAAAATAAGTATCGCATGAGATGACAATGGCTTTGAACATGTCGACACTGCCATGACCGCCGGTTTTCCAGTCGCGGTACTGATGGCGGCTGCCGGGCAGCATGTAATAACCGGGATCGCTGATGTTGTGCGTAGGCGAGCGGGTGTCATAAAACAGCCCGGCCAGCGCCATGAACGGTTTGATGGTGGAGCCCGGCGGGTATTGTCCGCGCAGGGCACGGTTGTTGAGCGGCGTATCCAGCGAATTGTTCAGCGTGTCCCAGGTCTCGCTGTCGATACCGTCGATGAACAAGCCGGGGTCGTAGCCGGGTTTGCTGATAAAGGCCAGCACTTCGCCGTTGGAGGGGTCGATCGCCACCAGCGCGCCGCGAAAATCGCCAAACGCCTGCTCCGCCACTTCCTGCAGTTTCGCATCCAGTGTCAGCATCAGGTTGCTGCCGGATTGCGGTGCGGTACGCGACAGCACGCGCACCGCGCGACCGCCCGCATCCACCTCGACCTGTTCGAAGCCGGTCGTACCGTGCAGTTCTTTTTCATAGCTCTGCTCGACACCGGTTTTGCCGATGTAGTCGGAGCCGAGATAGTTGGACGCAGTCTCATCTTCCGCCAGCTGATTGATGTCGTTCTGGTTGATACGACCGACATAACCGATCAAATGCGATGTCACATCGGTAAAAGGATATTCGCGGAACAGGCGCGCCTTGATTTCCACGCCGGGGAAACGGAACAGCTGCGCCGATACGCGCGCGACTTCCTCATTATTCAGCTGGCTGCGTATTGGCATGGTTTCCAGCGTCTGCCGTTCGGTCAGCAGTTTCTTGAAGCGCTTGATGTCCTTGGGCGTGATCTCGACCAGTCCGGACAACTCGGTGATCAACGCATCCATGTCCGGCACCTTGTCCGGCGCGATCTCCAGCGTGTAACCGGAATAATTTTGCGCCATGACCACGCCGTTGCGATCCATGATGAGGCCGCGATTCGGCACGATGGGAACGACGTAAATGCGATTGTTTTCGCCCAGCGTATGGAAGTAGTCGTGGCGGATGACTTGCAGGTAGAAGAAGCGCAGCAGCAGGATGAGCAGCATCACCGCCACAAAGCCCAGACTCAACACCAATCGCAGACGGAAATAATAGATTTCGCGCTGATGATTCTTCAGCTCGATGTAGCGATTCATATCAAAGCTCGTTCGGGTCGCGGTGCGGACGCCGCAGGGCTTGCAGCAACAAGGTCATGGGCGTCCACAGCAGTGCTGATACGACAGCGCCGAGGAAGTATTCCCACGCGATATAACCGCGTATCTGCCAGTGCACAGCGGCATAGGCAGCATAGGCCAGCAGCAACATGGGGAACACGTGCATGGATTGCTGGCGCAGGTCAAACATTTGCACACGGCGGTGCAGCACGATGCCGCCGAAGGCCAGTACCGAATAGGCCAGCGCATGCTGGCCGAACAGGCTGGCATCGGCCACATCGGCAAAAATGCCCACCACCCAGGCGATGCCGATGCCGACGTGATGTGGCTTGTGCGTGCACCAGTACAGCAATACCAGCGCCACAAAATCCGGACGCAGCGCCAGCGCCCAGCCATGCCAGGGCAGCCAGTTGAGCATCACCGCCACAAACAGGCTGAATGCGATAAAGCTTGTGCTCGCGGGTAGCAGAAACTCCTGGTCTTTGGCTCCGCTCGGGATCACGGCTTCCTCCGTCTGAGTTTCTTCTTGGAATGATCGCCCGCACGATCCGGATCGGAGCTTGCGTCAGAGGCCGTCGGCAGCTCAGGCATTTTTGGTAGACCGGAAACAATCAGCAAAGCGCGATGCCGGTCAACGCCAGCCAGCGGCGCACAGATAATGCGGGAAAAAGGATAGGCCGGATCGCGTTCGATCTTGATGATTTTCGCAACCGGCAGGTTGGGCGGATAGATGCCGTCAATACCGGAAGTTACCAGCACGTCACCCTCCACCAGGTCGGCGCTCACCGGCATGTAACGAAGCGACATCTCACTTATGTCGCCGGAACCAAACACCACCGCACGCAAGCCGTTGCGCAGGACTTGTATCGGCACGGCATGATCCTTGTCTGTGACCAGTGTTACTTCGGAGATCCACGGATAAACGCGCGTGACCTGACCCACCACACCGGTATCGTCCACCACAACTTGTCCCGGCAGCACCTTGGTCTGTGAGCCTTTGTTCACGAACAGTTTGCGCTTGAAGATATCGCGCTCGACGTAAACAATCTCCGCCATCTGCATGGGGTAATCGACCCGTTGCTCGAGTTCCTGCAACGTGCGCAGTTGCGCATTTTCAGCCTGGATCGCCGACATCTGTGTCAGTTGCGCCGCATCCAGGTCGTGCTGCTGGTGCAGTTGCGCATTGTTTTCCAGCAACTGGTTTTGCGTTTCGAAATAGACGGAGATGCGTCCCACCACCTCGCCGGGCAGGGCGGTCAAGCGCTGGAAGGGGTAGATCATCACGGCGATGACTTTGCGCGTGGATTCCAGGTACTGGTAGCGTGCGTCGACAAACAGCAGCAGCACGGAAAGCGCGCAGAAGAAGACCAGACGAGCAACCGGACTGGGGCCGCGATTAAAAAACCGGAGAGAACGGGTATCGTCCAAAGTGCAGCAACCGTACAGCTAGCGCAAAACGCGCGTAGCGCTTCGTTTGCTTCCTCGCCCGCTGTGCGTGTGTTGTTGGGGCTTTAGCCCCTTACAACCACGGCCTACCCCTTGCGGGTGAGCGGGAGAGGATTGAGGTGAGGGAACGGGCATTGCAAGTTCCAATATTAAAGGGCGGCTATTTGCCATGCCCGTCAATCGCTGGTGAAGATGTTGTTGAATTTATCCATGCGTTCGAGCGCCTTGCCGGAACCGCGGACCACGCAGGTCAGCGGATCGTCGGCGATCACAACCGGCAGTCCGGTTTCTTCCATCAGCAAGCGATCCAGATCGCGCAGCAATGCACCGCCGCCGGTCAGCACCATGCCCTTACCGGCGATATCGGCGCCCAGTTCGGGCGGAGTTTGTTCCAGCGCGGTCTTCACTGCGCTGACGATGTTGTTGAGCGGGTCGGTCAGGGCTTCGAGGATTTCGTTGCTGGAGATGGTGAAGCTGCGCGGCACGCCTTCGGCCAGGTTACGTCCGTTCACTTCCATTTCGCGCACTTCGCTACCGGGGAAGGCAGAACCGATTTCTTTCTTGATCGTCTCGGCAGTGCTTTCGCCGATCAGCATGCCGTAGTTGCGGCGGATGTAGTTGATGATGGCTTCGTCGAACTTGTCGCCGCCGACGCGCACCGAGCCGGAATACACGGCACCGCCCAGCGAAATTACGCCCACTTCAGTCGTGCCGCCGCCGATATCGACCACCATGGAACCGGTTGCATCCTCGATCGGCAGATCGGCGCCGATTGCGGCCGCCATCGGCTCTTCGATCAGTTCCACGCGGCGTGCGCCGGCGCCATAAGCGGATTCGCGAATGGCACGACGTTCAACCTGGGTGGAACCGCACGGCACGCAAATCACGATGCGCGGGCTGGGTGTGAAGATGCTGGATTTGTGCACGCGGCGGATGAACTGCTTGAGCATTTGTTCGGTGAC
>CAYOJU010000103.1:0-9523 GCA_964404355.1 uncultured Sideroxydans sp. | reverse complement strand
CATGCGAGCGGCTGTCGATGATTTTCTGGATTACTTGATGAATTTGTCCGGACACGGAATTCTCCTCAGTGGTGATGAAAACTTATATCGCTCATGCCGCCCCGATCTGAAGGGCAACCATCCATGCGAGCTCTTTGCTTTGCATTGCACAGCAACAGTTACTAATTTAGTAGCGGAGAAATTCGCGGATACTTAATACGTAGGACTACGCATCGTGGCTTCATCGACGTTTCCCCGAAGTATCCCTGTATTCCATAACACTATTCGTCGGCGGCTACATCCCTCGCGATACCAAGCCAATCAAGGCCATGAGCAAATGATTCACAAGCCGACCCTAGCTGGAGGGCAACTTGATTCATGCTAGCCCTTTGCCGTAAATATTCTGTGCGACAACGCACTGAGCAATGTAAGCAAGAGAAAAACCAGTCACTGGGAGAACACTAGTGTGTACCAGCAGAGATGATGGAACCTGACGCAAAACCGATGTTGACGGTATTATGTGAATTACTTCTCTCAACGGATTGCTGCCCGTCTTTATTAAGTATGGACGGATGAAAGTGCAATGCAATAGCTGGGTCCCTGCTAACTTCGCCATCTGTACCGTTTTGTTACACAAACCGGAAAAATATGTTGAACCTGACGCGTTTAGTATTTTTGATAGAGAAATGACATGGATCAGGACGCAATGACCAGCACCACCAAAAACCGCTTCGACCTGAATGAGCTGGCCGGTGCATTCGGCGATCTCGGCACGCTGATACCTTTTGTTGCCGCCTACATCTCGGTCCTGAAGATGGATCCAAGCGGCATCCTGCTGGCCTTCGGTTCGACGTTGATCGTGGTTGGCTGGATCTACCGCACGCCTTTCCCTGTGCAACCGATGAAAGCCATAGGTGCTGCCGCCATCACCCAATCAAGCCAGATTGCAGCACTAACCTCATCCACAGTGCTGGGTGCGGGCGTGGTGACCGGGCTGCTCTGGCTTTTCCTCAGCGCGACCGGCCTAGCGCACCGCCTGGGGCACTGGGTGCCGCGTCCGGCGCTGATCGGCGTGGTGATGGGTCTCGGTTTCAGCTTCATGCTGGAAGGCATCCGCATGATGGCGCAGAGCACGTGGATAGGCGCTGCTCTGCTCGTTCTTACTCTGGTGTTGCTGGCGCGTTCGCGTTTTCCGGCGATGGTGGTGCTGCTCGCTGTCGGCGCCGTCATCGCACTGATCAACCAGCCGAGCCTGTCGGGCGAACTGGCCGCGATTCGTTTCTCGCCTCACCTGCCCGCGTTCTCCTGGCCGACACTCACATGGAACGACCTCTGGGTCGGCGCCGTGTTCCTCGCGTTGCCGCAACTGCCGCTCACCTTCGGCAATGCGCTGATCTCGATCACGGATGAAAACAACCATTTGTTTCCGGACCGTCCGGTTACCGAGCGGCGCGTAGCCTTCTCCACGGGCGTGATGAACCTGTGGTCAAGCGCCATCGGCGGCATTCCCATGTGTCACGGTGCGGGCGGCATGGCCGGACACGTCAAATTCGGCGCGCATACCGGCGGCGCATCGATCATGCTCGGCTTGGTTCTGCTGGCGACGGGATTGTTTCTTGGAGACTCGGTGGCGCTGCTGTTCAAACTGTTTCCGCCTGCAGTGCTTGGCGTCATCCTGTTTCTGGCCGGCGCGCAACTCGCGCTGGGCGGAAAAGATGCCGGTCACGACAAAACAGATCGCCTCGTCGTGTTAACCACTGCAGCCTTCGCCATCTGGAACGTGGGCATCGCCGTGCTGTTCGGCATATTCGTTTATCACGCGTCCAAACGGGGATGGGTAAAATTGTAAGCTAAGGGATGACTGGGCGAATCGGCTAATCCGTCTGCTGTTCGGCCAATGCGGAAATTTAGGATAGGTGTGCGCTACTTCCGCTTTGTGCCATCAGCAGAACTCTCTGTTTCCACAAAATCCTGGCCAACTCGAGCGGATCTGGCACTCCATCGCGATGCCTGGTTTCCTGATTACCAGTTGATCAATGTGCGGTTACGCACAGATGCAAACGACAAGTTCCCATAAAGTGACTGTAATTACACGCGATGCTTGGCGTATCGATGGTATTGGCTTGTTGCTTGTATTCGCAGACGTTGCTATTTCGCTCAACATAATGAGACAAGTAGACCTCAGTAACTGTAAGTCAAAATTGCATTATTCATGCGGCTTGGTGGAGTGCATGAAGATAGAGTTTTGCGAATTCTGCATTGATTGCGCGGATGCAGGTAAATATTGCGGACACCCGAGTGTTAAATATACCGAAACAATGAATCGGGCATTACTTGCAATGAGTGATCAAGAGAAGGCTATGGATTTGGCAGCAATGACGTAGCTTCCTGGCACTTCTTATAAACCGACCCCCTAAGGTGCACCCATGGATCAATCTGAGCTTGTTGAAAAAGTTGCAAAGGAGATGGGCATATCAAACGCTCAGTCGCAGCGCTTGCTGAAGGCAACACTGCGGGAGATTCGTGAACTGCTCCGGGTCGGTCACGCGGTAACCATCCCACACCTTGGCACCTTCGACACGGCGACATACGCGGAGCATCGCGGTTATCGGCCAGTCAGTCATGACTTTGCAATTTTCCCAAAACGGCGTGTGCCCGTGTTTCGCACAGGCAGCTTGCTCCGTGAAGAAGTTTACGATGTCGAATCACACGAAGCAGGTGCGCCGACATGAGCGACGACAACAAGATAGCGCTCCATTCCTTTGCGGCGCTGGTGGCCAGGCGTGCCAGGGTCAGTAGTGTCGAAGCAGACGCCTATATCCACCAATTCGCGAAGACCATGAGCGAGGAACTGGAGACGGGTGGCGAGATTCCCCTGTATCACTTTGGCCGTTTCCATACGACCCATGTCGAGGAACAGACTGGGCACGATCCCAACACCGGCGCGCCGTTAACGATTCCTGCGCACTCGCGTGTCCACTTTCGCCCCTTCAGCGCCTTGCGTTTCGCGGTCAACGGGCCTTTCCGTCTGCTGCGAATCAAGGAACTCACTCCGGACAAAACAGGTTGGCGTACCAGAAACGGCGTCTGGATCTTGCTGGTGTTACTTGTATTGATGCTGATTGCGTTTGGCTTCAGGGCAAGGAGTGGGATGTCCACTCACGATGCTTCCGTGGTGCCGCCCGCAACCGTTCCCGCAGCTCCCGTTGAACCATCCACCCCGTCGGTCGCTGCGGCGACGGGAGTTATCGTGTCGCCCGGCGATACGTTGTGGGGGATTGCTGCGACCAGATTGGGCGATCCCTATTGGTGGCCGGTTATCTATGCGGAGAACAGACCCGAGTTGTTTGGCCGAAACCCGGACCTGATCGATAGCGGGATCACACTGCGGATACCCGCTCTGGTCGGCAGCGTGAACAATCCCGATGTCGCGGATCTTCGTCTGAGAACGAACGGTTACCAAATGGTGGCCGACGATTACCGAAAAACCGGCAATCCGAGAGCCGCAGAATATGAGAAGGATGCGGCTCGCTGGTCTAAAGAATAATCGGTAGCGTAGATCAGCCTTGTGAAGGTCGCCGAAAGACAACCAGCCTGGCAGTCATTACCTGCACAACCTCACCTGCTTGATTGTGCGTCTGGTTACGGATGGTCACGATGCCGAACAACTAACGGGGTCAGCTCAATTCCCAGAACTAGCAACGCAACAAGAGGTCGAAGCAAAGTCACAATGCCGAAAAGGAGTGATCAATGAAATTCATCTTGATATCACGACATACGGGCGGCCTGGAAATTCCGGAGAATCAAAACGAGCAAATGCTTAAGGATTTGGGAGAGTGGATTGCGCTGCTCAAGGCCGATATCGCATTGCCTATCAATGGCGGCAAAAGCATCACTTCCAGGAATGTCGAGGAATATGAAGGGCAAGTCAGAGGAGTGATCATTTTTGAGGCGGAGAATATTGATCAAGCCGTAGCGCTGGCCAAAAAATCACCCGGTTTGAAATATGGCTGGACACACGACGTCTTCCCGGGAATGCCACTGGGTCCGGCGGCAGATAAGTGAAGCGCTCCTTCCCCCTCTCAGGGGGAAGGTTGGGATGGGGGTGCAAACGATTGACTGCGACATATTCAATTTCTACCCCCTTCCTAACCCTCCCCCTCCAAGGGGGAGGGAATAATGCAGAGGAACTTCAACTTCTCTTTTGGTGACCGCCGCACGTGCAATATGGAGGTAGCAAACCTGGTGCACTTGTAATGCCCATTTCAATCTGAACCAGCACTGTAGGTTCGTCGACAAAGCGGAGGCCTATGCAAAACAAGATCACCTCGATACGACGGGGCGCGGTTGAGATTCGAAGATCCGGCCGCCAGTGGTATGGCTGGCTGGATCCCTACCACCTGCTCCTCACCCTGAGCTGGCCGCGCTTTTTTGCGCTGCTCACCGCGTTCTTCCTTGCGGTCAATCTGCTGTTCGCCACCGCGTACTGGCTGGTACCGGGAAGCATCCTGCATGGGCAGCCCGGGTCGTTTCTCGATATGCTGTTTTTCAGCATCGAAACCATCGCAACCGTTGGCTATGGGGAGATGGTCCCGGGAACGCTGGCCGGACACCTGATTTCATCGCTGGAGATATTAATCGGGTTGTTGAGTCTGGCTGTCGTCACCGGGCTGGTCTTTGCGCGATTCTCCAAGCCGACTGCCCGCGTGCTGTTCAGCAACAAGGTCGTGACGCGGGACTTCGACGGGCAACGCGTGCTGATGCTGAGGGTCGCGAACGAACGCCACAACCGTATGGTCGAGCCCAGCGCAAATCTGGGAATGGTGCGTCTCGAAAAAACCGTGACGGGCGAACCGTATTACCGCATCCATGAGCTGGCGCTGCAAGGGGACCGCAATCCGATGTTCGCGCTGACCTGGACACTTGTCCACCGCATAGACGAGACCAGCCCTCTGTACGGGTGGGACAAGGCTGCGCTGGAGGCCGCGCACAGCCGGATTACCGTCTCCATCTTCGGCCACGACGAGACCATCGCCGCCTCGGTCTATGCGCTTTACGAATACTCGGCGGAGCAAATATATTACGACCACCAGTTCGTCGATATTATTTCCGAAGGAGAAAATGGGACGAGGATCATCGACCTCACGCATTTTCATGACATCGTTCCCATTAAGTCCACCGTTCGTGGTGAGCCTGTCGAACCATGAATGGAGGATTCCTTCATTCAGCCTGCGACGATACCCCCTTTAGTACAATTGACATTACCCGCCTAATACCCCTACAGTTCGCCCCACTTGCAATTCCGCCCCACGCACATCGCACCGCACGCACGGTGCAAGGCTCACAGCGGACTCCCCAGAATAGGAGCTGGCGCAAGGATAGCTTCCCGCACCGACGGGAAGCATCGCCAGCGGCACACTTGTTCGACAAAGGGGAAGCACTTGATCGCAAGTCTCACCGAATTTCTTCACACAGCCCAAACAGAGGCTGTCTCCCATTTTTTGATAATTTGATATAGGTGTTAGATATGAACAATGACTGGTCGCGTGTTGCTGCAAAGTTACTTGGAATCGCATCTGTGTTGGCGATTTCTGGATGCGCCGGCCTTCCTTCAGGACAGGAACTCCCAAAAGTTGGTAGCGCCCCAACATTTGCCGTAACAAAATACGAACCAAAAACCCTTGATCTTCCACCTACGGCTTATCCGATTCCAAATTCGTCGTTTGTCGTCTTTGATCAACGAAAAGTTGGAGGAATAACCGTTATTGGTGCTCTTTTGGGGCCTCTCGGGATCATGTTGCAAAGTGAAGCAGGGAAAGCGGCAACGAGCAACGCCATCGCAGGAAGCCCCCTTGAACTGGCCAACTTGGACACACTCACAGAACAGGTGTTGGCCAGTAATTTTCAAGACCCAAGCCATTTTCGAATGATCTCTGCCGGCACCACTCTAAAACCAGCATTTACCATTACTGCAAGTGGCTGGATAAATCTAGTCAATGACAAAGAAGCTAAGGTTTCCATCCTGGTTGAAACCAGGTTCATAAATGCGACCGATACAGCCATTTGGCGTAATCAATATATCTACCATTCGTCGTTATTAAAGCCAATTACTGGTAGTGGGGGATGGTTGGAGAAGGACAGCACCATGCTTCGGGACGTAAGTGCAAATGGTTTGAAAAGAGCGATTGCAGTGTTTCTTAAGGACGTTAATCAGTATCGTTATGCAGATGCCAAGGAAGTAAAGCTTCAGAATTGTCTCCAGGGTGCGCGAAAATTGACCCTGCTGGAAATGGACAAGGACGTGATGGTTGTGAAAGCGCAATTAAAGTGTCCACGAAATGCGGGTTAGCTCAGCTTCGCAATATTGTTCATGGTTTGAATTGTAAGGTCTTCCCGCGCTCAGTTGCCAACACCGATCTCCTTCATGAACTCGCCGTTGTCCCAAAACAGGAATTCTTCGAACATTATGCTGTCCTTATTCCAGTGGCCGATTGTCGCCATGGGGATACGATAAGCTTTGCCGGTAGGCTGGATGACGTTGCCGTCCTGCAGAACCATCGGTTTTGTGAAGGTTCCTTCAAGCCAGCCTGTTACTGCAGTCCATTCGCCATCCTGGGTTCCGAATCGCACCGGGTGTTCCTTGATCCGGTTGTCGGGAGCAAATGTCCACATGTATTTCAGATCTTCAATGTGCTTGTCGATTCCCTGGGTGGTGTGGCCATCGGGCCAGTGAACAATGACGTCCTTGGAGTGGGATTTGTGGAGGTCTTGCCACTGCTGGTTTGTATAGACGCGGAAGTCGAGATCATCGAAATTCGCCAGGTTCTTCGCGAGCACGAGCGGGATGCCCTTAATCCTGGGAGTTGGCTCGCCAACTGTAGTGCCGGGCCATTTGTTGTTTTCAGCCGCACTACCGATTTGAACGAAACCAAACAAGATTGCAACTGCCGCTGCGCTGAGAGTGAATTTGAGAAAGCGAGTTTTTCCAAGCATGGTTAACTCCTTTTTGGTTGGTGGTCGACGGTTTTACAAAACTCTAGTCCTTCCAAACTGGAATTGGGATACTGATTTCTATGTAATTACTGGCTACTGTTTTTAGGCAATTTGTTTCGAAAAATGAGATGGCGGAATTCTATGGGGTCCGGAACTCTTGCCGCTTGTTTCCTTTTCTTCGCCACTGGGCCAGAATCGAAAGGGACAGCATTGAACTTGTTTTGTCGGCGTAAAATAAAAATCGGCTTCGAAACTGCCTCCATCAATTGATGAACCAAAACCAGAGGACCTTGCCATGAGAGTGTTGATCGTTGGTGCGACAGGGATGGTTGGTCAGGGTGTGCTCCGTGAGTGCCTTTCAGCGCCGGATGTAAAAGAGGTGATCGTGCTTGGTCGGTCGAAAATCGAACCGGCGCCCCCCAAGCTGCGCCAGTTCGTTCAGGATGATTTGTTCGATCTGACGCGAGTCGAGCCTGAGTTGCGGGGCATCGATGTCTGCTTCTTCTGCCTGGGTGTGTCTTCGACCGGAATGAGCGAAGCGGCCTATAGTCACGTCACCTACAACCTGACGCTGGCTGTTGCCACTGTGTTGGCCCGGCTCAATCCTGCGATGACCTTCACCTATGTGTCTGGTGCCGGCACCGACAGCACCGAGCTCGGTCGCATCATGTGGGCGCGAGTGAAGGGGCGGACTGAGAATGCCCTGAAGGCGCTACCCTTCGCCGGTGTCTATCTGTTCCGCCTGTCCTTCATCCAGCCCTTGCATGGCATCCAGTCAAAAACGCCAAGCTATCGACGTCTCTACAAATTGATAGGGCCCTTGTTGCCCTTGATGAGAAGGTTATTTCCCAACCACGTGCTGACTACGGAAGAAGTCGGTCAGGCAATGCTCAACGCGGCACGGCGCGAACCCGGTCGTCTCGTGCTGGAACCCAGGGATATTGCACGTCTGGCGAAGGAAGTGTAAGGCGGACATCCTCAGGAAATTGGCTCGTAAATCGCCAGCACGTTTCCTGTCTGAAACGTTTTCGTCGATAGCAGCCTGAGCGGGTGCCGTTTCTTTATGCCATCAAACACAGCTCTTCCCTCGCCCAGCAGGATTGGCGTGATGATGAAGCGCAGCTCATCCAGAAGCCCGAGTTCGAGGAAGGACGCGGCGAGCTCGCTTCCACCCACCCAGAGCAGACCGTCACCGGGAGTTTGCTTCAGGCGCGCCATCTCGTCGGCAATAGAACCGGTGGCCAGGCGCGAATTCTGCCACTCCACTTTTTTCAGCGTTCTTGAAAATACCAGTTTGGGTAACCCGTTCAGTTTCTCTTTGATGACAGGATCATTATCGGTTGCGGTGGGCCAATAACCAGCCATCAGTTCGTAGTTTCTGCGGCCCATGATCAGCACTTCTGTTGCCTTGAGCATTTCCACGGCGTAGGCATTGAACTCGTCGTCCACAAGATGCCAGTCGATTTCGTGGTTGGGTCCCTCGAAGTAGCCGTCGAGGGAAACAGAGAATTGAAAGATGACTTTCTTCACGGGTTACCTCAACGTCGCCGCCGCGCTACACCGTCAGCACGGTAGACCCGGTCGTCTTGCGCGCTTCAAGATCGCGATGGGCTTGCGCCGCGTCCTTGAGCGGACAGGTCTGGTTGATGTGGATCTTCACCTTGCCCGAGGCCACTGCGGCGAACAAGTCTGCAGCACTTTCCTCCAGCAGGGTTCTGGTCGCGGTGAAGGTGGCGAGTGTCGGCCGCGTGATCAGCAGAGATCCTTTTTGCGACAATATCGTAAGATCGAACGGCGGGACCGGACCCGACGCCGCGCCGAACAGCACCATCAGGCCGCGCGGCCGCAGGCAGTCCAGCGACTTCATGTAGGTATCCTTGCCCACTGAGTCATAGACTACTGGTAACTTTTGTCCACCCGTAATCTCCAGCACCCTTGCCTGAAAATCCTCGCGCGTATAGACGATGGGATGGTGGCAGCCGTTGGCCTTGGCCAAGGCGGCCTTGTCATCGCTGGATACGGTGCCGATTACGGTCGCGCCCAATGCCGACGCCCATTGACAGAGGATCAATCCCACGCCGCCGGCTGCGGCGTGGATGAGTATCGTATCGCCCGGCCCCACCTTGTAGATGTCGCGAATGAGATAGCGCACGGTCATGCCGCGCAGCATCATGGCCGCTGCCGTAAGGTCGGTGATGGAGTCCGGCAGCTTGACTACGCGATCCGCCGCGACAACCCTGGCTTCGGCATAGGCGCCGATGATCCCCGGATAGGCGATCCTGTCCCCTGCTTTGAGATGGGTTACGTCTTTGCCAACCGACTCGACCGTTGCAGCGGCTTCCATGCCGGGAACGAATGGCAGTGGCATCGGGTACAGGCCGGTGCGGTGATAGACGTCAACGTAATTGAGCCCTACCGCGGTTTGCTTCAGCCTGATTTCTCCGGGGCCGGGAGCGCCTACCTCGATCTCTTCCCATTGCAGTACTTCGGGGCCGCCGGTCTTGTGGATTTGAATCGCATGGGACATGTGACGCCTCCCTGGAAAAGTTAA
>CAYOJU010000102.1:7952-9574 GCA_964404355.1 uncultured Sideroxydans sp. | reverse complement strand
CGCCGCTTGTACAGCAATCCGCTGCGCATTCTCGATACCAAGAATCCGGCGATGCAGGAGTTGGTGAGTGCGGCGCCGAAGCTGATGGAAGAATTGGAAGCTGATGCGATTCAGCATTTCGAGGCGGTGCAGGCGATCCTGAAACAGCATGACATCGCATTCGAGATCAATCCGCGTCTGGTACGCGGGCTGGATTATTACAATCGTACCGTGTTCGAGTGGGTTACCACGCGTCTCGGCGCACAGGGTACCATCTGCGCCGGTGGCCGCTTCGACGGCCTGATCGAACAGATCGGCGGCAAACCCGCTCCGGCGTGCGGTTTTGCCATGGGCGTGGAGCGTTTGCTGGCCTTGTTGCAGGAAGACGGCATGCTGGCCCCGGCTGCGCCGCTGGATGTATATGTGGTGCATCAGGGCGAGCAGGCGCAGAATCTGGCCTGGCGCGTGGCTGAAAACCTGCGCGATGCCGGATTGCGCGTGTTGCTGCACTGCGGCGGTGGCAGTTTCAAATCGCAGATGAAAAAGGCAGATGGCAGTGCGGCGGTATGCGCAGTCGTCATCGGCGACGATGAAGTGGCAGCAAATGCGGTCATGCTCAAGCCCTTGCGGGGTGGCGGGGAGCAGCAGCGCGTTGGACTGGAAGATTTGCAGCATAAAATTCGTGAATTGATCAAGTGAGGAAATGAATATGTCTAGTTTGGATCTGCAAGAACAGGAACAAGTCGATGCGCTGAAGGCGTGGTGGAAAGAAAACGGCAAGTGGGTGATCGGCGCTGTGGTGGTCGGGTTGCTCGGTTTTGCGGGGATCAAATTCTGGAAGGACCACCAAGCCAATCAGGCTGCCGAAGCGGGCAGGCTGTATGTGGAAGTGCTGAAACAGACCTCTACCAACGATGCCAAGCGAATTAGCGATGCGGCAGATGCTCTGGTTAGCCGCTATGGCAGCAGTGCTTATGCGCCGCGCGCGCAGTTGCTGGCAGCACAGGCCAATTTGCAGTCCAGGGATAGTGCTCGCGCAAAAATGCAGTTGCAGTGGGTAATCGAACATTCAAGCGAAACCGGCCTGCAGGACACGGCCCGTTTGAAACTGGCAAGCGTGTTGCTGGATGAAAAGAAATACGACGAAGCACTTAAACAGCTTGATGCAGCACATCCTGAAGCATTCACAGGACTGTATTCCGACCTGAAAGGCGATGTATTGAGCGCGCAAGGAAAGGTTGCCGAGGCCCGTGCGGCCTATCAGCAGGCCTACGACAAGACTGATGCGAAGAGCACGTATCGCAATCTGATCCAGTTGAAGATGGACGGTTTGGGTAGCGCTAAATGAAATTGAACCATCTGTTCATTGCGTTGTTGCTGCCGGCAATGCTGGCTGCATGTAGCAGCGACAAACCAGCCGTCGAGCCCGCCAAACTGGTGGATTTCCAGCCGCGAGCCAGGATTGAAGTACGCTGGAATGTTGATGTCGGCAGTGCGGGGCCGAGTGTGCTGTTCCCGGCGGTGACGCGCGAGGCAGTGTTTGCCGCGAACGGCAAGGGCAAGCTGTATCGTTTGGATCGCAAAACCGGCAAGGAAATCTGGAGTGTCGACAGCGGCTTCGCCATCACCGGCGGTGTCGGTGC
>CAYOJU010000102.1:0-7852 GCA_964404355.1 uncultured Sideroxydans sp. | reverse complement strand
GCAGGAAAACTGGCGGCGATCAGTCTCAAGAACGGCGTGGTGGTGTGGGAGTCCGCGGTATCGCAGCCGCGCGGCAATACCGAACTGGAACGCATCAGCGACATCACCAGTCTGCCGGTGGTGGACGATGCCCAGGTGTGCGCGGTGGCCTTCCAGGGACGGCTCGCGTGTTTTGACAGTGCACAGGGCAGCACGCTGTGGACGCGCGACATTTCCAGCGACAAAGGCCTGGTAATCTCGGGCAAGGCGATCTATCTCACCGATACCGACAGCAACGTGCTGGCGCTGGACAAGAACAGCGGTTCGTCGATTTGGAAGAACAGTCAGCTCCTGCTGCGCAAGGCAACCGCTCCTTATCCAATGGACGATTACCTGCTGGTCGGAGATTTCGAGGGTTATGTGCATGCCTTGAAGGGCGATGACGGAAGTCTTGTTGCACGTTACAAAACCGACAGCAGCGCCATTGCGGTTTCGCCAGTCACCCTGGGCGATGGTGCTCTGGTTCAGACCAGCGGTGGCGGACTTTATTACGTCGTCATCCACTAACAGATAATGCTACCTACTCTCGTACTGGTCGGACGTCCCAATGTCGGGAAATCCACTCTATTCAACCGCCTCACGCGCAGTCGTGATGCGTTGGTGGCGGACTTGCCCGGCTTGACCCGGGATCGCCATTACGGTCGCGGACGCGTTGGGGAGCGGCCTTATCTGGTGGTGGATACCGGCGGTCTGGAACCGGTGGCCAAGGAAGGTATTCTGCACGAAATGGCCAAGCAAACGCGGCAGGCGGTGGACGAAGCGGATATGGTGCTGTTCATTGTCGACGGTCGTGACGGCCTGACGCCGCACGATCACATCATCGCCACGCAGTTGCGCAAGACAGGGCGACCGGTGCTGTTGCTGGTGAACAAGGCCGAAGGCATGCAAAGCGCCCGCGTCACGGCCGAGTTCCACGAGCTGGGTCTGGGCACTCCCATCCCGATTTCCTCGGCGCATGGCGATAACGTCGCCGAGATGATTGAAGTCGCGCTGGATGAATTGCCGGCCGCAGAGGTTGAAACTGAAGAAAAGTCCGATCATCCGAAACTGGCCATCGTCGGTCGTCCCAACGTGGGCAAATCCACGCTGGTCAATGCCATTCTCGGCGAAGAGCGCGTCATTGCATTCGACCAGCCGGGCACTACACGCGATTCGATCTACATCGATTTCGAGCGCGGCGGCAAGCAATACACCATCATCGATACCGCGGGTGTACGCCGTCGCGGCAAAGTCGACGAGGCCATCGAGAAGTTCTCCGTGGTAAAGACACTGCAAGCCATCGAAGATGCCAACGTGGTGGTGCTGGTGGTGGATGCGCGCGACCAGATTACCGAACAGGATGCCCACCTGGCTGACTTTGTGCTGCAAGCGGGGCGGGCACTGGTGCTGGCGGTCAACAAGTGGGACGGGCTGGACGAATACAAACGCGACACGACCAAGCGCGATATAGAACGCAAGTTGCATTTCCTGAGTTTCGCCAAACACCACTTCATTTCCGCATTGAACGGCACGGGCGTGGACGCCTTGCTGATGTCGGTGAACCAGGCCTATACCGCGGCGATGGCCAAGTTACCCACACCGCAACTCACGCGCGTGCTGGAAGAAGCACTGCAGAAACAGCAACCGCCGCGCGTGGGCAGTTTCCGTCCCAAGATGCGCTATGCCCACCAGGGCGGCAGCAATCCGCCGCTCATCATTATCCATGGCAGCGCACTGGATAAGGTGCCGGACAGCTACAGCCGCTATCTGGAAAAAGTTTTCTGCGATGCCTTCAAGTTGCAAGGCACGCCGCTACGTATCGAATACAAGTCGGGCAAGAATCCGTTTGCCGATAAAAAGCATATACTTACCGAGAGCGAGCAGCGTGCGGCGCATCGGGCCCGCATCCGCGGGCGCAGGTTATACGGCTAGCAATTCCCTTTGGTTCCTCAAGTAACGCCGTTTTATGCCGCAATCAACTTATGCAGGCAGCATCTACGTTGCAGGAGGTCAAGATGAATTACTTATTGCCGGGTTTGGTCACACTGGGATTCACTACGATCATGTTCGTATTGATGTCGAAGGCGGTGTATGTTGAGTTGCGGGAGCGGGTGGGCACAGAAAAACCCGGCCGCAAGAATTGAGTTTCAGAGGTGTTGATGCTTCGCGCTCTTCCGTAACGACGGGTTTTCCAGTAAAGTAGCCGCCCCAAGAACATCAAAAGCGGACATCATGAGTACAAAAGGGCAACAATTACAAGACCCGTTCCTTAACGCGTTGCGTAAGGAACATGTGCAGGTAGCCATCTATCTGGTCAACGGCATCAAGTTGCAAGGCCAGGTCGAATCGTTTGATCAATATGTAGTGCTTCTGAAAAACACCGTCACCCAGATGGTCTATAAGCACGCCATTTCCACCATCGTTCCCGCACGCGCCGTCACTATTCCGTTCGACGCCGAGTAATGCACGAGTCAACGACTGCCGCCAATACGGCCGTATTGGTCAGTCTGGACCTCGGTGCACCGGATTACGCAGAAAGCCTGGAAGAATTACGTTTGCTGGCAGAAAGTGCCGGCGTGCGTACGCTTGCGCTGGTAGAAGGAAAACGGCAACGCCCGGATGCATCCACTTTTGCCGGCAGCGGCAAGGTGGAAGAGATCGCCGCCCTGGTCGAGGAACTGGAAGCACCGCTGGTGATCTTCAATCATGACCTGTCTCCCGCGCAGATGCGCAATCTCACCGCCAAGATTCAAACGCGGGTGATTGACCGCACCATGCTGATTCTGGATATTTTCGCGCTGCGGGCGCAGAGCCATGAAGGCAAGGTGCAGGTTGAGCTGGCGCAACTCAAATACCTTTCCACACGCCTGGTCGGCATGAACATGGACATGGGGCAGCAGAAGTTTGCCGTAGGCGCGCGCGGTCCGGGCGAAACGCAATTGGAGCTGGACCGACGCAAGCTGGACCGGCGGGTGCATCTGCTCAACGAACGCCTGAAACAGCTCAAGCGTCACCGCGAGCTGCAGCGCAAGGCGCGCAACCGCTCCGAGGTGATGTCGGTGTCCATCGTCGGCTATACCAATGCGGGTAAATCCACGTTGTTCAATCGTTTGACGAATGCCAATGTTTACGTTGCCAATCAGTTGTTTGCCACGCTGGACACCACGGCACGCAAGATATTCCTGGAAGGCGACAGCCATCGCCAGGTAGTGATGTCAGACACCGTAGGTTTTATCCGACATCTGCCGCATGGCTTGGTGGCAGCATTCCGCAGCACTCTGGAAGAGACTGCGCAGGCTGATTTGCTACTGCACGTGGTTGACGTGAACAGTCCGGAACGACACGACCAGGTGGCCGAGGTGAACAAGGTGCTGGCGGAGATCGGGGCGCAGCAAATCCCGCAGATTGTGGTCTATAACAAGATCGATCTGCAGGGCCTGGAAGCAGGCGTGAAGCGCGACGAATATGGTAAAATTGCCAGCATTCACTTGAGCGCAAAAACAGGCGCGGGTCTGGCAGAATTGCGGGCCGCGCTGGTCGAAGTGCGCGATGCGCCGGTAGCCGAGGCGCAGGTGGAAGAGTGGCATCCCCTGAATGACAACTAAGTTGACCAAAAGGTAACGGACTATGGGATTGAACGACCCGCAATGGGGTAACAAAAACAGCGGCGGCCCTCCTGATCTGGAGGAGGTGATGCGCAAACTCAACAGCAGGATTCAGTCGTTGTTCGGCAAGTCCGGCGGCGGTGCGCCCAAGGGCGGCAGCGGCAATACTTCCGGCGGCATCGGCGGCGGTATCGGCCTGATTGTGCTGATTGTGGTGCTGGTCTGGATCGCTAGCGGCTTCTATATTGTTAATGAAGGCTATCGCGGTGTGGTGTTGCGATTCGGTAAACAGTCCGAAATTACCCAGGCTGGTGCGCGCTGGCATCTGCCCTATCCAGTCGAGACGGTGGAAGTGGTCAACCTGAGCGGGGTGCGCACGGTCGAAGTTGGTTACCGTGATAACGAGAAGAACAAGACGCTTAAAGAATCGCTGATGCTGACCGATGACGAGAACATCATCGATATACAGTTCGCGGTGCAGTATTTCCTGAAAGATCCTGCTGAATTTCTGTTCAACAATCGTATGGCCGACGACAGGGAAATCGTGCGCCAGGCAGCGGAAACGTCAATTCGTGAAGTGGTGGGACGCAGCAAGATGGACTTCGTGCTGTATGAAGGGCGCGAACAGGTTGCCGCTTCGACTACCAAACTGATCCAGGACATCCTTGATCGTTACAAGGCAGGCATCATTGTGAGCAAGGTCACGATGCGCAACGCGCAACCGCCGGAGCAGGTGCAGGCAGCGTTCGACGACGCCGTAAAAGCGAGTCAGGACCGGGAGCGCCAGAAGAACGAAGGCCAGGCTTATGCCAACGACGTGGTGCCCAGAGCGAAGGGCGCGGCAGCGCGCCTGATGCAGGAGGCGGACGGTTACAAGCAACGCGTGATTGCCAATGCCGAGGGTGATGCCAGCCGTTTCAAGCAGATTCTGGTTGAGTATGAAAAGGCCCCGCAAGTGACGCGCGAGCGTATGTATCAAGACATGAAGCAGCAGATACTGACCAGCACCAGCAAGGTGATAGTGGATCAGAAAAGCGGTGGCGGCAACCTGCTCTACCTGCCTTTGGACAAGTTGATTCAAAGCACCAATCCGGGCACTGACGTAGTGTCGGCTGCGGCAAAACCAACGGAACAATTGACATCGACACCGGGAAGCGAAGCGCCTGCAGCACCACGCGGACGCGAGACGCTGTTCAGCCGTGAAAGAGAGGCTCGCTAATGAAACCGAATATGACAAATTTCCTGGTGGTCGCAGTTGTTGCGCTGATCTTGGCAAGCTTGAGTGTATTCATTGTCGACCAGCGTCAGTCTGCCATCGTATTCCAGTTTGGTGAAGTGGTGCGCATCGAGACCAGTCCTGGTATCAAGTTCAAGATGCCGCTGGTGCAGAACGTGCGTTTCTTCGATTCGCGCATCCTGACGCTGGATAGCGACGATCCCGAACGATTCATCACCGCAGAGAAGAAAAACGTGCTGGTGGATTCCTTCATCAAATGGCGCATCGTCGATGTGAAGCAGTATTACGTCAGTGTGAAAGGCGACGAGTCGCTGGCGCAGACCCGCTTGATGCAGACCGTGAATTCGACGCTGCGTGAAGAGTTTGGCAAGCGCACTATTCATGAAGTGGTGTCCGGACAACGCGAAGAACTCATGCGTGTGGTGCAGGGGAAGGCCGATGTGGATGCACGCAAGATCGGTGTGGAAGTGCTGGACGTGCGCCTGAAACGCGTGGATTTCCCGAATACGATCAGCGATTCCATCTATAGCCGCATGGAAGCTGAGCGCAAACGGGTAGCCAATGAGCTGCGTGCAACGGGTAACGCAGAGAGCGAAAAGATTCGTGCCGATGCCGACAGGCAGCGTGAGGTTATCCTGGCCCAGGCTTACCGCGACGCGCAAAAGATCAAAGGCGATGGCGATGCCAAAGCGACTGCGCTATATGCCGGCGCGTTCAGCCGCAACCCCGAGTTTTACGCGTTCTATCGCAGTCTCGATGTTTACAAGCAAGGCTTCAAGAGCAAGAGCGATGTGATGGTGCTGGATGCCGGTTCGTCATTCTTCAAGTATCTGAAGGGGTCCGGCAAGGACGGCAAATAGAAGCGCATGAGCAATTTTTGGCTGGCAGCGTTGGGGTTGATGTTGGTGCTGGAGGGAATCATGCCGTTCCTGTTTCCTTCTACATGGCGCGCGACGCTGCGCAAGGTATCGCATTTCCAGGATGGGCAGGCCCGCTTCATCGGATTGACGCTGATGTTGAGCGGGTTGTTGCTGATTTACTGGATTTAGATGATGGAATTTTTCAGATGAACTGGCTGCTGCCGGAATACATTCAAGACATGCTGCCGGATGAAGCATGGCGCATCGAAGGCATACGCCGCGATGTGCTTGAGCTTCTTCGTCGTTCCGGTTATCAACTGGTTTCCCCCCCTTTGCTCGAATATGCCGAGTCGCTGCTCATCAACGATAGTGCAGATATGGATCTGCGCAGCTTCAAGCTGGTTGATCAACTGAGCGGTCGTACGCTGGCGTTGCGCGCCGACATCACGCCGCAGGTGGCGCGTATCGATGCACATTTGCTCAATTGCCAGGGCGTGACGCGCCTGTGTTACGCCGGTAGTGTGTTGCACACGCAACCGGCAGGATTAATGCGCACGCGCGAGCCCTTGCAGATCGGGGCGGAGCTGTACGGTCACAGCGGGATCGAGAGCGATCTGGAAGTGCAACGCTTGATGTTGCAGGCGCTGGCACTGATGGGTATTCAGGGCGTTCACCTTGATCTTGGTCATGTCGGCGTGTTCCGCGCGTTGGTGCAGAGTGCTGAAATTCCCCAGGAACTGGAAGCGGAATTGTTCAATGCCCTTCAACGCAAGGACGTTCCGGCATTGCGCGGTTTGGTGTCCGGTTTACCGCAGAAAGTGCAAACAGCTTTACTGGCTTTGCCACAACTCTATGGCGGCGTCGAAGTCATCACCCGTGCCCGCACGGCCCTGGCTGCCTATCCGGAAGTCATGACAGCCTTGAACGAATTGGAACAGGCGGCGGCGCATCTCAAGAATCTGGCGGGCGATATCGGCATCGACCTCGCCGAATTGCGCGGTTACCACTATCACAGCGGCATGGTGTTTGCGGTTTACCACGCGGGTAGTCACGATGCCATCGCCCTGGGCGGTCGTTACGATGATGTGGGCAAGGCATTCGGGCGCGCACGTCCGGCAACGGGATTCAGCATGGACTTGCGTCAATTGCACGGCCTGTTGGCCAAGCAAGTGCAGCCGCAAGGGATACATGCGCCATATCGTCAGGATGCCGCATTGGATGCGGCCATCGCGAAATTGCGCGAGCAGGGCGAGATCGTTGTGGTCGATCTGCTGGGCAAGGCCGAATATCACCGAGAATTGAATTGCAATCGCGAGTTGGTTTTACGCGACGGCAAGTGGGTTGTCGTCGAAATGAAAATTTAAGCTAATTACTTAGGAACGAGAGATGTCTAAAAACGTTGTAGTGATCGGGACTCAATGGGGCGATGAAGGCAAGGGCAAGGTGGTCGATTGGCTGACCGATCATGCACAGGGCGTAGTGCGCTTCCAGGGCGGTCACAATGCAGGCCATACACTGGTTATCGGCGGTGAGAAAACAGTGTTGCACCTGATCCCGTCTGGCATCTTGCGCGATGATGTGATGTGCTACATCGGCAATGGTGTGGTGGTTTCGCCCTCCGCACTGCTCAAGGAAATGGACAAACTGTCGGAGATGGGCGTGAAGGTCTACGAGCGTCTGCGCATCTCCGAAGCTTGCCCGCTGATTCTTCCGTATCACGAGGCTCTGGATCAGGCGCGTGAAGCAGCAAAAGGCGCAGGCAAGATCGGCACTACCGGACGCGGCATCGGTCCGGCCTATGAAGACAAGGTGGCTCGCCGCGCCATTCGTTTGCAGGATCTGTTTCACCGCAAGCGTTTTGCGGCCAAGCTGGGCGAAGTGCTGGATTACCATAACTTCGTTTTGAAGAATTACCTGAAAGCGGAGACGGTGGATTTCCAGAAGACCATGGATGATGCTTTGGCACTGGCCGAACGCCTCAAGCCGCTGGTGCTGGATGTGCCGCGTGCGCTGTACGAGGCCAACAAGGCCGGACAGAATCTGTTGTTCGAGGGCGCCCAGGGCACTTTGCTTGATATCGATCACGGCACCTATCCATTCGTGACCTCCAGTAACTGCATCGCCGGTGCGGC
>CAYOJU010000101.1:0-9859 GCA_964404355.1 uncultured Sideroxydans sp. | reverse complement strand
CCACCATGATGTGGCCAAGCTGCTGCTGTCTTTGATGAAGGTTGACCTGAGTCGCATCAAACCCAATAAGGCTGCTCGGCAACCATTGAACACCAGCACCAGCGACTCCATGTCCGACACCCGCCAGATGCTCACGCTCAGCATCTGAGGAGTTTCGGAATTGTTTTGTGTGAGATGCACCCGAAGTGAAGTGTCGGCGTGAGCTCTCCTCTGATTGCAGAACTAAGGAATCTCTGACTAAGCCCGTTCGCCCTGAGCCTGTCGAAGGGTGAACATTGCAGGGCGCTGATTTGCAGGCTGCCTCCGTTCATGGTTCGACATGCCTTTAGTCCGTAGGTCGGGTTAGCGACAGCGTAACCCGACGTAGTCGCTGCTCCTGTCTATTACGTCGGGTTACGCTGTCGCTAACCCGACCTACAGTGCTGTAGCAAAAAATGGAAATGTTGGAATGTTAGACCTGCCCCCACTTTTCCTCATTACTTGGGTCCGGTCTTGGCGTGGTTTCATTCAAGGGGGCAGTGTGGCAGGGCGTTTTATTCGAGCCCGGCCACTTTAGTCTCTCTGGCAGACTTACGGTTTGCGGCGTTTGGAGGACAAGTGCTGTTTGCCCTGCATCAGTTCCTTCTTCGGAATCCAGCTGCTCTTCAACTTGGGCTTGTCGGTCTGCACGTTCTTGCCCTGGTGGCTGTGTTCAGCCGCCTTGTAGCTCTGAATCGCCGCCAGCAACTGCTCCTGGGTGACCCGAATGCTTGGGTGCTTGACCTTGGGATCAAAGTTGGAGAGCTGTTGCTTGAGGTGGGCCAGCCGCGTGGCGTTGTCGTCCTTGGCGCGCTGCCCCGTCATCATCGCCTGCCCCTCGGCAGAGAGGGTATAGCCACCCTCTGCCTCGGCAATCAGGCCACAAACACCCATGCGCGCAAACGCGTCCACCAGTTTGGACTTGGCCGGAATCTCGCCGTGCTGGGCCATGGCCAGCGCGGTGATGATCTCATCCAGCGCGGCCGGGCGACGCTTGGCCGCAAGGGTGAGGGACAACAGCAGGGCGGCATCGTCGTCGTAAACGGGGTACATGGTGAACCTTTGCAGAGTTAGCGTGCGTCCGAGGCAGACTTGAGGGCGAGAGTGTAATGGATGCGGGCCGGTTAAGGCGGGAAACCGGTAGCCTTTGCCACAGTTTCCATGGCCTGACGCGGGTGATGGCTGTTGCGGTGCAGGGCTTTCAGGCGTACTTCGACGTCCTGATATTGGTGCTCAATATAATTGGTTATGGCGAAGATCGGCGCGATCTGTGCACCGCGCTCGGCGGGGAGGCGTTTAGTACACTGAAAAGAAGAAGCCCGGCGATGCCGGGCTTCTTCAATGGAAGGTATTTCAATGCTGATCCCTTATCACTGGATAACAATTAGAGCCTGGCACCTTTAACCTGCTCCCTTGTTCTTTAGGATCGCTAGTCTGCCATAGCTCCTTCAAGCTCTGTAAACCAAAACTTACCGAACTTTGACCAATTGAATTCGTAAGACTTCTTAAGGCTAACTTTCACGGCTTTTCCTCCAACGGGAACATTGATCTTCCCTCCAGGAAAAATGTTTCCATGCGATATATCATAAGCCCAACATTTACCCCGTTTGACGGATGGATGAACAAATCGCTCAAGGTCGTTCATAACGAGTGCGACGCCGTAATTGGCGATGCCTGATGCTACATATTCTTCAAGGATGTGAAGATCCTCATACACGTCTTTCATGAAAATATCATGGGCGCCGCGTGTACCTCCTGATGCCGCGATCGTGCGGTAGCACTTCATCTCGATAGCGATGACTGTCGATCCAGTATGTGAGTGGCCTTTGATAAGAATGTCGATATTATTGGTCCCAGACTTTGTTTTAACTCCAGTTTCAAGTTCAATATCAGCCGATTCATCTGGGTTGTGCAACATGAGAGGGAGGACTTGCTTAAGGACGTAGGCGAACTGAAGCTGCATCGATGCTTCCTTGTTCACAGGAATCAAACCTCCCCCAACCTTTCGGGCAAACACTTGCCAAGCGACAGAAACCGCTTCGCGCAAGCGCCTCTCAAAAGACTCTTCTTTGATGAAATCAGCCACAGTTACTCTCCTAAGGATTAACTTCCACAAACCATTTTTTTGCTTCCGGTACCTTGTGTTTCTTGGGGTGTATTGCGATGCTGAGCCCCATATCACTCCATGAAAAGTAACTCCCCTTGCCCCTACGAATTTTCTACGTGTCCTATCCAATGTTGCTGGTATATGGTTTGCCTATATTGGAAAGCCTCTCTTCCACCTTCCATGATGTCCGTGATTCTTCCAACAATCTCAGACTGATCGAGGTTGCCATGCGCTTCTAGCTCTGACTTATTCTCATCGATTGCCTTTAAAGCAATCGTCTGCTCAGCATCTCCAAGAACGGGAAGGTTAGGGTTATGCGTTGCAACGATAACTTGCCGCCGAAGTTTTATAGATGCCAATACATTAACAATCACTTGGCGAATCAAACTATTGTCTAAATTATCTTCAGGCTGATCAATTATCAATGGCGAATCACCGTTAAGAAGAAGAATGGGCAAAATTGCACTACACCTTTGGCCCGGCGACAATTGATTGAGTGGTCGAGGCTTACTACCTGCATCTAAAGGCCGATCATTTAACAAGATCTCAGGAATGTCGTCGAATACAATTTGGTCAAGCTCAAGGACATGATGGAGTATTAACTTATGCTGGCCTGCCACATCATCGTAAAACATCCATAGACCTTCCTTAATCTCACTGGGCAAATCCTTCCATACAGCTTCATCAACATCTTCTTTCCGAACTTCTGGATCAAGCTTTTCACGAGCTCTTGTTTTTTTGAAAATCTCGACCGCCTCATCAGCGGTGATCAAGCCATCAGTTGCATTGGCTTTGCTAGTAGAGAGAATGTCGCTTTCTTCGTTATCTCCATGTAGCAATGTGCGCAGCGCCGAAGGGATTAGGTTTTCCTTTTCAAGGAGCGCTTTAATGCGCGCAGGTTTAAGACGAAGAATATGCGGAGCAATATATTTTTCAAGCCATTTGCCAAACTCCTTTTGATCAGCCATGGCTTGCGCTTGAGCCAAGACAACAAGGTTGGAATTTTCAAGGTCTCTTGCCAATTGAGTAGTTATTTTTTCGGCTGTTTGTTCGCGCAACTCTGTGCGACGTTTGCAATGTTTCTGCAACTCCAAAAACAACACTTCTCTTTCAGAACAGGTTTCGTTGTAACCAGTTAAAGCGGAGCGATATTCAGCCAGTGCAGATTTTGCATCATCAAGAGCAGATTTTTTCGACTCTCGATCTTTACTTCCAGTGGGTAGTCCTTTACCAACAAGAGTGTCTTTTTCGTCTTGATATTTTGCTTGTAATGATTGATGCGCTCCGCTCAGAATGCCCTGAGCAATATTCAGTCGATCTTCTATTTTGGACAATACATCAAGAATCTCCTTCTGTATATCCGGCATTTCAGAATCACTTTTAAGCAAGCTCTCCAGTTCATTAAAGTAGGGAAGCAGGTTGCCGCTCTCGTCATAACATTTGCTGGTCAAGCGATTAAAGAAGATTTCAATAGACGATCTTGTATCACCAATCCCAAGATTTTCCTGAATGGACTTCCATTCATCAACAAAAGATTTTGCAGCTTTACCAGCAATTTCTATTTTGTCCAATGCCTCATAATGAGACTGGACTTCGGGCTTGTTGGACTCATGATATTCGAGAAGCAAAGCGGCATATTTTCTAAGAGGGGATCCATCTTTTGTAAGCGTTGCAATTGTTCTTGCCTTTTCGATTACAGCAGAACTTTGGTCTACTAATGCTTTAACACAACGATCAATTTTTGAAGATAACTCACCAACCTCTTTTCCGCAGATGTCATCAAATAATTCTCTTAAGCCATCCGCGTCTGCTTTATTTTCAATTTCTTTAAATCGATATAATTGAACGGAAGGAATAGTAGGTGATGGTATTGTTTTGTCATCTTTGCCAGTAATTTCTGATTCTTTATGACTATCTTTAAGATCAAAGTATCTTGAGACAAAAAGACCTCCGGCTGGAATTGATGAATCACCATCCTTAGAGTTGGATTTCCAGCAAAGCTTGATTTTGCATCCCTGAAGGGTTGCCTTTGCTCTTTTGTAATAGTCAGAAGCCTCTCTTTGTGCCGAGGTAAGCTGATAGTCTTCAGGTTTTGTCAAAAAGCCGATAGCTTCAATCACCGAACTTTTTCCTGAGCCTCTTCCGCCGATGATGCAATTCAGATTTCGACTGAATGGGAGGTCAAAACTATTAGAAGCCGTAGGCCAAAAATTGGCAGCTCCTTCTGCATCAGGAATAACTTCTATGCCTTCAATCCATTTCGATACATTACTCGGTGCAATATGTGTGAACCTCGTTTCACCGCATCGAATCGCTTTCCTTATTTCATTCATCCATTCCGACTGAGTGTTCGGGATTCGGCACACTTTTAAGTGCGGAACTGCGTTATCACCCGCGTTGAACGCATTAGAGCTTACATGGGCATCGGAGCAAACTATGGGTGTCGAACGACCATGTTCTTGCTTAAAGCGATGTAACCGACGGTAATGTTTTTCTTCCGTTACATTTGAAACTTGTAGCGCATCAAAACCACATTCGCCAATAATCTTCAGAACTTCTAATGAAACTTTGTTTTTCTTGATACCCTCAATTTTTTCCTGAATTTCTTGCATGTTTGCGTCTTCAGTAAGCTTTGAGCTTTCCAACGCAACTATCTCCGCATCTACATAACTGAGAAGTATAGGTTCAAGTTTATTCTTTGCTTCAGCCTGAACGCCTTTTGATGAAGATACATGAGCCGCAACACATATCGCTGGGTATTTAGTATGGTCTCGCAATATATGGATAAACTTTGGCAGGTTTTGAATAGTCAGCGACTTATCTCCAGGCTTCCAATCTATCCCGTCACTTGCATCGTGTATTGCCACCCGAATATCTGCGGCAGTTGTGCAGGGTGTGAAAATTGTTAATAAGTGAATTGAAGCATGGCCGTCAGTACCATTTACGGGGAAATTAATGTCCAGTTCGACGGCAGGCATTACAATCAAGTGATTATTGATTCTTTCACTCCAAGCCATTTCAGAAACTTTTGCGGAATACTCACACACATTGTGATCTGTAATTGCGACAATAGCCCAATCTTCCGCATCACTTAACCCGAGTTGCGTGGCTATCTCATACTTTCTTGCAACAAGCCGTGAGTAATATTCACTTACTGGATAAGCCGCGAGCACAGCTTGCTCATGCTCTGCTAAGTCCGTACTTCCATTTGGAACGGCAATGTCTTTAAGCATTTCCTGTTCATCAGCGGAAAGCTGTTCATATCGCCCAGGCTTCCTTACATCATATGAGGCTGGACTGTGAACATGAAAATCACATAGGCAAAATCGAGCCCATTGTGTTTTTGCTTTTCGAAGTTTTTTCTCAAATTCCGCATTGGTACTCATGTCTTATCACCTAAATTTAAAATGGGTCTTTGACAAAAATTGATCGGGAACAGACCGCGGTTTCTTTGTAGTCATCACTTCACCCCCGTCCCCAGCCAAGCAGCCGAAGTCAGCGGTCCCTTCAGCGTAGGCAGTGTCTCTTCCAGCCAAGCCAGCGCTAGCTTTTCCTTCTCGCGCCACAGTGCTTCGCCCAATCCCTTCTTCATCATCTGTATCGGTGCGCTGCCCTTGACCATGTTGTCCCAGAATTCGCGGGTGCTGCCGGTGGGGAAGGCTTTGGTGATCAGGCGTATCTCGATGTTGCGGAATCCGGCTTCTTCCATTTCTTGTTTGAAGCGTTCGGGGTTTTCCAGTGTGGTGACGGAGCGTTGCGGTTGCGGCAGGTCGGGCTTGATGGCTCGCAGTGCGCCGAACATGGTTTGCATGGCGGGCGATTGGTCCACGGGCGCCCAGCTGGTGATGGCGATGCTGCCGCCCGGTTTGAGCGTGCGGTAGATTTCGGCGAAGCCGCGTCGTCTGTCGGGGAAGAACATGAGGCCGAACAGCGAGAAGGCGGCGTCGAAGGTTGCGTCCGCATAGGGCAGGGTTTGCGCATCGCCGCAGTGCAGGGCGATGTTGCGGTGTCCGGCTTGTTCGATCTTGTTGCGGAACACGGCGAGCATGGCTTCGGAGAAGTCGATGCCGTGTATTTGCTTGGCCTGCTGCGCGAGTCGCAGCGCGAGTGTGCCGGGGCCGCAGGCGACGTCGAGCACGGTGGAATTGGGTTTGAGTTTGCTGGCGGCGATGGCTTCGTCGGCGAATTGCTCGAACACGAGCATGGTGGTTTCGGCGTAGCCATCGGCGACGAGGTTCCAGGGTTCGCTGGCGGAGAGGGGGGTGGCGGGTTGGGTCATGGAGTCTACCCCCACCCTAACCCTCCCCCTGCATGGGGGAGGGGATGGGGGGTGTTTGATGGCGTTGGCTGCTGAGACAAGTGCTTTCCCTTTTACGAACAGTCGTGATGCCGGCTTGTACCCTACATTGCGGGTTTCTAACCTGCGCCAGCCTCTGTTCTGGGGATTCTGCTTTGAGCCTCGCGCCGTGCGTGCGGTGCGATGTGCATTTGGCAGATCTGCAAGTGGGGCAGACTCTATTCGAGTATGGCGGGCAATGTCAATTGGACGGAAGGGTTATTAGAAGCAAAAGGGCCAAGAAGCAAAAGGGCCAAGAAGCAAAAGGGGTCAGGCTGAACTGACCCGGGTATTTCGGACACATTTAAGTGGAGGCAACCTGAAGTACCGGAGACGATTTCTTTTTCAATCAAGCCGCCATCTTCAATTCAACTTTCTTACCAGCCCTCGTTGCCAAGGTGATCAGCATGTCCAGACTGAATTTCTCAAACTTGCCGCGTATCAAGTCGGAGACGCGCGATTGCGAAATGCCGAGCACTTGTGCGGCTTCGGCCTGTGTCCATTGCTTATCGCGGATCAGGATTTCGAGTCGGCACATGAGTTCGGAGCGCATGGCGAGGATGGCAGCCTCTTCCGGCGGGAATCCGAGGTCGACGAAAACGTTGCCGCTGGATTTGGTGATTTTGAGTTTTTCTTTTTTCATTTTGCACTCTCCTTGAGTTGCTTGTAGCGGGCAGCTGCCAGCGCAATATCTTCCTTGCGTGTTTGCTGCGTCTTTTTCTGGAAGGCGTGCAGCACATAAACCGCATCGGCGAACTTCGCCACATAGATTACGCGCCATTCGCCCAAGACGTGGACGCGAATCTCATAAGCGCCAGCGCCTACACTCAGCATTGGCTTCCAGTCTGCGGGCATCAGACCGGCCTGCACGCGGAAGAGCTGAAAACCTGCGGCCTGCTTCACCTCGCGGGGAAAGGCGGCCAGATCGTCTTCGCTGGAACCGGTGAATATGAGCGGTTTCATGTTGCCAATATATAAGTATTTATATTAAACAGCAAGCGGGAGTTTCGAATGGGTTGGTAAACCAAACATCAGCTGCGTTGTCTGAGCATTGCGTGTGGCTGTTGAAATAGCCATTCTGCAGATGCATTCATTAAGGAGGTAATACCATGAAACTCTATTACAGCCCAGGCGCCTGTTCGCTCTCTCCCCATATCGTTCTGGCCGAGTCCGGCCTTCCGTTCGAATTGGATAAGGTGGATTTTTCCAGCATGAGAAGTGAACGCGGCGCAGATTTTTCGAAGGTTAATCCCAAAGGTTATGTTCCTGCCATTCAACTCGACGATGGTGAAGTACTCACCGAAGGTTCGGCGATCGTCCAGTACATTGCCGATCAAGCGCCAAAAAAGAAACTGGCACCAGCGGCCGGAACGATGGCCCGTTACCGTCTGCAGGAATGGCTGAACTTTATCGCCACCGAACTGCATAAAGGTTTTTCACCGCTATTCAATTCAAAACTTCCGGAGGATATGCGAGCCAAGACCATCGAACGGCTCAGTAGCCGGCTTGACTTCGCAGCGAAGCGCCTAGAGGGAAGCAACTATCTGATGGGTGATGATTTCACCGTTGCAGACGCTTATCTGTTCACGATTCTCAGATGGGCTCCCCGCGTCAATCTTGATTTGTCTCGCTGGCCGGTGCTGGCAAGCTATCAGGAGCGGATTGCGGAACGTCCGGCGGTGCAGCATGCGCTGGAGGAGGAAGGATTGCTTGAGATGACGGTGCATTGAGCAAGAACGATTCCTTTCGCCCCGAGCCGGTCGAAAGGTGACCGGCTGCGGCGGGTTGTGGCCGCGACTTCTCTAATGGATCAATTCAATCTGCTCAACCTTCAGGATTGGAAATGACAGCATGAAACCCGCGGTAACACCTTTCACCCGAGTACGGCTGTTTTGCATTTGCTGAAACAGGGCTGCCTGATTTGCATTGGCAGGCTCCAGTTTCCACACAACGCCATCATCACCGGTCACCGCCCACCAGGAGTCCATATCGGGACCTTTGCGGGTTAGCGTGCCGACAATGGTGACGGCTTTGGTTTCGTCAGCGCGCGCTGCCGGTGGCGATGACAAGGCATGCGATTCTTTGGCGTCCTTTGCCGCGAGTGTTGAAGCGCAGCCGAGCATGATGCTTAGCAGGACAAGGGGAGTCGAAAGTCGAAAGGTTGGTTTCATCTCACTTCACTACCACGATCAGCGTTGTATTGGCCGGAACGACCACGCCGGTGCGGACGTAGCTGGTGTGGCCTGAGGCAACGGTATCCTTGTTGTAGGTGTGCGTGGTTGCGGTATACGTTGAAAGCGCCGTTGCGGTTGCGGGGGCGGTGGATACGTTGATCGCGGCGAGTGAATATCCGCCATCGGACTTGGCTGGATACGCATAAGCCGTTGGCATTCCGGCGGCGGGCAGTCCGGCGAAGATCGAGGCGCCAAAGCGCGCAAAGTCCATTGCGTAGCCGGGGCCACCGTGACTCTTGATCAGGTTATCCACACATGTGTAGCTGGCGAGCCCATTACAATTGGTAATCAACTGTTCAAAGATCGATATGCCATAACGGCGATTGAGATAGCCGCCAAACGAGCCGCCCATGGCGTAATTGTTGCTGGATAATTGGGGCCAGCTGACGTAACTGACTGCACCTCCGGTACTCACATAGCCCGGCACCCTCACGCTTGCCACGGTGTTGTACCCGCCCAGCACAGCCGGGGTCACGATATCTTCCGCCATCATCGCGGACGTTTCTTCAAGCCATGTGTCGTGATAAGACGATCGCAAGACTGAGCGCTGGTAGAAATTGATCATGTGGGTGGATTCATGCAGCAACGCGGACATGTAGTAATTGACGCTGGCGTGCAGTCCGTTCGCGTTGATAAAGAACACCAGCGCTTCGTTGGAATTGCTGTAACTGGCGCTCAGGCGGTTATTCATGCTCCAGAAATACCCGCCATAGTTTGTCGTCGCAGCGACAATCACAATGTTGATGTCCTGCTTGGTTGTCGAGTCCGAGATCAAATAAGTCGACTGTGACGCGGACACGGCACCCCAGGCGTCGCCCAGCAAGGTGGCGAGTCTTGCATAGCCGCCGGAGCTACCGCAGTAGGTAGTGGCGAATGTGTTGATATCCGAGTCAAACACCGTGCTGCCGTACGAGCTATCTACCCAAATAACTACATTGCGCCCGGTCGGAACAGTGCAGACGGCCTTTACCGTTGCCGAGTAGCTTTTCATGTCAAAGGCAAACTCTTTCCAGTTGCGCGTATCGCCAATTGCCGGGGTTGGCATCGGCGGGGGAGGCGGCGCGACGGTTGAGCTTATTTTCATGGATTGGGCGCTGAGCGTTGGGGAGCTCAGGTCACTGGCGAGTTTGAGATTCTCCATCAGCATCTTCAGGTGGTTGGAGT
>CAYOJU010000100.1:0-10023 GCA_964404355.1 uncultured Sideroxydans sp. | reverse complement strand
ACCACGACCACATCGTGTGCATGCAGTGCGGACACGTTGAAGAGTTTTACGACGCATCCATCGAAGCGCGCCAGAAAAAGATCGCGGCCGAACGGGGCTTCGAGATACACGATCACTCGCTTTCCATTTATGCAGATTGTGCCAAAGTGAAATGCCCGCATAAGCGTTAAACTCTCCGTCCTGCGAGATTCTCAAGTCTGTTGAAAGGTTACCAATGGGTGGATGCTGTGATGGCGGTTGCGAACTGAATGCATTGCAAGGACGACAAAGAACGACCTTGAAACTTGTTCTGGCGATCAACGCCGTGATGTTTTTTGTGATCGTTGCAGCGGCACTTTATGCCGGCTCGGTCTCGCTGATGTCCGACAGCCTGGACAATCTCGGCGACGCCATCACTTACGCCCTCAGCATCTATGCGGTGGCAAAGGGAAACCGAATCAAGGCGCGCGTCGCCATGTTCAAAGGCATGCTCATTCTGGTTGCTGCTCTCGCGGTTACAGCGCAAATCATCTACAAGATAATGCATCCGGCGGTGCCGATATTCGAGGCGATGAGCATCTTCAGCCTGCTTGGGCTGGCGGCAAACGGTATCTGCCTTTATCTGCTCTGGCGGCACCGTAACGAAGATATCAACATGAGCTCGGTGTGGGAATGCTCGCGCAACGACATTGCTTCGAATCTGTCAGTACTGGTCGCGGCAATGGGTGTATGGGCCACGGGATCTGCTTGGCCGGATTTGTTCGTTGCCTCTTGCCTGGTAATACTTCTGCTCAAATCCGCTATTCGAATCATCTCTGCGGCCCGTAAAGAGCTGCGCGCGTCCTGACCAAAACGCGTTGAAACGGGAAGCAAGCCGGCCCCTCCGGTATAATCCGCTTGTCATGCCTGAATACCCTTCCCAAGCTCTCGAACTGCTCGCCCCGGCAAAAACAACTGCCATCGGCCGCGATGCCATTTTGCACGGCGCTGACGCCGTCTACATCGGCGGCCCCGCTTTCGGCGCACGCGACAAGGCGGGCAATTCGATGGAGGACATCGCCGAACTGGTGAAATATGCGCACCGCTTCCATGCGCGAATCTACGTCACGCTCAACACCATCCTGCACGATTACGAACTGGAAGCCGCGTGCAAACTGGCTTATGACTGCTACGACGCGGGCGTGGATGCACTGATCGTGCAGGACATGGGACTGCTTGAGCTCGACTTGCCGCCGATTGATCTGCATGCTTCCACCCAGTGCGATATCCGCACGCCGGAAAAAGCGCGCTTTCTGGCCGATGTCGGCTTCTCGCAACTCGTGCTGGCGCGCGAACTGACCCTGCAGGAAATCGGCGAAGTGCGTGCCGCCTTGCCCGCCGACACCGTCATCGAACACTTCATCCACGGCGCGCTGTGCGTAGCCTATTCCGGCCAGTGCAATATCAGCCACGCGCACACCGGACGCAGCGCCAACCGTGGCGACTGTTCACAAGCCTGCCGCCTGCCCTACACGCTGCAGGATGCCAAGGGGCAGATTGTCGCCTTCGAAAAACATCTGCTGTCGGTAAAGGATAACAACCAGAGCGGCAACCTGCGCGCACTGATTGATGCTGGGGTGCGCAGCTTCAAGATTGAGGGGCGTTACAAGGAGGCGCCCTATGTAAAGAACATCACCGGCCACTATCGCCAGTTGCTCGACGAGATATTGAACGAACGCCCTGAACTGCACGCCGCCTCCAGCGGCAAAACCAGGTTGCTGTTCACCCCCAACCCGGACAAGACTTTCCATCGCGGAGCGACGGACTACTTCACACAGGGACGCAAGCCCGACATCGGTGCATTCGACACACCCACCTTCGTCGGACTGGAACTGGGTACGGTGACACAGGTCGGCGACAAGTGGTTCGAGATGGAATCAAACGAAGAACTGGCCAACAGCGACGGCCTGAATTACCTGCACAAGCGCGAGGTGATTGGATTGCAGGCAAACGTGGTCGAACGCAAAGGCAAAGTGTGGCGCGTTTATCCGAACGAACCCATGCACACGCTGCAGGGTCTGCGCCCCGGCGTCGCCATCAGCCGCAACCGCGATCATGCGTGGGAGCAAACGCTCACCAAGAAGTCGGCCGAACGCCGCATCGGTGTGAGCGCAACATTTGCCGAGACTGACGAAGGTTTCTCGCTCACGTTGCAGGACGAAGACGGCATCGTTGTCACCGCCACCGCCACTTTTGACAAACAACTCGCAAAGAATCTGGTTGAAGCGGAAGTCGGGGTGCGCGAACAGCTGGCACGTTTTGGCAATACCGATTTTGAGTTGAATGCACTCGCTGTCGAGTGGAAACAACCGTGGTTCGTGCCCAGTTCACTTGCGAACAAACTACGCCGCGATGCAGTAGAACATCTGGAAGCCGCTCGCCTGAAAGCCTGCATGCATCTCGTACGTAAAGCCGCGATTGAACCGCCCGCGCAGTATCCGGAAGAAACCCTCTCCTTCCTCGCCAACGTATACAACTCCGCCGCGCGCGATTTCTACGCCAAGCACGGCGTGAAACTGATCGCGGCCGCCTACGAAGCGCATGAAGAAGCGGGCGAAGTCCCGCTGATGATCACCCGTCATTGCATCCGCTATTCGTTGAGTCTGTGCCCCAGGCAAGCCAAAGGCGTGATCGGCGTACAGGGTCATGTGCGCGCCGAACCGATGACATTGATCAACGGCAGCGAGAAGCTCCGGTTGGAATTCGATTGCAGAAATTGCGAGATGCTCGTGATGGGAAAGATGAAGAAACATATCTTGAGGACACCACCGCCAACTACCGAGCCGCTGATATTTCGCTCACACCGATAGTATTTAAGTCCACGCTTGTTATGTTCTCTCTGTCGTTCGCTTCTTGATGAATTATCCATTCCTCGAATGTGGAGCAGCCATACAAATACGATGACATCTGAAATTTGTTAGAATCGTTCCAAACAAGGACAAAGCACTCATTCAATGAAACCTTCGACTGCATGCCCGATAGCGGATCAGTTATCCCAGGCGATAGAACGCAACGAGTTGGTGCTGCCTGCCATGCCCGCGTGGGCCGCAAAAGTCCAGAGGATGCTGGATGATATCAATGTCTCGGCCGGACAGATCGTGACGGCTGTTTCCACTGATCCGGCATTTGTCGCTCAGTTAATCAGAACTGCAAATAGCGCGCTCTACACCGGCAAACCAAAGGTGGACAACATCAATGCTGCAGTCGCCCGTTTAGGCTACAAAATGCTGCGCAATCTGATTGTTTCGGTCTCGATGGCCAGACTTTCCATTATTGGGAAACCGGCACTCAAGAAATATCTGACCGAGTTCTGGGATCACAGCCGCGAAGTGGCGGCGACCAGTTACGTGCTGGCAAGAAGCCAGAAGCATCTGAATCCGGACCAGGCCATGCTGGCCGGGCTGATTCACGACATCGGCAAATTGCCCCTGCTGCTTCACATCGATAACAAGAATCTGTCGGTGGATGACGCAGCGATGGATATGATCATCCGCAAATGCAGCACTTTGGTCGGCGAACGACTGCTGCAAATCTGGGAATTCCCGTCGGAACTGGTTGAAATACCAAAGGCTCACGAGGATATCTATCGCGAAACAGCCAGCGCTCTTGCCAGCTACGCCGATATCGTGACGGTGGCAAATATGCTAACTCGCGCAACGGCAAAAGTCGTCGATTGGGACAAGATCACGGCGGTCAAACGCATAGGGCTTGCTTCAGATTTGTATCGTGATTTCTTTGAAAGATTCGACAAGGATTTGGCTACAGCACGCGAAATGTTTACCTGAAACAAATTCAAGGCGGCATCGTCGCAGGCGAATAGTCAAAGCCAGTGGATTCGGGTACATTGCGTAACCAGTCACTTAAGGAGAGATGCATGAAAAGCACGATTCTGAATCTGATTGCGACCGCGACTTTGCTATTCGGCTGGACAGTATATGCTGCCGATGAGACGGTGCAAAAGACACAACCTGCCGCGATGCAGCCTGCGGCAGTCACACCAGCAGCTTCGGCGGAAACAACTTCCGTGTTAACCCCACCTGCTACCACTCAGGAAACGCAGCCTCCCGTTAAACGATCAAAAATGCACAAGCGCGCAAAAAGAACACTGGGCCGCTCGCATGATCTCGATCTGAGGCATTGCCTGGAATTGCCGACCAATGTGGAAATAGCCAAATGCGCCGGTGAATAGCTGGTGAGTGCATTGATCATTTCAATCCTGCATGCAAAGCATCTTATTGCATTGTTTCCTCCCCTCTATTCACCGCATTAAAACTGCCCCGGTGAACTAATCTTGGGTTAACAATCATCGCGCTGAATTGTTCGGGCGATACTGGATACCGCAACAGCAAGGGCACCTGGAGTCGCCCCAACACAGACAAGCAGGCACAAGAATAAAAATGACGACCACGCTCACTCAAGACAACAACGCCGAAACTCCTTTTCTGGGACTGGCCCCGTTTCTTCGCGCAAGCGTAGGCGGCATCGATTTGCGCCCCCTCGGCCAAAAGATGCTGGAACAGGCCGGGCAAAATGCCACCGATGCCGTGCTGTGGATGAATTTATCGGTTGTCGTGCAGTGCTTCGGCCAACGCGATGTTGGGTTGTCGATCCAGGCTCTGGCCCTGCAACAACAGCGCATCTACCGCCTCGCCGCGGCAATCCAGCCCGCCAGGGTACGCCTGCTGATGCTGTCGGTTCCCGGTGACATCTCCGCGAATACGCCGCTCGATTGTTTGCTGGAAAACTGCGATGTCGATCTGATCTATTACTACGTTACCCCGGGGAATCCATTATCCCTGCCAATCCCCGAACACGATGCGCTGTTCGTGGCAATTTGCGAAGCGGATGAAAATCGCGAAGCACTGTCAGCACTGGAACAGGCGTTGGCACATTGGCCAAAACCCGTCATCAACAAACCACAATATATTCCGCCCACGGGACGCGAGGCAGTCAGCAAGCTGTTGCAGGACGCGCCGGGCTTGCTCATACCGCCGACACTTCACGCACCGCGTGCATTGTTGCAGGATATCGCCTCAGGCAAAGTCCTGCTGGCGGAACAATATGCTGGTTGTGACGTTCCCATTATCGTACGCCCGGTCGGATCACATGCCGGGCGTGACCTGGCCAAAATCGAGAAGGCTGGCGAACTAGTGGACTATCTTGCCAAAGTGGCAGACGAAGAATTTTTCATCTCGCCGTTTATCGATTACAGCGGCAAAGATGGTCTGTTTCGCAAATACCGCGTCGTACTGGTGGACGGCAAACCTTATGCCAGTCACCTGGGCGTTTCGTCGAACTGGATGATCCATTACGTCAATGCGGGCATGTATGAAGATGCCCAAAAGCGGGAAGAAGAAAAAGCCTTCATGGAGCAGTTCGACGATTTTGCGCAACGCCACCGCGCCGCACTGGAGGCAATCTATCAGCGCACGCACCTGGATTATGTTTGCATCGACTGCGCGGAGACACAAGACGGCAAACTGCTGATATTCGAAGTGGATCACACCATGGTTGTGCATGCCATGGATCCGGAAGACTTGTTCCCCTACAAGCAAGTCCACATGGAAAAAGCCAGAACCGCATTTCTGGATTATCTTTTCCGGCTGACCAACAAGTAAACTCACGCCCATGAAACCGCTCAACAACCTCAATTTTTCCGCTGGCCCAGGCGCATTGCCGGAAAGCGTGTTACAGCAGGTTCAGCAATCCATCCTCGAGGTACCCGGCGTCGGCTTGTCCATTCTGGGCATCAGCCATCGCACCGACTGGTTCGAATCTGTCGTCACCGAGCTGGAAAACAATATCCGCAAGCTTCTTGGGTTGACCGACAACTATCACATACTGTTCCTGCAGGGCGGCACGACACAACAATTCTCGATGATACCGATGACCTTGTTGCGGGGGAAAAAGTCGTCTGCAGAATACCTGCACACCGGTTACTGGAGCGGCAAAGCGATCACTGAAGCCAAACGGGAAGGTTCGATACACGAACTGTGGAGCGGCGAAGCCGGCGGCTACCGCCAGTTGCCGCGCGACGAAGAACTGGTTTTTTCGCCGGACGCCGCCTACCTCCACTACATCTCCAATGAAACGGTGGAAGGTCTGCAGTTTCACCGTGTGCTGGGACGCGACGATGTGCCGCGCGTTTGTGACATGTCGTCGGATTTTTTGTCGCAACCCTGCGAAGCAAACCGCTATTCGCTAATCTACGCACATGCACAAAAGAACATCGGCCCGGCCGGTGTTACGGTTGTGCTGATTCGCGACGAAGTGGTCCAGCACGCACCTGACGACCTGCCCGGCTTTCTGGATTACCGCAACCATATCCAGTCGCATTCCAACTACAACACACCGCCTGTGTTTGCGATTTATGTCGTGTTGCTGATTACGCGCTGGCTGCTCAACGACATCGGCGGTCTGGAGCAAATGGCCAAAATCAACAGCAACAAGGCCAAACTGATGTATCACCTGCTCGACAGCAGCGACAACTTCTATCGCGGCAGGGTCGAAACGAAAGACCGCTCGCTGATGAACGTTACTTTCAACCTGTCCAATCCGGAAATCGAAAAGCAATTCCTGGCCGAGGCAGAAGCGGCCGGGTTCTCCGGGCTAGCCGGACACCGTTCCACCGGCGGCGTTCGCGCCTCGCTTTACAACGGGCTCACACTGCCGGCAGTGGAGCAACTGGTTGGCTTCATGAAAGATTTCCAGCGAAAACATCACCAGTAGGTGACAACTTCCTTCCCGGCAGTTCAATAACAATACTTCCAAGTCTGGAATTCGTGAGTCCAAAATATTTCTGCGAATCAGAGTTGAAAATGGCGTGAACTTTTTCCGGACTCGCCACTCAGACCCTGCTCTCGTATGGGAAATACATTGGGACAACCATGAAGAAACTGAGAATATTACCGGGTGCCGCTGGCATTATCGCCTTGACCGCCGCTGTAGGCTTTGTCGACGGGCGCTATGAGGCCGAAGCGGAAGATTATTCGAGATGCAGCATTACGCTGGTCAAAACACGGTCGCATATTGCCGCGAATGATGCCGTATCGGGAAGCAGCCTTGTCGATATCAAACCGGACAGCACTGCCTATCTGGTGGAAGTCAGGCACGGTGATAAATCTGCAGAAGTGCTGATTGACGCAGCTACCGGCCGAATCCTGTTGTCACATGCAATTCTTCCGCAACTGCATAGGACACAGAGCGCCGCGTTGTCCGGAATCACATTCCCGCCAGCCAGAGCCGCAGCCTGAGCCCCAGGCTGGTGGTATAGCCGACTTCGACGAAACGTATCTGACCATCCGGCCCGATGATAAAACTCGCAGGTACGGCGTGTACGCCCCACGCAGCCGAGATGTCGCCAGCCGGGTCGTTTAGTGCAGAAAAATCGATCCCCTGTTCGCGCATGTAGCCGACAACCTCTTCCGGCTTGCCGCTTTGCATGGCGATAGTAATGACGTCCGGATTGTCGTGCGCAATGGCGGCAATGGAACCCTGTTCGGTGCGGCAAACCGGGCACCAAGTCGCCCAGAAGTGCACCAGCACGGGACGAGCGGGATGTACCGGCAATTTGTAAGGCTGGCCTGCGAGCGTCACACCCTTCAGAACAGGAGCCGCACCGCTGACCATATCGCGTTGCTGCCAGGCTCGGACTGCTGCAACAACGGCAATGAATAGCAGCAGCTCAATGACAAGAGTGCGCCACTTTGATGTGCGCGGCTTGCCGCTAGTTTGGTTCGTCATAATTGAAGGTAATGCAGATTATTCCGGATCGCCCCAGACACTCTTGCGTCCGGTCTTGGTTCCTGATTCAAAACGCTCGATGTCGCGCCGGTCGCGCTTGGTCGGCCTGCCCTTGAACGTAGGTTGCGGCAGCGCCTTCAGATTGGCCGCAATCTCCGCACGCCGCGCCTTGCTTTCGTCGCTCTCGCGATAAAGTTTCTGCGCTTCCGGCGCGCCACCGCGCCGATTGGACAGCGCCAGCACTTCGATCTCAAAACGATATTGCCCGAGGCGGATGTCCAGCCGGTCGCCCACGCCGATTGCCTTGGCAGGCTTGATGCGCGCTTCGTCCATCGTCACCTTGCCGCTTTCCACCGCATCGGCAGCCAGGCTACGCGTCTTGTAAAAGCGTGCCGCCCACAGCCATTTGTCGATGCGCAGCTTTTCGGATTTGTCGGTCATAGCGCATTCCTTCTGCGCCGGAACACATAAACTGCCGATTCCAGTTCCGGCGGCAACAGCAGTGTTCCCAGCGCTTTGTCTTCTTCCAGATCAAAAGCCGTTTGCTGCCGGTAATCTTTCCAATTACCGAAGGCAAACTGGTGACGGCTACCAATCACAATATAGAGTTGCACGTTGGGTGTATTGAACACCTCGCGTTCAAAATCATTCTGCGCCGGCGGCCAGGAACAGACAACCACTTCCGGCCGGTAGGTGGCCAGCGCTGCCCGTGCATCGAGCTTGATCACCCATTCCGAATATTGCATCGCCGTGTTCCAGTCATGCGAGTCGGTTGCAACGAGTTGTACTCCGCAGTTTTTCAGGAAGCGGCTCAAGGTGCCATCCCCTGCACCGATTTCCAGGCAATTTCTGCCAGCGATCATCGCGGCGAGCGCATCAACCAGCGCACGAGAATAGAAACAATAGATTCCTCTGGGTTGCACCAAGGGCATTAGACGTTTTTTCTGCCAGACCAGCGGCCACAGCAGGCGAAACCAGAACAGTGAAACCGGCTTGCGCTCCAGTTCCTGGGCAAACAGCAGTTTCTGCGCAAGGAATCCATTGAACAGATTGAAGCGCAGCTTGCCTTTCTTTACCCCGCTGTCCGCCGCCAGCGTTGACAGGCATAGTTTCTTGACCGATTCGTGTGCCATGCGACTGCGGACGAATTGCGACAATGCTGCTTCCATGTTTTGCTGCGGATTCCCGGAAGGGGATTTTTCCAGTGACGATAGCCGCGCCAGATAGGTTTTTAGTTCATCGGCAACGCCGCGCTCGACGATGGCGGAAATTTCATTCTGCACGGATGTCCATTCCGCCGGATATCTGGCGCAAAGCTCATCCAGAGCGGGATTTGTTTTCAGCCACTGCACGCTTTTCTGGTAAGTCGAATGCTTCATATTGTCGAGTTTGAACCAATACAGATCAGGCCTCGCAGTCGAAGCGCTCAACCCTGACCAACGCCAGGTCACCCGCTTTTTCGGTCGATACCTGCATCACATAATCCTTGGTGCCGTCGGCTTTTTTGATTTGCAGCGTAGTGGCTACGCTATTGTGCGACTCCCCGGTATTGAACGTATCGACAATCGCATTCTTGATCTTGCAGGGCTCGCAATTCGAATCCATGCCGCAACCTGCTTCCGTAAACGAATGAATGCAGTCGAATACCTGTCCGCCCCGGTGCCCGGCAAATTCGTATATTTCTTTCCCGAACAGCCTGAGCGCCATTTTGTTTGCGCTGACTACCTGCCGCGGATTGCCATGCAGCAACAGGATGGGGGCGTGGATGGCCTCAAGTACCGCACGGCTGTCAGGCGTGGCAGACACCTGAATAACGCATGCCTCGCATATCCCGAAAGTGATGCTGCCGGGTGCTGCCTGATTGGCTGAAACCGTTTCATTCCCGCACACCTTGCAAACTGTCGTCATCTTCGCTCCATTCGAATCATTGGTATTGTTCGCACAGCCACAACGTCCAATTTACCTGAGCCGGGCTGCTTTGACCAGACACGTGGCCCGAACGGCATAGCCATTCGTAAGCCGGCCCCACAGTTCGATGGCCGAAAGCTGACTGAATTGCCGACCAGGCTATAGTCGGATGAGTGGCTGGGGCTGGGAATCGAATGACGCGGAGGAGTATAGTATGAGTGCGTATATGTCTTTGTCCCGGCAAGTTGATCAGGGCGGCGAGCCAACAGCGGATGTATCATGCATAAGGCATTTTCTATATTCGATGAAAATTGCACAACCATGAGGCACGAACAAATAGAATTCCTGGCATCC
>CAYOJU010000099.1:4467-10249 GCA_964404355.1 uncultured Sideroxydans sp. | reverse complement strand
TGCAGGAGCGCTACTGGCGCAGCTTGGGCGTGCCGGAACGTGTGGCGGGCGAGGTGCGTGTGTCTTTGTTCGGCTATGAAAACGAGGCGATGGAGGCGCTGCTACGCAACTGGGAGCTGGGCGGCCAGCCCGTGACCAGCCTGTTGCCGGAAGGTCGTTCTGTGCCGCAGGTGGCGAGATATTTTGGATCGCAGGTCGGCAAAGCAGGCGACGTCTGGAAGCGCGGCCAGTTGCGCGTGCACGTGCTGCCCTTTGTCGAGCAAGAACGCTACGACGAACTTTTGTGGGCCTGCGACGTCAATTTTGTGCGTGGCGAGGATTCCTGCGTGCGGGCGCAGTGGGCGGCCAAGCCGTTCATTTGGCAGATATATCCGCAGCACGACGGAGTGCATTTGGAGAAACTGGAGGCATTGCGGGCGCGCTATACGGCCGGTTTGCCGCCGGAGGCGGCACAGGCGGTACGGGATTTGTGGCTGGCTTGGAACTGCGGACAAGACATCGCTGAGGCCTGGAAGCGCTTCGAGTTGCAGCGAGAGATGTTAACCAGACATGGTGTCGAATGGGCGCGGCGCTTAGTGAGCAATAACATCGCATTGAATTTGCTGGATTTTTTTCGCCAAGTTGCTTAATCAAAATATTCCAAAAATTTGCACAGCATCTCGCAAATTTGCAGGATATTCGGGTAAAATCCGCGCCTTGAATTTTGAGGGGCAGTAAACATGAAAACAGCACAAGAGCTACGCGCCGGTAACGTGATCAACGTGGGCGGCGAACCGATGGTTATCCTTAAAGCCGAATACAGCCGCTCGGGCCGTAACGGTTCTGTGGTGAAGATGAAGATGAAGAACCTGCTGACCGATTCCGCCAAGGAATGGGTGTACGCAGCGGACGACAAGTTTGACCAGATCATCCTGGATCGCAAGGAAGTGACCTACTCCTATTTTGCCGATCCGATGTATGTGTTCATGGACGGCGAATACAACCAGTACGAGATCGAAGCCGAATGTATGGGCGATGCGCTCAACTACATTGAGGACGGCATGGCTTGCGAAGTGGTGTTCTACAACGAGAAGGCACTCTCGGTAGAGTTGCCCAATACCATCGTTCGCGAAGTGATCTACACCGAACCGGCTGTGCGCGGCGATACTTCGGGCAAGGTGATGAAGCCTGCCAAGCTTAGTACCGGTTTTGAATTGCCCGTATCGGCGTTCATTGAAATCGGCGACAAGATCGAAATCGATACCCGCACCAACGAGTTCAAGAAACGAGCGAACTGAGTCCGGTTGGGTCGATGCAATAAAAAAGAGCCGCTGCGAAGCGGCTCTTTTTTATTGCAGCATGAGCAGTTACAGCTTCTCCACGCTATACACTGTTGCCAGCTTGTGTGTTTCGCCGGGTGCCAGCACGACGACGTTATCCCAGGCATTGCCACTTTCCACGCACACCATGCCGCGATGGCCGTCTTCGCCCAGGTCGCCCATTTCCCTGCCTTTTTCAACCCACGGGTTCCATACCACAGTAGACATGCTGCCCTGTTTGGCGATGCGGATGGCGCGCTTCAGCCCTTTGTCCTCGATTATGCAATCCGCCGCGGTATTGATATAGACGCGATCCACTTCGCTTTCGATGACGATGCTATCCTTCTGCGTGAAGCGTGCAAAGTCCTGCACCTTGTCCAGGTAGGCGCAGTTCTCCAGCCCGCGGATGGCTACCTTCTCCACATCGCTGATCTGGAAGTAGGTGTGCAGGGCTTCGCTGAGTTCAAACGCTTTTGTACCGGTATTAGTGGTGATGAGTTCCACATGCAGCGCCTTGTCAACGGTGATTTCCAGTTGGGCTGTGGCATCGTACGGCCATTGCGCCTTGGTAGTGTCATTCTCGATGAGTCCGAAGCGCAGGAACGTCGAGCCATCCGGGTGTGCTTTGGTTTCCAGTACTTCCCACGGCACAGTACGGGCAAAGCCATGGCCGGGCAGTTTGCTGTCGGTTTTGTGCGCGCCGAACCATGGCCAGCAAACCGGCACGCCGCCGCGTATGGATTTTCCCGGCGCAAACTTGGCGGAAGGCGACAGCCAGATCACCGGTTCTTCTCCGCGCGGCTGGAAGGTGGCGATATGAGCACCCTGCAGCGCGATGTTGGCCAGGGCGTGCTGGTTGGCGATTTCGGCGATGATCATGCCGTCGGCGATTTCCTTGAATTGCACATGATTGCCTATGGCGTAACGCTGGTTGAGCTCTGACAGTGTCATGTTGATTCCTGAATAAACGATAGCGGAGATCCTAATTTTGCTCGGCGGGAGGCGAGCTTTTCAACACCTCGTCGAGCGTCGTCAGTCCTGCTGCGACCTTGAGTGCGCCGGAGATACGCAGCGGTTTCATACCTTCCCGGTTGGCCTGTTCGCGCAGGGCTGCGATGTTGGTCTCGGGGGAGATGAGTTTGCGCAATTCCGGCGTCATAAGCAGGATTTCGTAGATACCGATACGTCCGGAGTATCCGGTCATGCGGCATTCCAGGCAGCCCCGCGGACGTTGCAACTGGGTCGGGCGCGTCGCTTTCCATGGCGCGACCAGACCGTTCCAGATCTCGATGTCGTCTTCCCGTATGGGCGTCGGTTTTTTGCAATGCGGGCACAGCGTGCGGACCAAGCGCTGTGCCATGATGCCCAGCAGTGTCGCGTTGATCATATAGTACGGCACGCCCAGATCGAGCAGGCGCGTGATGGCGGAAGGCGCATCGTTGGTGTGCAATGTGGAGAGTACCAAGTGTCCGGTAAGAGCGGCCTGGATCGCCATTTCTGCTGTTTCGAGATCGCGTATTTCGCCCACCATGATGATGTCCGGATCCTGCCGCATTAATGCGCGCACGCCTTCGGCGAAGCTCAGATCCAGTCCTGTTTGTATCTGCATCTGGTTGAACGCGGGCTCCACCATTTCGATGGGATCTTCCAGTGTGCAGACGTTCACTTCCGGCGTAGCCAGGCTCTTGAGCGTGGAATACAGCGTGGTGGTTTTGCCGGAACCGGTGGGGCCGGTGACAAGAATGATGCCGTTGGGCCGAGAGGTCATCTGTTCCCAGCGTTCACGGTCGTCATCGGAAAAACCCAATTCGGAAAAGTCGCGCACCAGGACTTCGGGGTCGAAGACGCGCATCACCAGTTTTTCGCCAAAGGCCGTGGGCAGCGTGGAAAGGCGCAGCTCGATTTCCTGTCCGTCTTCGGTGCGAGTCTTGATGCGCCCATCCTGCGGGCGGCGTTTTTCCATCAAGTCCATGCGTCCGAGCAGCTTGATACGGCTGGTCATCGCGGTAATCACCGACATTGGCAACTGGTGCACCTGATGCAGTACGCCGTCAATACGGAAGCGCACAATGCCCTGGTCGCGGCGCGGTTCGATATGGATATCCGAGGCCCGCTGGTCAAAAGCGTACTGCCACAGCCAATCCACAATATGCACGATGTGCTGGTCGTTGGCATCGAACTGTTTGTCGGTCTTGCCCATTTCGACCAATTGTTCGAACGAGGCCAGGTTGCCGGAACCCATTTTTGTTTTGGCTGCGCTCTTTACCGAGCGCGCCAGGTTGTGGAACTCGATCAGGTAGCGGTTGATATCGACAGGTGAAGAAATGACGCGGCGGATATCCTTGCGCGAGGTATGCTTGACCGTACTCTCCCAGTCGCGCAGGAACGGTTCTGCGGTCGCCACGATCAGTTCGTTGCCTTCGATGCGAATCGGCATGATTGAAAAGCGACTCGCGTAATCGATCGACATCAGGTCGACGAGGTTGGAGAAATCGATCTTTAACGGGTCAATGTGCAAATATTCCAGACCGACCCTGTTGGCCAGCCACTCCGTCAGGGTATCCAGGGTCAGGACGCGCTGCGGAGGAATCAGTGATCGCCAGTTCTTTCCCGCGATGATCACTAAAGGATGGTCGTCGTGGCGGCGGACGTGCCGCTCGTTGAAGAGCTCATCCGCATCTGCTTTGACTATCATGCCGTCAGCGACCAGCATATCCAGCAGTTCCGTCAGTTTCAGTTTGTGTTCCGGGACTTCTTTGGAAGCCATGTTTTGCACCTGGATTGGAATTTTGAGGACTATACCTTTATCGGGCGAGGGCTTCAATAAACTTGCAATCAAGTTAGGAATATACTCAACCGCTGTTCCCGCGGCGCTCAAGCTTGTTCGGGATCGGAAGTAAAATGATCCTCCGGCGAGTTCTGCTGGCTTCTTCAACTCATGGTTAAAACAGATTTCTAACCTTTATTTCGAAAATGAACTCAATCATCCGGATATCTCATGTTTTCTGCCATTCTCTGGCAATCATTTTTTGTTGCGGCCCGGTTTGGGCGATTGAACTCCCGCTTGATAACAACAACGCGTTGCACGAGTTAACCAAGGGGCACTCTCGTGAAGAAGAGACTGCAAAAATCCGCAAGCATCACCTGAAGCGCTTGGATGACCGGCTTACAATCGAACCCAAGATACTGCAGCAGACTTGCAGATATGAATCGGATATTCAAACCAGGCCACCGAAAAAGCGAGTTGCTTTCACCTTTGACGATGGGCCCGAGCCCGGCCAGACCGAGCGCATCCTTGAGGTGCTCAAGAAATACGATATATCCGCAGCTTTCTTCATGATTGGCAAGAAGGCACAAGAGTACCCCGAGCTAGTTGCAAAAGTTCATGTGGCGGGGCATCAGGTAATTGGCAATCACTCCTGGGATCATCCCAACTTTCATGACATCGACAAGGCAGAACAAACGGCGCAGGTTCTGCGCAATGAAACCGTTCTGGCCGGTGATCTGCAGCCAAAGTTGTTTCGCTATCCTTATGGCAACTCAACCTGTGAAACGAATGAGCTCGTTCGTTCACGTGGATACAAGATCGTGGGTTGGCATATAGACTCCTGCGACTGGGCGTTTGACAAAACCGGCTCGGTCGATATCAAGGAGGCGATTTCCTGTGGTGTACTCCCACACGACTATAACGACTATGTGGGTCATGTGATATCGGCCGCCCGGGCGCGCAACGGCGGCATCATCCTGATGCATGAGATTCATCCAAACACGATCAAGAAACTGGAAGAAATTATCGTGCAGTTGCGAGCCGAGGGTTTTACTTTTGGTTCGATTCTGGATGAAGATTTTCAGCAGTCAATGCGGTAGCAAAGGGAAGCTCAACGGTTACTTGCAAAAGAATCTGAGGAGTCGGACTTCTGACGAACAATTCTCCTGGACTTCAGAGTGCGTATTGAGCGATGAGCAAATCAAACTTGTCATGTTCAGGAGCAAACAACGTCAACCTGATAACGATGGGGCGCGTTATTGGACCGGCACGCGCGCTAGCTTAAACATTAAATTCATCTGACAACGTTAATATTTTGGAGAAATTGCCATGTTAAATATCAAGCCTGCACTTATCGCTTTGGGTGCCGTATTCGCCGTGTCCATGCTGCCGATGGCTCATGCCGCCGACGGCGAGGTAAGACAAGACACGAAAGATATCCGCACGGATAAAAAAGATATTGCCAAGGACGCACGGGACATCCGGCAAGACAAGCGCGAAAAACAGCAAGATGTTCGTGAACGCAACAAAGATCGTCATGAACTTAACCAGGACAAGCGCGAAGGCAATGCAGCCGGTGCGGCGAGGGAGCGCAAGGAAGTGGCAAGGGACAACGCGGACATCAGGAAAGACAACAGGGAGATCAGAAAAGACAAGGTTGATCTCCATAAGGACAAACGAGACTTGCACAAGGATCGTCGCGATCGCCGTCAAGACA
>CAYOJU010000099.1:0-4367 GCA_964404355.1 uncultured Sideroxydans sp. | reverse complement strand
GGTATGCCCTACACTGCTTTGTAACCCACGTCGAAGCCAGGTCGCCCCCGGTTCGGTTTGCTACTAGCAGGTTTGATTGTACCAGCTTTGCTACAGCTTGTTGCTCAGCATGAAGCGGGCAAAGTGCCGGTCCGCCTTGGTGGCGTGGGAGGCGAACCAGTCAAGCAGCAGCAGTTCGGTGCGGAAGGCGAGATAGCGCGGGTCTTCTGCTGCATTTTTTGATTTCTTTTCGAGTTCGGTAAAGTGTTCGATGAAATGTTTGTGTTCCAGAGCGTGGACTTCGGCGAAAGGGTACCCTTGCTCGTCCATCAGTTTTTCCTCGATTGGAAAAAGCTGCTGCGCGTGCTGGTTGAGAAAGGGAAAAATATCGGCGAAATCACGGCAGGCGTTTTGATCGATCTGCACGGTGAGGGCGTTGATGCGCGCCATCATTATGCGATGGGCATCGTCGACTTCAGGCACTCCGGTATGTTGCTCATCTTTCCATACCAGTTCGGTTTGCAGTTCTCCCGTTCCCAGATGATGTCCTGTGGTCTGGTATTCATAGCACCGATCCAGATAGAAGTGCGCCGGAAAGTCATCGGGTGATATGTCGATGCACTTGTCGAACAGGGGGAGGGCTTTGCCGATGTCTTTAAGGTGGTAATAGGCAACCGCTTTTTCGAACACCGGCAGGCTTTCGCGTTTGCTGTTGCGCAATGCTTCGGAGTTGTTATCGAACACCTCGTAGATTGAGAGCGGCTGCGATTTGCCTTTTACGCGAATGCGATCCAGTAAACGGATGTCGTATTTTTTCGGGTCGTCCAAGTCGTACAAGGTATTCTGGCTGATGATGAGCGGAGCGTGATAGGTCTTGGTGGCTTCTTCCAGACGCGCGGTCAGGTTTACTGCATCACCGATGACGGTGCTGTCCATGCGATTGATGCCGCCCACCGTGCCGATCATTACCATACCGGTGTTCAGCCCGATGCCAACGTTGATCGGAGAATAGCCGGCGCGTTCGCGGCCGGCGTTGTAATAGCTCAGCCGTTCCAGCATGGCGATGGCGCCGCTGACCGCCTCGTCAGCGCCTTTTTCAAACAAGGCCATGATGGTGTCGCCGATGTATTTGTCGATAATGCCATGGTGGCGGCTGATGACCGGTTCCATCTGGCTGAGATAGGAATTGATGAACTCGAAGTTTTCCGCCGGTGTCATGGATTCGGAGAGCGTGGTGAAATCGCGGATATCCGAAAACATGATGGTCATCTTGCGCTCGACCTGGTCGCCGAGCTTTACGTCGACGATGCTCTTGGCTTCGAGCAGGTTGAGTAACTGGTGCGGAACCAGCCGGCCATAGGCCGTCTCGGTCTGTTGCAACAAAGCCAGCGCCTGCTGATGGGCGATGATGACCTTGTGCAATATCTCCTGGATACTATCCTGCGTCGGAGTGGTGGGAATTTCTTCCACGTTGCGTTCCTCGTTCATGCTTCTCCGCCCAACCATTTTATTATTATGGGCATGATACCGCCGTTCAGCTTTGTATGTAACGCAGTAACGCAAAAGGGGTTGGCACGCTGCCGGATGAGGGCCAGGTGGCAAGATCGGCTGCAGGGTCGATATAGCCGTAAGCGGCGATGATGCCTTTCATGCCAGCCGCCTGTGCCGCTTCCATGTCACGCAAGTCATCGCCAAGATAAAGGCATTGCTCGGGCAGGACGCCCATCAGTTCGGCTGCATGCAACAACGGCATGGGGTGCGGTTTGGCACGGGCGCAGGTGTCACCGCTGACCAGGCAGGCAGCTCGTTTGGCATAGCCGAGCTTTTCCATCAGCGGCACGGTATAGCGGTGTGGTTTGTTGGTGACGATGCCCCAAGGCAACTCGTTTCGTTCCAGTTCGGAGATTAGTGCCGCCATGCTCGGAAACAGCACGGTGTAATCGCAGATATGCGCTTCATAATGCTTCAGGAAAGCATTGCGCAGCTCGTCGTAATTCGCTGCCTCCGGCCCGACATTCATCCCCAGTTTGAGCAGCCCTTGCGAGCCATGCGAAGCTTGCGGGCGTAAGGTTGCAATAGGCAACGGCGGCAAGTCGTGCAACGCACGCACATGGTTAAGCGCTGCGCCCAGATCGGGGGCGGTATCGGCGAAGGTGCCGTCGAGATCGAAGAGGACGGCTTCAACCACGTTGGCAAGCCACCAAGTAGTTGACGCTGGTATCGCGTCCTAGCGAATACGTCTTGTCCAGCGGGTTGTAGCTCATGCCGGTGATGTCGGAGACGTTCAGCTCGGCATCGCGGCACCATTGTGCCAACTCGGAAGGCTTGATGAATTTGGCGAAATCATGCGTGCCGCGCGGCAGCAGATTGAGCACATATTCCGCACCGAGAATGGCGAACAGGTAGGATTTCGGGTTGCGGTTGAGGGTGGAGAAAAACACATGGCCATCCGGATTGACCAGTTTGGCGCAGGCAGCGACTACAGCAGCCGGGTCGGGCACATGTTCCAGCATTTCCATACAGGATACGATGTCGTAATGCGCGGGGCGCTCGATAGCCAGATCTTCCACTGCGACCTTGCGATATTCCACCTGTTTGCCGCTCTCCAGCAGATGCAGCTTGGCCACTTGCAACGACTTTTCGGCCAGGTCTATGCCAGTCACCTTGGCTCCCATTCCCGCCATGCTTTCCGCCAGAATGCCTCCGCCACAGCCTACATCCAGCACTGTCTTGCCAGAAAGCTGCGCAATGCGGTCAATGTACCCAAGGCGCAAGGGGTTGATTTCATGCAGCGGCTTGAATTCGCTGTTCGGATCCCACCATTTGTGGGCGAGTAGCGAGAATTTTTCGATTTCAATGGGATCGGCGTTGGACATGGTGTTGACCTCGGTTGGTAGTGGGGCGACTTTAACAAAACTGCTGCCCAATAGCCAAACAAACAAGGGGGTGGATGAGTGGTCGGCGGGTGAGGGTGCGGTCGCGACGCGTTACTGCGTAAGCAGCCGATTGCGGGAGCGACCGCTTGCAGCTCTTCCTGCACTGCTGGCTCTACCACACCGTGTCAGGGCGGGCTGCTGTGATAGAATGTCGGCTTAGATTTTTTGCCTCTCAGTCACATTAATTTAGGTCGCTCATGGAACAACAATTCGCCAAAGAAACCCTGCCGGTAAGTCTTGAAGAAGAGATGCGCAAGTCCTATCTGGACTACGCAATGAGTGTGATCGTGGGCCGTGCGCTGCCCGATGTGCGCGACGGTCTGAAGCCGGTGCATAGACGCGTATTGTTCGCGATGCACGAACTGTCCAATGACTGGAACAAGGCTTACAAGAAATCGGCGCGTATCGTCGGCGATGTGATCGGTAAGTACCACCCGCACGGCGACACCGCGGTATACGACACCATCGTGCGCATGGCGCAGGATTTTTCGTTGCGCTACACGCTGGTGGACGGTCAGGGTAACTTCGGTTCAGTGGACGGCGATAACGCGGCGGCAATGCGTTATACGGAAATCCGCATGGCAAAGATTGCGCATGAGTTGTTGGCCGATCTGGACAAGGAAACCGTGGACTTCGGTCCGAACTATGACGGCTCCGAACACGAGCCGCTGGTGTTCCCCGCGCGCTTTCCCAACTTGCTGGTGAATGGTTCCTCCGGTATTGCCGTGGGCATGGCAACCAATATTCCGCCTCACAACATGGGCGAAGTGGTGGATGCCTGCCTGGCGCTATTGCGCGAGCCCGACATGGACATCGAGCGACTGATTGAGCTCGTGCCCGCGCCGGACTTCCCGACGGCCGGTTTCATCTACGGCTTGGCCGGGGTGAAGGAAGGTTATCGCACCGGTCGTGGCCGTGTGGTGATGCGCGCGCGTACCCACTTCGAGGATATTGGAAAGGGCGACCGTCAGGCCATCATCATCGACGAGCTGCCTTACCAGGTGAACAAAGCCACCCTGCTGATGCGTATCGGCGAGATGGTGCGCGAGAAGCGCATTGAAGGCATTTCCGAAATTCGCGACGAATCGGACAAGTCCGGCATGCGCGCGGTAATCGAGCTCAAGCGCGGCGAGAATGCCGACGTGATCCTGAATCAGTTGTACAAAGATACGCCGATGCAGGACAGCTTCGGCATCAACATGGTCGCCATCGTTGATGGTCAGCCCAAGTTGTGCAATCTGAAAGATGTCATTGAGGCATTCCTGCGGCACCGCCGTGAAGTCGTTACACGCCGCACCATATTTGAATTGCGCAAGGCGCGCGAACGCGGCCATATTCTGGAAGGTTTGGCCGTTGCGCTTTCCAACGTGGACGAGATCATCGCCTTGATCAAGGCAGCACCGACCCCGCCGGATGCCAAGCGTTCTTTGATGGCGCGTTCGTGGCGTTCGT
>CAYOJU010000098.1:7005-10529 GCA_964404355.1 uncultured Sideroxydans sp. | reverse complement strand
TGTTCGGTTACAATGCGCGGCCTTTTACAGGCGCGTAGCTCAGCTGGTTAGAGCACCACCTTGACATGGTGGGGGTCGTTGGTTCGAGTCCAATCGCGCCTACCAACAGATAGTCCGAAGCAGTCCAAAGAAGTACACAAAACCCGCACAGTTAATAGCTTTGCGGGTTTTTTCTTGTCCAGCCAAGACCTACTCCGTACATTGACATCCGGGGGTAACAGGGGGTAACTTATGGGGTAACACGCACCCAGCGTAAGGAGTTACCCCCATGCCTCTAACTGATACCGCAATCAAGAACGCGAAGCCCGGCGCGAAGCCGATCAAGCTGTCAGACGAGAAAGGGTTGTTCCTGCTGCTCTCTCCGGCTGGGGGTAAGTGGTGGCGTCTCAAGTATCGTTTTGGGGGTAAAGAAAAGTTGCTTTCGATGGGCACCTACCCCGAAGTGAGTTTGAAAGATGCACGGCAACGGCGCGATGATGCGCGCAAGTTACTGGCAGACAGCATTGACCCCGGCGCAAACCGCAAGGCCGTGAAAGCCACCAAGACCGAACGGGCAGCGAACAGCTTTGAAGTGATAGCGCGCGAATGGTTTGTGCGGAAGTCTCCGGGCTGGGCAGAATCCAATGCCGACAAGATTATCAAGCGGCTGGAAAATGATGCGTTCCCGTGGATGGGTGAAAGACCGATTGCCGAAATTACCCCGCCTGAATTGTTGAAAGTGCTGCGCCGAATGGAAGAGCGGGGTGCAGTGGAAAGCGCTCACCGTATGCGCAACTACTGCGGGCAGATATACCGCTACGCCATCGCAACCGGACGCGCTGAACGTGATATTTCTGCCGATCTGCGCGGCGCACTTGCTCCCCCTGTTAAGGAACACCGTGCCGCCATCACCGACCCCAAGGCCGCTGCCGAGCTATTGCGGGCAATGGATAGCTACCAAGGCTCTTTCGTTACCAAGTGCGCCCTGCGCCTTGCGCCGCTGGTCTTCGTGCGCCCCGGTGAACTGCGCAAGTCGGAGTGGATAGAAATTGATTTGGACAAAGCCGAGTGGAATATCCCAGCCGAACGCATGAAGATGCGCGAACCGCACCTAGTCCCGTTATCCACACAAGCAGTAGAAATACTGCGCGAGCTTCACGCACTAACAGGCGAAGGGCGCTATGTGTTCCCTGGTGCCCGCACCAATGGCAGACCGATGAGTGATAACGCTGTTCTGGCCGCACTGCGGCGCATGGGTTTTGCCAAGGATGAAATGAGCGGTCACGGCTTCCGCGCGATGGCGCGCACCATTTTGGATGAAGTGCTAGGGGTGCGCCCAGACTTCATCGAACACCAGCTTGCCCATGCCGTGAAAGACCCGAACGGTCGCGCGTACAACCGCACGGCGCACCTTGCCGAGCGTAGGAAGATGATGCAGCAATGGGCGGACTATCTGGACAAGCTCAAGGCGGGCGCAGAAGTTGTAACACTGCGTGCGTGAGTTGGACAACGCAATGGACAAACACACGCAAGCAAAGGTGGCTAGTATCCTTGGCTGTGATGATGACGATCTGGATGGCGTAATCGTCGAGATAGACAGCATAATTAAGTTATATCGGTTCAATAAAGCGGAAATCGCGGCCATGCCGACCCGAGGAAAACGCCGCAAAGAACTTATGCAATTTAACAAAGCGCTGGACGTGGTGCTAAAACGTATGCCAACGCCCGAGTCCGTGTTTGCAGGTACTGAAGAATATGATGTCCTGCTGAGGATGTCCGACATCGTCCAAAAATTCATGCAACCGATTCTGGCAGAAAAATCTGCGCATGGCCCAGACCCGGATGACCGCTGCTGGCTTATTGGCAAACTGGCTGAGATATTCTGCAACATGACGGGCGAACAAATCACCATCACCTATTCCGATGAAGCTGGGTATTGCGGAAGATTTTACGAGTTTGTGTGGACAGTTCTTTCTGCGGCTGATTTTTCAGATGATGCGCTAGGCAAGGCGATTCAACGCTGGTTAGTCGAGCAAAGACGCGCCAAGGACAAATAGGGCTATTTATATTGAGTATATGTCCTTGGACACCCCCAATTTTGATGTATTCAATGCGAACGCATGCAAGACCGCACAGGGCGGACTTGGGCAACCTTCAAAGGTGCAAACATGGCGAACGCAACACAATCCGCAACACCTGAATTTTTTCGACTGAACCATCTCAAACAACGTTTGGGCGTCTCTGGCTCAAGTATCTGGGCGTGGGTCAAGGCGGGGAAATTTCCTAAGCCGATCAAGCTATCCCAAAACATAACTGCATGGGATAGAGATTCAATCGAGGCTTGGGAACAATCGCGCATCGCCGCCAGCAAGTAAGAGTGTGATGCGCCATGATCGAACACATTCAGGTTTTGCGTATAAAGAAATTGAAGGGCAGCAACATTATCTCTATCGCTGCCCGTCATAACTTGCGAGAGATACAAGCCGAAAGAGGTTCAGACGGTCACATAGACCCAAGCAGGACTTCGCAGAATGTTATTTTGCGAGGTGCTGGCAGCGCTGCTGCCATATCAGCCCAAGCGGTCAGTATGATGGAGTTGGCGAAGGTCAAACGGCGTAAAAATGAAGTTCTTGGGTTGGAGATTATTTTCAGTCTGAAACATTCATCCGGCATCGCGGAGCAGAATTTCTTTACGGATGCAATCGCATGGGCTGAAGGTTTTTTCGAGATTCCTATTCTGAGCGCGGTTATCCACCACGATGAAGCAGCGCCACACTGCCACGTTATCATGCTGCCGCTTTTTGATGGGCGCATGATCGGCAGTGGCTTGATGGGCAATAGGCAACGCCTGAAGGCTCTACAGGCTGACTTCCATCTAAAGGTGGCCCAAAGGTACGGATTGAAAATAGGAACGCCTGCAAGGCGTCCTAGTGCCGCTGCCAGAGCTAAGGCGGCAGAATCGGTCATTAACGCCATGCGGAAGGTGTTAAACGGCTTTGATGAACCAACATTCTGGGACGCGATGCGCGACACCATCACGGAGACACCATCGGCTCTGATGGCTTGGTTCGGTATTGAGTATGAAAAATCCAAACAACCGAAGTAAACCTTCGCCGAAAATGACAAAGAAATTCAAACCGGAAAAGCCTATAGGGAAAAAGCGAGCACACCAAACCTATAGGGAATGATGATGTGATCTGCTCTCCAGAAGTGCAAAGCCTATCCTGTGTAGGGTTAGTATATTTCTCTGAACATATTCAACCTGCAGACGCCTCAATCACAGGAGAGATGGAAGAAGACCATTCTTCCGGATACCGGGAAAGTATAAAAATGGCAGCTACAATCCAGCCCTTCAAAACCGGAAAAGCAAAATGAAAACTCTGCTGCTGAGATTCCCTGCCTCACAGCATCACAGCGTCCGGCACCTGAAAAACTTTCCCACCAATTTTTTCGGGAGTCTAACGGTTGTTTAACGCAAGTCCTACCGTTAAGTAACGCAACTCTATCGGTGGCGGGGGGGGGGGACGGGCACCCTCATTCTCCCA
>CAYOJU010000098.1:0-6995 GCA_964404355.1 uncultured Sideroxydans sp. | reverse complement strand
CCCCACAAACCCTCCCCCCCCAATCTTCCCGGGTGACACCCGGTTGTTAACCCAAAGCCACCCCTTAACGAACCCCAACCCACGGGGGGGGGGGGGGGGGGCACGGGCACCCTCATTCTCCCAAAACATCTGAATAAGTGGCGTTATATTCAAACGACTTGTTTTCCTCGATGATCACGATCACGGGCTTCCCGTCAAATAACGTATAAACAAAACGGCGACCATTGAATGTGCCCAACGAAAAAGTGTGCCGATTGGCAAAAGCAGTTTCGGAGGCTTCAGCAATGACTTTATGCTGAAACTTTTCCATCTGACACACATCATCTAAAGGCAGGCAGTACATGACCTAAATATAACATTCTCATCGATATCGGTTAGACCCATACTGCCAAACATAGTTTCATGCATCCGTTGGCGCGGCGCTATTACGCGCAATGATTGTAATTGAAGGAACGTATACAAAGTACCCGACAGAAAGAACCGATATTGCTATTATCTTCAAATGGATGGGGGTATAAGAACTGGATGACAGGGAGGTGAAAATTATGACAACGAAAAACATGGGCGGACGACCAAAGGGAGTGGCAAGCGCAAATTCACAAAGACGTGCCCGTGTAGCTGATCGAGTCCTGGCACAGGCGGAAATCACGCCGCTGGAAGTTATGGTGAAAACGATGGCAAAACGTTGGGAAGCGGGCGATGAAGTGGGTGCGTGCGCGATTGCAAAAGACTGCGCGCCATATCTTCATGCACGGCTGGCCAGTACAACACTGAAAGGGGATAGCGAAAATCCGTTGCTTTTGGGTTTGAATTTTCCAAGCACTGCAGAACTCAAGGCGATGGTGCGCGGGGCTAATACATGACCAGTTGGCTATCTGACTTTAGTGAGTTCGTGGTGAAGGGAAAAACTGGCATCTATTACTGTCTTCAACGGGTACTCTCGGCAGTATTTGTCTATGTATGCCTTTACTGATTCATCATCAGGGAATAAAGCTGTATCCACTGGACGTTCTTCGGCAACGTTCATTCCTGTATTGAATCCTTGTACCCAGCTGATCACAACGAGGGTAACTGCTTTATTGCTTTCCCCAAGATATTTTCCGCAGTTCCCGCTACCAGCACCAATAGGTAGGCTTGAGTCAGCCAGCGCAAGTTTGGGGGCCATGAGAGTAGCAATAATAAGGAATAAATTACCAATTTTGCGCATATTATCTCCAAACCTTTCAGGTTCTTGATTTCCCCGTTTTGTCATTCAATTGACTTGGACTTGTGCAGGACAGTAACCGACAAATGCGCGCCAGAATGTTCGTCCATCACTAATTTTGTATTCACAGTTCAGCATTTGCTGATAATTCATTGTTGTTACCCGCTCTGATCTGCCTGTCCAGTACGCAATCTGACTGATAGCAGTAGCAGTGCCGGAAATAGTCAGACCGACGATTAATGTAATGATGAGTTTTTTCATAATGCACTCCTAAAATAGGAATTTAACAATACCTATATGGTGTGCAACTGTGCGATACACCACTTTGCATGGTTGTGAACTCAAATCCGGCGTAATACGAACAACACTGTGCGCCTAGCCCACGTAATCGGTGGGCGCAATCGGGGCATATCTCAAAAAGGATTGCATGGATAAAGCAGTGACCTAGATCAACGGGCGCACGTACACCGGAAGGCAAGGCCGAGGCATCACGCAATTCTTACAAGTGTGGGTTGCGCGCTATGCTGCGCGAAATGGCAAAATTATTGCAGGCATGCTTGATGGGATAGCCTCGGTACTTTGGTACATTGTCAGAGTATCATTATGTTGCTACTGTGTTCTGCAAAGTAACTACAGACTAAATATGCTGAGCCAATTGGGCGGGGTTCGGTTTATATATCGGGGGTGTCATGTTAAGAATCGTTGTGTTCGGTCTAGTGGCGCTTTGTTCTTTGACCGCTAACGCTGCCACTTGGTACGTTTTTGCTAATGGATATACGGATAATTCAATATATTTCTTTGATCGAGATACCGTAACCAAACATGGCGATGACGTCACGATCTGGGAGAAGTACGTTCGAGATGCGGATAAGCCAGAAGCTGATGGAAGCATTTCTACGGCGCTCAAGGTCAACTATTCCTGTGGCAAGAGAACATCGCAAATCCAAACTTACACCGCCTATGACTTGAAAGGTGATTTCATTCGCTCGTCCTCTATTCAGTTTAAGGCGGTGGATGTCATTCCTGATTCGGTCGGTGAAGCCATACTCAAGGTTGTGTGTATCAAAAACTTCCCAAAAAGTAAGGTGAATGTGGATTATTTTTCAGTCAAAGATAATGATATTTTTTCCCATACAAAAAACTATTTTGCGAAGGTTAAAGCATCTACAGCTGATATAGAGCCCCACAACGCAACTTGGTACTACTTCGTTAATGGAATTAGCGACACGGCGGTTTTTTTCTTTGAGTACAACTCGATAGAAAAACAGGGTAACGCGGTCACATTGTTGGAGAAATTCATTAGAGATTCGGAGAAGGCAGAACCTAATGAAATTAATTCCATGACACAAAAAATTACCTATTTTTGCGATAAGAGAACGTCGCGAACGCTAGCGCGTTCCTCCTATAACAAGAAAGGTGAACTCGTTTTCACGTCTACTGACGAGTCTGAAGAGACGGTCGTCAAGTCTAATACATTAGCTGAAAGTATGTTAACTGCCGTATGCAGTGCAGATTTTCCCCAAGCTGAGGGCTCAGATTTGTATAAGCCAATCGCTGCAGATAGTGATGTTTACGCAGCTGCCCATAGGTATTTTGACTATTTGAAAGCGGCAAAAGATGACCCAGCACCAAAATAAAAAATAAGCAGCAATAATTAATTTAGTTGCACACTCACTGAGTGCCGATATTTTGACAGGTTACGGTGCGACCGCCGCTGTAAATAACTGGCTTGAACCTGCGAATAAATTTTTGGAAAAACTTGAAAATTATTTGAAAAAAGGAATTATTTTTTGATTTTTATGTCTTTTCTATGACGTTATATGTAATTTTTGAAAAAATACTCAATAAAATAAGGGTGTTGCCGATAACTCAAATACATACAACATTGTGCAAATACATATTGTGATATGCATGAGTATGATAGTATTAATTTGTCAAGGGATTTTATAGCTGTTGCTATTTTCTGGAATTTGGAATAAGCGCTTTTTTTGTCGCGCATATTTATTAAGTGTAATTCGTTCAACATAAATATAACGGGAGTTTTTATGACTACGCAGACTGCATTAAATGATGCTGTGAAGGACTTTTCATCAGCAGAGAAATCACGTCTGTCATCTGCTTTTAGTAGCGCATTTGATAAGTTAAAACAATCAATGCCATCAGCAGCAACCGCAGAATGTGAGTCTAACAATCATTTTGACGAAGATTTTCATAAAGCGCTTAATAGCGGATTGCACCTGAAAGAAAAATTCGTTTGAATTGTTTTTTGTCTATTAAGTGACTTCCATCGTTTCACATTGACAGCCAGTTGAACTGGCTGTTTTTTATGGCTGTAAAATAATTATGAAAAATCCAAATATAGATCATGCAATTGATACGCTTAAGTTTTTTCGTGAAACGGTATCGCTTTTAGCGCAGCATGAGACCGCAGATGTTGCGGTGTTAACAAATATTAATTTACATTATGCGACTTTCATTCAACATAATATTGAAGCGATTGCGGAAAATATGCAGTCTGAATTGGCGTATTACTTAAATTTCTACAATGTAACTCCCGCAAACGACGTCTATGATGAATTCAAGAATTTTTATTTTCTGGGCATGGCTATTACGACGGAACTCGAAAAGCGTGGCGCTAAACATTTGGTAAAGCTTCAACTTAAGGCGCTCCTGCATCTGCTTAACGTTAGACTAAATACGGTTGGTGCGCATCGTGCTCCATTGACACGTCGATTATCAAATGCAATCGACAACGGCGCTATCAAGAACGATTTTGGTCGGTTTGGATGGTATGTTCTTTATAAGTGCCTATTTAATGCCGCAAAAGAACGTAAGTAATTCAATTTGAGATTTTCTTTTTGTAACTGCCACGCTTTGTAGGAATTGCATCAGACACAAGCGCGGCAATCTCTTCGAAGCTCCATACAGGATCGCTTATTCAGGCCCACATCGCTGATATGCTTGAATTGCTTGAGTCGATCCGGTAACAAGTGGCTCTGCAAATTGCCCATCCCTGCTAAAATGTGAGAACAATTTTATGAGGGGGTGGTGATATGGTCTTGGGGGTAACTTTGGGGGTAACTCAAGGCTTGTTGTTTGGTGGTATTGAGTATTCGCGCCATTCTTTGCGCACTATTCGATAGCAATCGCGCTACCAATTTATCCTTCTTCTCTTCAACGAATGTTCTGCGAGAAGCCCGTGAGAATCCCGTGTTTACACTGAGTCTGCATGGAGAAGAAGGTACCCAGGCCCTGCTGCAATCGGGCTATTCGTATTGCCTCGTCGTCCGTTCCGAATCCCAGCGTTCTGCCCTGCTCAAGAACCTCGGCGACCAGCCCGGTGTGGTGATTGTCCCTCATAACGGTGGGTTGATCAGTAACCTGCGCGTATGGGAAAACATCGTCCTGCCGGTGCAGTATCATGGCATCGAGCTTGCCGGAAGCATCGAAGATAATGTGGCGAAATTGCTCGGGCAATGCGGCCTGGAGGACGAAGCTGCCGCCTCCAACTTGTTGCTCAAACTGCCCGATCAATTGTCGCTATATGAAAAACGCCTGGTCGGTTTCGTGCGCGCCATGCTGATGAGTCCGGAACTGATCATTTACGATTCCATGATCGAAGGGTTGTCGCGCAGGGAATTGGCGCGGGTCATCAAATTCGACAAGGTATTCCGTTTATACTTCCCGTTCCGTACCTCGGTGCTGGTGAGTTTTGAGGAATACGACGACAAGGACGATCCCAAACAACTGGTGATTCATCTATAGCTTATGAAACTGCCCAACTACAACCAGAGATTGCTGACCATCGAGAAGCGCACCCAGCGATTCATGCTTGGGGCGATCGCTGTTTTGTTGCTGGTATTGTTGATGATTGCGGTCAAGCAGAACTATTTTCACCGCAGCACGACGATCCTGTTCTTCACGCCCAATGCGCAAGGCCTGAGCAAGGGCATGGCGGTCAAATTCATCGGCTTCAAAGTCGGCAGCGTGGAAGAGGTGAACATGCAATCCAATGCAACGGTGCAGGTGGAGGTGTCATTGGATAACGAGTACGTTCATCTCATCGGACAGGATGCCAAGGCGCGGCTGGTCAAGGAAGCGCTGGTCGGCGAAAGCGTGGTGGAAATCATTCCCGGTTCACAGCAGGTGAAACAGGTCACGCGAAACAGCGTGCTGGAATTCGAACGCGGGCAGGATGCAAGCAATGTGGTCGAAAATCTGGCTGGGCAGTTACAGCCTATCCTTAGCGACGTTCACCAAATCACTTCCAACATGAGCAATCCGAACGGTGATTTCCAGCAAGCTCTCAAGAATCTCAACCAGGCCTCGGGCGGTTTCCGCGAAACGGCGAATCAGTTCAACCAGCTCGGCGTCAGTGGCAACAAAGCGATGGTCCGTATCAATTCCAGTCTGGGAACACTGGACCAAGCCATCCCGAAACTGGTGGACAAGGCCGATGCGACACTCAACAACATGCAGTCCGCCACCACCGATATCAAGAAGATCACCAATGAGTCCGCCGCCGAGATTCCCTCGCTGGTGCGCAATAGCAACGCACTCGTGCAAGACGGGCAGGAGACACTGAGCGGGGTGAAGAAATCCTGGCTGCTGAACGGCCTGTTTCCCAAACCGGAAGAGCAGACGCTGCCGGTGGACGGCTACGTTCCGCCCAAACAGCAGTGACGGGGGAGCGCTTGAGCATTCGATTAACATTCCTGGTCTTGTGCAGTCTTGTGCTGCTGACTGCCTGCGGCCATGTGGAAGAGGCGCGCAGTGCCAGACAGCAACAGGCGACCGAGTTCAACCAGCGCGCCCAGCGCGCATTCCAGCGCGGCGAATATCAGGTCGCGGCTTCATTTTATGAAAACGCACTGCAACTGGATGTTGCGGTCGAGAATGTGAACGGTATCGCTATCAATATGCTCAACCTGGCCAAGGTGAGCCAGGTGTTGGGTAACAACGCGCTGGCGCAGCGCTATCTGGACAGTCTGCTGGAAGACAAGTCGCTTCACTATGCTCCGCAGCATCTGGCTGCAGCTGCAGTGCAAAGATCATTGTTGCGTTTGCAGGAAAATGATCCTGCCGGCGCAGCGACATGGGTAGATAAAGCGGCTGTCTGGTGCGCGGCGGATTGCACACTTATAGGTGTGATCGACAATGCCCGTGCCAGTATCGCCCTGCAAGCGAACGACGCCGATAAAACACTGTACTGGAGCGAACGTGCAGCCTCCGAGAACAAGGGGGTCGCACTCCTCGAGTACGCCAATTCCCTGCGACTCACGGCTTCGGCCAGGCTGTTGAAGAACGAACCCGACGCCGCGCTGCGCCTGCTGGAAGAGGCACTGGCCATCGATAAATCGCTGGGTTTGCCGGAAAAGATACGACAGGACTTGCTGCTGTCGGCGCAGGCTCATGAGAAATCGGGCCATGCAGAACAGGCGGCGCAATTTCGCGACCGGGCGGCACGCATCGCCGCAACGGCGCTGAAGTGAGGTCGTGATGGAAACAATGCAACGGTTGAAAGAACCGAAAATCCAGATCCTGCTGGGGCTGGCCTTTTGTGTGCTGGTCGCGTTGCTGCTGAATATGATGCAAATCGGCGAGCAACTGAGCCGTGCGTTACTTGACAGGCAATTCGCCCATCAGCAACAGCATGATGTGCATCGCCTGCAGAACGATGTAGTCATCGTTGGCATCGATGAAGACGCCACCAAAGCGCTGAAAGAACCCTTTGCGCTGTGGCATCCGCATCTGGGCAAGTTTCTGGATGCGATGGCAAAAGCCAAACCTT
>CAYOJU010000097.1:0-10606 GCA_964404355.1 uncultured Sideroxydans sp. | reverse complement strand
CCCAGCTCATGCGCCAGTACGGCGTCGATTTCGCTCGGGGTGAGGCGCTTCAGCAGGGTGTCGAAGAACACAATGCGTTTGGTCTTGCCGAAGCCGGTGAAGTAGGCATTGCCGTGCGTGCTGCGTTTGCTGCCATCCATGACGAACAGGCCGCTGGCACTGAAACCGCATTTGTTCAGCAGGGCTTCGATGCGTGCTTTTTCCGCTTCATCCTGCATCGGTTCGAATTTGTTGAACAGCGGTGCGATGTAGGTGGGGTAGATGAACAGCAGCAACAGATTGAATACTACCCACACGCTCCACACGTATATCCACCACAGATCGCCCATTGCGGACATCAGCCACAGCACACCGAACAGCAGCGGCAGGCCGATGACAGCGCCGAGCAGCAGGCCTTTGAGGGTGTCGATCAGATAGAGCTTGAGCGTCATTTTGTTGAAGCCGAAACGCACTTCGATGTTGAAAGTCTGGTAGAGGCCGAAAGGCGCTTCCAGCAATGATTGCAGCAACAGTACCGCGACCAGGATGGCGGCACCCTGAACCAGCGGACCGCTGAAAGTGGCAGTCGACCAATGGCTGATCCACTGGATGCCGCCGCCGAGGGTGAAGGCCAGCAGCAAAATCGTGTCGAATATGACACTGACCATACCGAATTGAACCAGCACGCGGGTGTAATCGGCAGCTTTCTGGTGTGCGGCAAGATCGATCTTTTCGCGGAAAGCGGCGGGTACTTCGGCCCGATTTGCGGCGACATGGTCGAGCTGGCGGTAGGCCAGCCAGAGTTTGATGATTCCATTCGAGAACAGCGCTGAAATGAATAAGGCGGAGAATTGGGATGCAGTCATGGTCGTTGGATTGAGTGGCTAGGCTGTGCGACAATGCGCCACACTTCTAATTAAGAACTTCCGCAGATTATGGCACAAAACCAAAACAACCTCGTCTGGATAGACATGGAGATGACGGGGCTTTTGCCCGACACGGACCGCATTATCGAAGTGGCGCTGGTGGTGACCGACGGCGAGCTGAATACCGTGGCTGAGGCTCCCGTGCTGGTGGTGCACCAGCCCGACAGTGTGCTTGACGGCATGGACAACTGGAATAAGTCCACGCACGGCAAATCCGGTCTCATCGACAAGGTCAAGGCATCAACGCTGGACGATGCGATGGTGGAAGCGCAAATGCTGGAATTCCTCAAGGAATATGTGCCTGTCCGGATTTCGCCAATGTGCGGCAATTCCATCTGCCAGGACAGACGCTTCCTGGCGCGCTGGATGCCCAAACTGGAAGACTATTTCCACTACCGCAACCTGGATGTGAGCACGCTCAAGGAACTGGCGAAACGCTGGAAACCGGAAATTGCCAGCGGGCTGAAGAAACACGGCAAGCACGAGGCGCTGGCAGACATTTATGAGTCCATCGCCGAGATGAAGTATTACCGCGAACATTTCATCAAATTGTGACAAGTTCGACCGGTATTGGCTGATCTGACAGGAGAGGCGAGATGAGCAGCTTGAAGAGAGTGTGGCGCGCGACGGATGTGCAGGAAAAACTGCATATCCTGATTCAGGGCGCGCTGATCATTCTGTTTTTCGCCTCGATGGAATGGGTACTCGGCCGTTTTGAATTGCAGATCGAGCGTGCTGCCGAATCGCGCGCGGAGGAATCCGCAAACGGTCTGATCAACGGCATGAACATGCTGATGCTCACCGGTCAGATATCCAATCCCGCAAATCGCAGACTGTTGCTGAGCAAGATGTCGCTATCGCACGGCGTTATCGAGTTGCGCATCATTCGCGGTCGTGCGGTCGTCGAGCAATTCGGGCCGGGCCTGCCGGAAGAAGCGGCGGTTGACGAGATGGATCGCGAGGTGTTGAGTACCGGCCAAACACAGTTTCGCAGGCTGACCAGCAAGGACGGTCGACCGGCGTTGCGCGTGGTGGTGCCCTTTATCGCCAAACTGAATTTCCGCGGAACGAACTGTATCTCTTGCCATATTACTCAAGCCGGCAGCGTCAACGGTGCGGCCAGCGTGATCATCGATCTTTCCGAGGACAATGCCCAGCTTGCCGAGACCGAGGACTGGATGTGGATCGGTCATATCATGTTGCAGGTCCTGCTGCTGATCATTATTTCGCTGTTTGTGCGCTTTGTCATCGTGCGCAACATCAGCAATCCGGTGAAAAAACTTCATGACACGATGGAGGAGATTCAGCGCGACATGGATTTGTCGCGGCGTGCCGATGTCGATGTTAACAACCCCGACATCGGTGAGATGGCGCAGAATTTCAACCTCCTGGTCGGAAAGCTGGAGCACGCCAACGAGCGCCTGCAATTGTTCGTCAAGATGTTCGATAACAGCGGCGAAGCCATTATGATCACGGATGCACAACGGAAGATTATTGCCGTGAACCCCGCCTTCTACAAAATCACCGGATACACCGAGGAGGATGTCATTGGCAATAATCCCAATATCCTGAAATCGGGGCGGCAGGACGAAAAGTTCTATCAGACCATGTGGAAATCCATCAACGACCTTGGCGTGTGGCAGGGCGAAATCTGGAATCGGCGCAAGACCGGCGAAATCTATCCGGAGTGGCTGTCCATCGGTACGGTCAAGAATTCGCAGAACGAGATCATCAACTACATCGCGGTGTTCTCCGACATCACCAAGCGCAAGGAAGATGAAGCCCACATTGAGCACCTGGCTCACTACGATTCGTTGACGCATTTGCCAAATCGCGCTTTGTTTGCGGATCGCCTAAAGCATGCACTGGTGACCGGAACGCGCAACAAGAAGAAAACTGCCCTGTTGTTCCTTGACCTGGACAAGTTCAAGCATGTGAACGATACCATGGGGCATCTGGCCGGAGACATGCTGTTGCAATCGGTCGCCGATCGCCTGAAATCCTGCCGCCGCGAGTCCGATACCATCTGCCGCCAGGGCGGCGACGAATTCATGATTCTGTTGCCGGAGGTGAACGGGGCGGAGGATGCCGAAACGGTTGCGCGCAAGGTCATCAGTTCGATGGAAGAGCCGCATCGGATTGGTGGCAAGGAATTGGTCATCACTTTTAGCATCGGTATCAGCATTTGCCCCGACGACGCAGCGGACGATGAGATGCTGATCAAGCATGCGGACGATGCCATGTATCTCGCCAAGGCAAGCGGCAGGAATAACTACAAGTTCTTTGCCTGATTTGCCAGAAAGCTTTCCCTGGAATGTGATCTTTATCCGGTCGGGATAATGCACAATGAATTCTTCGCCCTAATAATTAGCAGGCAATTAACGATGACCCATCGCGTGGAAGACTCGCCTTTTGCACTGTATAACCGCAAAGAAATTGTGTTTGTTCTGGAAGATCTTGCAAAACATCGAGTGGCAATCAATCTGGATACCCAGGAGGGTGTCGGGCTGGTGACTTGTGTGCTGGGGGTGAATTCGGAAGGGAACCATGTCTATATGGATATCAGTCCGGACGATCAGATCAACGAAAAGATCACCAATAGCAGGCACGTCTCGTTTGTAACGCAAACCGGAGTCAAGGTGCGCTGGCATTCGTCACATTTGCGTCTTGTCGGGCTGCAGGATGGTGACGCTTTTTCCATGCTCGTCCCGGCAGTGATCGAGCGAGTTCAGCGCAGGGAATATTTCAGATTGAATACTCCGCAGGGAAGCAATGCGCTTATCTGCAAGATTCCTGTTGCTGCAGGATTCATGGAAGCGACCATTGTCGATATAAGCGTCGGGGGCATTGGAATATCCATCAAAGGAGAGCTCCCTGAAATGTTTTCACAAGGTGCACTCCTGGAAGGATGTAGCATTACGCTGCCGGTGATTGGTGCGGTTCCGACGAACTTGCGGGTGCGTGGTATATGGACTTCAATAACGACCAGAAGCGGAGAGCAAATGAGCCGTATCGGTCTTGAATTCGAAGGCTTAAGCAGGGGGGCCGCCAATGTCATTCAGCGGCTTGTCATCCAGCTGGAAGCGGAGCAAATCAGCCTTAACTGAGTTATCGTTCTGCCCCCAAAGCAAGCGCATGCAACCTGCCTTGTTCCAGTTCTGCCGCATTCGGTTCGATCAGCCAACCTTGCAGGTTTTCCATTACCAGATCGGTCAGCGCGTGCATCCAGTCGTTGCGGTCGTTGAGGCAGGGGATGTAGTGATATTCGCCGCCACCGGCATGCTGAAAGTCTTCCTTGCATTCCATCGCGATTTCTTCCAGCGTTTCCAGGCAGTCGGATACGAAGCCGGGGCAGACTACGTCCACGCGTTTGATTTTCTGTTTTCCCCATTCCTTGAGCGTGTTGGCGGTGTAGGGTTGCAGCCATTTGGCCTTGCCGAAACGAGACTGAAAACTGATGGCGTATTGCCCGGCCTGCAGCCCCAGCTCCAGTGCAAGCAGGCGGCCGGTCTTGCGGCATTCGCAGTGATACGGGTCGCCTTTATCCAGCGAGAATTGCGGCAGGCCGTGAAAGCTCATCAGCAGTTTTTCCGGCCTGCCTTTCTTCATCCAGTAATCATGGATGCTGCTTGCAAGCACCTTGATGTAGCCGGGGCGGTCATGGAAGTTCCTGATGGTGCGCAGGGCAGGCGTATTGCGCATTTTTTGCAACTCGCCGAACACAATGTCGTTGGCTGTGGCGGTGGTGCTGGCGGCGTATTGCGGATACAGCGGCACGACCAGGATGCGCTGGCAGTTCTGTTCCTTCATCCTGCGCAGCACATCGGGTATGGAGGGGTTGCCGTAGCGCATGGCATATTCGACCACGAACGGCGCATTGGTGCGCTGACTGAGATAACCCTGCAGCAGCACCGTCTGTTTCTCGGTATAGACGCGCAACGGCGAGCCTTCCGGCAACCATATCGAAGCGTATTTGGCGGCGGATTTTTTCGGTCGCGTGTTAAGTACGATTCCGTTCAGGATCAGCCACCATAGGGCACGCGGCATTTCCACCACGCGCGGGTCGCTGAGGAATTCCTTGAGGTAAGTGCGTACCGCCTGCGGCGTGGGAGCATCGGGTGTGCCGAGATTGACCAGCATGATGCCGGTTTTTTGCGGTGTACCGTGGGTATATGCTGGCTCGGTCAGATAGGGCATTGTTGGTTCAGTGTTGTGAGAGGGCGTTGCTGAGAAGTTTGGCAGTGATGTCCACGATGGGTACCACACGTTCGTAGTTCATGCGTTTCGGGCCGACCACGGCGAGCGTGCCGACAATCTGTCCGTCCGCCGTGTAGGGCGCGCTCACCACGCTGAATTCGTCCAGCCCGACCAGTCCGGATTCGTTGCCGACGAAGATATGTACGCCCGGTGCCTGGCGTCCGGCGTCAAGCAATTGCAGCAATTCGGTCTTTTGTTCAAACACGTTGAACAGGTTGCGCAATTGATTCATGTTGGTGGTGATGTCGTTGATGTTCAGCAGGTTGCGCTCGCCGCTGATCACGTAATCCTCGCTCTTGCGCGCCATCGCCTCGTCGCTGGCGGCCATCGCTGCGCTCATGAGTGCGGTCATGTCATGCTGCAACTGGCGCAATTCGTTCTGCACCCGCTGGTGGATGTCGCCGAAAGCCAGGTTGGCGTAATGCTGGCTCAGGAAGTTGCCGGCCTCGGTGAGTTGGGGTTGGGTGTAATCCTTATGTGTGACCAGCACCCGGTTCTCCACTTCACCGTCCGGCATGACGATAATGAGCAGCACGCGTTTTTCGGACAGGCGCAGAAATTCGATCTGGCGCACGGTGATGCTGGCACGCTTGGGCGTGGCGACTACTCCGGCAAAGCGGGTGAGCTCGGACAGCACATTCGAAGCCTGTGTCAGCAAGCGGGTCGGGCTGCTTGGTTGCAACTGGCTTTCCAACTGGTGCACGCTAGCTTCGGAGAGCGGCTGCACCACCATCAGGGTGTCGATGAATAGCCGATAACCGAGGGCTGTAGGTACGCGTCCGGCGGAAGTATGCGGGCTGGCAACCAGCCCCATGACTTCCAGGTCGGCCATCACATTGCGGATGGTGGCGGGGCTGACCTCAAGACCGGAAAACTGCTGCAAGGCCCGCGAACCCACAGGTTGTCCATCGCTGATATAGCGTTCCACCAAGGTCTTGAGCAGTATTTGAGCGCGATCATTGAGCATGCAATGATTCTACCATCACGCCAAAAGCATGACTGTTGACAGACTTGCGCTGGCTTGGGTATATTACTGACCAGTCAGTCATTAATATAAAATCATGAGCACTAAGGCAGCATCAGAGATTCCCGTCCGCCAACGCCGCAAAGAAGCGCGCCCCGCTGAAATCATGGCAGCAGCGCTGGATGTGTTTGTTGAGCGCGGTTTTGCCGCGACCAAGCTGGATGATGTGGCGGCGCGTGCAGGGGTGTCGAAAGGCACCCTGTATCTATATTTTTCCAGCAAGGAGGAGCTATTCAAGGCGGTGATCCAACAAGGTATTTTTCCTGTGCTGGAACAAGCCGAAGAGATGCTGGCGCAGCATCGTGGCGACACCGCTTCATTGCTGCGTGCCTTGCTCAATCACTGGTGGCAAGTGGTGGGCAAGACCAAGCTGGCCGGAATCCTCAAACTGATCATTTCCGAGAGCGGGAATTTTCCCGAAGTGGCCCGATATTTTTACGACAATGTGGGCAAGGGCATAGACGAGTTGCTGGGCAAGGTGTTGCAGTCGGGTATCGAGAAAGGCGAGTTCCGCCCGGTCGACGTCGAATCGGCCATTGATGCCATCGTCGCGCCCATCCTGATGCGGGCGATCTGGGAGTACTCGATCGCGCCATACTGCAACTACGGGCAACAGGATTCTGAACTCTATCTGCGTACAAATATCGATCTGCTGCTGAACGGTCTGCTCGTCAAGGAGTGAACATATGAATAAAGCGATTCTCATTCTGTCTTTGCCTTTTGTTCTGGCTGCTTGCGGCAAACAAGCGGAGCAACCCGCCAGTACGGAACGTCCGGCTTCTACCATTGTGGTGGGAGCTGCAGCCAGCGACAGTGGAAATGTCTACAGCGGCGAAGTGCATGCGCGTTATGAAACCGTGCTGGGTTTTCGCATCGGAGGCAAGATCGTGGAGCGACTGGTGGATGCCGGAGCATTCGTCAAGAAAGGGCAAGTTCTGGCGCGGCTGGATGCAGCCGATACTGGGTTGCAGGAGAGTGCCGCTGATGCTCAATATCATCTGGCTGAAGAAGAGTTGCAGCGCTATCGCGAGTTGCGCGACAAGGGTTTTGTCAGCCAGTCGGCGCTGGATGCCAAGGAAACAGCACTGAAAGCGGCTGCGGCGCAAGCCGGGCTGGCGCGCAATCAGGCGGCTTATACCCGGCTGCTGTCGGATCGTGACGGCGTGGTGTCGGCGACGTTTGCCGAGGTGGGGCAGGTGGTGAGCGCCGGTCAACCGGTGATGCGCGTGGCACAGGAAGGCGAGCGCGAGGTGACGTTTTCCGTGCCCGAATCGCGTTTTTCTTCGGTCAAGGTCGGCATGCCTGCCGAGATCGAGTTGAACGCGACGGACAGCAACGTGCAGTCGACGGTGACGGGGCGCGTTCGGGAAATCTCTCCCGCGGCCGATGCGGCAAGCCGCACTTATCCGGTGCGCGTGACCTTCGATGCGAAGAATGCAAAAGTCGCGCTGGGCATGACGGCACGCGTCAGACTTAAAGAATCCGCCAAAAACAGCACGCAAAAGAACAGCGGATTCCTGGTGCCTTTGACGGCGATCTTCCAGCAAGGTGACAAAGCTGCGGTATGGATAGTCGCTGCCGATCACAGCGTGTCACTGCGCCCTGTCGAGGTGGCAGCCTACCGGGATGACGGCGCGCTGATCGCCAGCGGTGTCGCGGCTGGCGAGCGCATCGTCAGTGCGGGCGTGCACAAGCTGTCGGTGGGCGAGAAGATCCAGATCATCGAAAACGGAAACCCGCGATGAAGATGCCCAACCTTTCCGAATGGGCGCTGGAGCACCAGCAGATGGTGGTGTATCTCATCATTGTGCTGTCTGTGGCTGGCGTGTTGTCTTTTTTCAGCCTGGGGCGTGCAGAAGATCCCGCGTTTACATTCAAGGATATGGTGGTGGACACCCGCTGGCCGGGCGCGACGGCGCAGGAAGTCGAGCGCGAACTGACCGAGCGTATCGAAAAGAAATTGCAGGAGACGCCGTGGGTGGATGTAGTGACTTCTGTATCCAGGCCGGGCGAATCGCTTATTTTTATTGCACTCAATGATGGTATGCCCAAGGATGAGGTTCCCGAATCCTGGCGCCAGGTACGCAAAAAACTCGATGACATTCGTCACACCCTGCCTGCAGGGGTGCACGGGCCTTTTCCAAATGACGAGTTCGGCGATATTCAGGTCAACATTTTTGCGCTGACGGGCGATGGCTACAACCTTGCGGACTTGCGCCGTCATGCCGACAAGGTTGCGTTGGAATTGCGCCGGATCAAGGATGTAAAACGGGTTGAATTGATCGGCGTGCAGGACGAAAAAATATATATTGACGCACAACCCAACCGTCTGGCCACGCTGGGCATTTCGCCGTTACAGATCGTCGAAGCCCTGCAGAAACAGAATGCCGTGACACCGGGGGGCTTTATTGAAGCAGGCAGCAACCGCATTTATATGCGAGTCACCGGAAGTTATGACAGCGTGGAGCGGGTGCGCAATACTGACTTGCGGGTGAACGGACAGCATTTTCATCTGGGTGATATCGCCAAGGTCAGCCGCGGTTTATCCGATCCGCCCAATTCCCAGATGCGCTTTGGCGGACAACCTGCGATCGGTGTCGGTGTGGTGATGGACCAGGGCGGAGATGTGATCCATCTGGGCAAAAACCTCGATCGCGAAATGAAGCGTATCGCCGAGCAGTTGCCGGTGGGTATTGACGTGCATATGGTTTCCAATCAACCGCAAGTGGTGAAAGGGTCGATCGATCTGTTTGAGCGTTCACTGACCGAGGCGGTCGCCATCGTGCTGGCGGTGTCGTTTCTGAGTCTGGGTATGCGCACCGGGGCTGTGGTGGCACTGTCCATCCCGCTGGTACTGACGATTACTTTCTTTGCCATGAAATTCTTCGGCATCGACCTGCAACGCGTTTCCCTGGGGGCGCTGGTGATTGCGCTGGGGCTGCTGGTGGACGACGCCATCATCTCGGTGGAAATGATGGTGGTGAAGATGGAACAGGGCTGGGACCGCTTCAAGGCGGCGACTTATGCCTACACCTCGACCGCTTTTCCGATGCTGACCGGCACGCTGGTCACTGCGGCAGCTTTCACGCCGGTGGGTTTTGCCAAATCGGCAGCGAGCGAATACACGGTTTCCATCTTTCAGGTGGTGACCATTGCGCTGTTGGTTTCCTGGATTGTTGCGGTGGTGTTTACGCCCTTTATCGGATACAAGTTGCTGGATCCCAAGGCGCTCATCGCCAAGGCGCAAAAGCACGGCAACGATATCTACGACACGCCGTTCTATCGCCGCTTCCGGGAATTGCTTGCCTGGTGTTTGCGCAATCGCTGGAAGGTCATTTCGGCGACAGGGCTGATGTTTGTGCTGGCTATGGCTGCTTTCAGCCTGTTTGTGCAGCAGGAGTTCTTTCCGCCCTCGAGCCGGACGGAGTTGCTGGTCGATGTCTGGTTGCCGCAGGGTGCCTCGATCAAGGGGACCACACGCGAGGTGCAGCGCATCGAGCAACTGATCAAGGACGATCCGGCGGTGGAGCATTTCTCGTCCTATATCGGCAATGGTTCACCGCGTTTCATCCTGACGCTGCATCAAGAGTTGTCGGTCGATAACTTTGGCCAAATCGTGGTGGTCACGAAAAACCTGGAAGCGCGCGAAGAGTTCAAGCGCCGCATGGAGGCGCGCTTCGCGGCGCCGGATTTTGCCGACATCCGGGTGCGCGTGACGCGCCTGGAGAATGGGCCACCTATCGGCTATCCGGTGCAGTTTCGCGTGATGGGGGATGACCTGAGCAAACTGCGCGAGGTTTCGAGCGGGGTGGCAGACATGATGCGTGCCGATCCCGGCCTGACCAGCATCAATTTCGACTGGAACGAAAAGGTCAAAAGTGTGCGCGTCGAAGTGGATCAGGACAAGCTGAGGCAACTGGGTATTTCCAGTCAGGAGATCGCCCAGGTCATGCAGGTGACCCTGAACGGTATTGCCTTGACCCAATATCGCGAGAATGACCAGCTCATCGATGTGGTATGGCGCGGCGGGTTCGGCGGCGAGTCGCGTTCCCTGGATCGTTTGCCTGACATCGAAATTCCGCTGGCAAGCGGGGGACATGTGTCGTTGGCGCAGGTGGCCAAACTGGTGCCGGTGCTGGAAGAAGGTGTGATCTGGAGGCGCAATCGCCTGCCCACCATGATTGTGCGCGCAGATGCGGTAGAGGGGATGCAGCCCGCAACCGTGTCCACGCGGATCAACAAGCAGCTTGATGCGGTGCGCGCCAAGTTGCCGCCGGGTTTCCGCATCGAGATGGGTGGCAGCATTGAGGAATCTGCCAAGGGTTCCGATGCCATTGCGGCAGTCGTACCGCTGATGCTGGTCGGCGTGATTACCCTGCTGATGATGCAGTTGCAGAGCATCAGCCGTACGGTGATGGTG
>CAYOJU010000096.1:8108-11050 GCA_964404355.1 uncultured Sideroxydans sp. | reverse complement strand
AAGCTGTTCAAGAAAGTGCCGGCGCAATCACTCTGGCGCAAGATGCTGACCATGCTGTTTGAAACAGGACATCCCTGGATCACTTTCAAGGATCCCTGCAATATCCGCAGCCCGCAGCAGCATATGGGCGTGGTCCACAGCTCCAACTTGTGCACCGAAATCACGCTGAATACGTCGGACAGCGAAATCGCCGTGTGTAACCTCGGCTCGGTCAATCTGGCGGCGCATCTGCATCCCAAAGGCCATGCAAAGGCAGGCCAGATCGATCATGACAAGCTGAAGCGTACGGTGACCACCGCCATGCGCATGCTGGATAACGTGATCGACATCAATTATTACGCAGTAGCCAAGGCGCGCAACGCCAACCTCAAGCACCGGCCGGTCGGCATGGGCATCATGGGGTTCCAGGATTGCCTGCACCAATTGCGAATTCCCTACTCGTCCGAGGCGGCAGTGGAATTTGCGGATCGTTCGATGGAAGCGGTTTGCTATTACGCTTACTGGGCGTCCACCGATCTGGCTGCGGAACGCGGGCGTTACGCCAGTTACCATGGCAGCCTGTGGGATAAGGGCATCCTGCCGCAAGACAGCCTGAATATGCTGCGCGAACAGCGCGGCGGCTTCGTTGAGGTGGATATGTCGTCCAGTCTTGATTGGGATGCATTGCGTGGCCGCATCAAGCAGTTCGGTATGCGCAACTCGAATTGCGTGGCAATCGCACCGACCGCAACCATTTCCAACATTATCGGGGTGTCGCAGAGCATCGAGCCGACTTACCAGAACTTGTTCGTGAAGTCGAACCTGTCTGGCGAATTCACTGTGATCAACGATCATCTGGTGAAAGATCTGAAGGCAATGGGCCTGTGGGACGAGGTGATGATCTCCGACCTCAAGTATTTCGACGGCAGTCTGTCCAAGATCGACCGTATTCCGGCCGAATTGCGCAGTCTGTACGCCACCGCTTTTGAAGTTGAACCGATGTGGCTGATCGAAGCGGCATCGCGTCGCCAGAAATGGATAGACCAGGCGCAATCGCTCAATATCTATATGTCGGGCGCATCTGGGCGCAAGCTGGATGAGACTTACAAGCTGGCGTGGGTGCGAGGACTGAAGACTACCTATTATCTGCGTTCGCTGGGTGCGACCTCAGCCGAGAAGTCAACTTCGCGGGCCGGGGCACTGAACGCGGTATCCAGCGATGCGGGTGCTGGAGGTATGTCTGCGGCTCCGGCGGCGGAAGAAACGAAGTTCTGTTCCATCGACAATCCAGAATGCGAGGCTTGTCAGTAACAATGAATGTTCGCCGCATTGTGCGGCGATGCGAAGTGGTAAAGGATAGATATGCTGAATTTTGACGAAGAACTGACACCATCCGCCCAAGCGGGCTTGCGCATGGCAACCATGGATGTGGGCGCCGCAGTGGCCGACAAGAAGGTCGAAAAGGATAATGCCGTCGTCTCGAAAACCTTCGGTCGCATCCGAGTGGAAGACAAGCGCATCATCAACAGCAGCTGCGACGTGAACCAGCTGGTGCCATTCAAGTATAAGTGGGCGTGGGAGAAATACTTGGCCGGCAACGCCAATCACTGGATGCCGCAAGAGATCAACATGTCGGCCGATATTGCCCTGTGGAAGAACCCGAATGGCCTGACCGAGGACGAACGCCGCATCGTGATGCGCAACTTGGGCTTTTTCAGCACCGCCGATAGCCTCGCTGCCAATAACATCGTGCTGGGTACCTACCGCCACATCACTGCGCCGGAATGCCGCCAGTACCTGCTGCGCCAGGCTTATGACGAAGGCATCCACACCCATTCCTACCAATATATCGTGGAATCGCTGGGCATGGACGAGGGCGAGGTCTTCAACATGTACCACGAGGTCCAGTCGATCCGCGACAAGGACGAGTTCCTGCTGCCGTTCATCGATACGCTGACCAATCCCGCGTTCAAGACCGGCACGCCGGAAAACGACCAGAAGCTGCTGCGCAGTCTGATCGTGTTCGCCTGCATCATGGAAGGCATGTTTTTCTATGTCGGTTTCGTGCAGATCCTGGCCATGGGGCGCCAGAACAAGATGACCGGCGCGGCCGAGCAGTTCCAGTACATCCTGCGCGACGAGTCGCTGCACCTGAATTTCGGTGTCGATATGGCCAACCAGATCAAGATGGAGAACCCGCATCTCTGGACGCCCGAGTTCAAAGCCGAGTTGTCCGGTTTGTTCCGCAAGGCGGCGGAGCTGGAATCGGCTTATGCCGACGACACCATGCCGCGAGGCATCCTGGGACTGAATTCGACCATGTTCAAGGAATACATGCGTTTCATTGCGAATCGCCGTTGCCAGCAAATCGGTCTTGATGTGATCTTCCCGGGCGCAACCAATCCGTTCCCGTGGATGTCGGAGATCATGGATCTGAAGAAAGAAAAGAATTTCTTTGAGACTCGCGTGACTGAATATCAAACCGGCGGATCATTATCGTGGGATTAAGAGTTGAAATTATTTTGCTGGAGGCTAATATGCGAAGCATGTTACGTATAGCTTCGCTGCCTGCTGGCAGCCAGAAAAATTTGTCCAAGACGCGATCTCCCGAGAATCAGACGGGTAGTGCTCCGTATTGGAAATAGGATCGTTGATAAAGGCTGCTTCTGCAGCCTTTGTTGCAAGGGCTTCAGCCATGCCGCTCTGCGGTGTGCTGGGGGTGTAGTAGCAGTCTAGTAGTAGATGTTTTTTTGTTAACTTTCACCACTAAGGAGGTTGAAATGGTAGCAGCAAAGAAAGCTAAACCAGCAGCAAAAAAGGCGGCTGCAAAGAAGCCCGCAGCCAAAAAAGTAGCAGCAAAGAAACCGGCAGCCAAAAAAGTAGCAGCAAAGAAACCCGCTGCTAAAAAGGCAGTTGCCAAGAAGAAACCAGCAGCCAAGAAAGCAGCAGCTAAGAAACCCGCT
>CAYOJU010000096.1:0-8008 GCA_964404355.1 uncultured Sideroxydans sp. | reverse complement strand
GCCAAAAAGGCTGTAGCAAAGAAACCAGCAGCAAAAAAGGCCGCAAAAAAGCCGGTAGCCAAGAAAGCAGCTAAGAAACCCGCTGCCAAAAAGGCTGTAGCAAAGAAACCAGCAGCAAAAAAGGCCGCAAAAAAGCCGGCAGCCAAGAAAGCAGCTAAGAAACCCGCTGCCAAAAAGGCTGCAGCAAAGAAGCCGGCAGCCAAGAAAGCGGCTGCCAAAAAGCCAGCAGCAAAAAAAGCGGTAGCTAAGAAGCCCGCAGTAGCAGCAAAGCCCGTTGCAGCTCCGGCCGCAGCGTCGTCTTTGGCTCCTTCTGCACCGGCTCCTGTGCGCCCGGCTGCGACTTGGCCTTTCCCCACACCCGGTATCAGCAAGCCGAATTAATGTGGTGTGAGGCTGTGAAGGCAGCCCCGAACAGGCAGTAAGGCAGGGGCTGATTCACGGTTGTCGGAGAGCGAGCCGGACAGACCAATTTTCGCGCCTGAAAAAGGTGCGCGGGTCTTTGTCCCCTCTAAGAAACGTTTAGTATTTTTGCTTGGCGTATCGTAGTTGGTCTGCGTTGTGCAAGGCTCGCACCGCTTTCTGACGACAAGTTCCAGATTTTTGCCACGGTTAAGTGGAGGGGGTCGTGTCCTCTATCAAATCAGGTGGCAGACAAACATCCAATTCACTGGAGGGGTTCTGATCCCCCTGAAAAAAGTGAACCAGTTTTTCTGTTGATTTCCAGTCTCAAACAATGGTTCAAGCAAGTTTCATGTTGTATAACGTGATGGGCGCATCGCTGTTCTTGTCAAAAGCGATCCCGGTTTCCACTCCGGCGCGCGCGATGTCCGCAGCACTTTCGTTGCGCGTGTAGGCTTGATGCATGGCACCCAGTGCAAACTCATGACCCGATCCGATTGCCCAGTATTGCGTGTATTCGAAAACCTCGCGCATGGAATAAATGGCGAATATTCCGCTGGAATTGGCAATCAACGCGGTGATCTGGCTCGACTCGTAAGGGTCTTCTTCATCTTCCTTGGGATTCAGGAAACATTCTTCCTTGAGGATGGGATGCAGCTTGCGGAACGTTTCAAAAATCGCCTCCTTGCTGTTAAGCTTGACCTCCGGTGTCTTGGCGAGCAGGCTGGACAGCACCAGGTGATGCGCCGCGCTGCCGCAGACCCCGACATAACTGTCGCCGATGCGCAGGATTTTGTCGTGCGAAGCATCCTGCGAGGCATGCAAACGGGTATTGCCAAAGGTGGTCAGCGTATCCGCAGCGATGGTGGCATAGCCGTTTTTCCTGACAGCGACGATGGTGGTCATGTGAAGTTTTCCGTATTAGTCCAGACGCAATTTTATCATTGATGCTGTATAGCTTCCCTTTGCCTTATCAAGATGATGCCAGCGCCTACTTCGCTGCCATTCGCGATCTGCCATGGGCGGGGTGGCTGGATAGCGGAGGCAGAGGCCGCTTTGATATTCTTGTGGCCCAGCCCGCAGTTACCTTGACGACGCTGGGCGAAAATACCGAAGTAAGCGATTCCACAGGAGTACTTAATTCATCAGAAGATCCGTTTGAACTCGTCAGAAAACAGCTGGGGGAGCAAATCGCGCCGATGCCGGACGTTCCTTTTGCCGGCGGCGCGCTCGGATACTGGGGTTATGACCTCGCGCGCCGCGTTCACCGCCTTCCTGACAGCACCCGGGATACCGGGTACGTGCCGGAGATGGCGGTCGGTATTTACGACTGGGCAGTCATTCTTGACCATCAGGAACTGAGCGCAAGGCTGGTCTCGCGGCTACGCTACGCAGCGACGACACAGGTATTACCATTAATACTGGCGAAGCTGGAGTTGGCGGATTCGACCTGCAACCGGGCAGATACTCCCCCATTTATTGTGCAGGGAACAATAGCATCCAATCTTGGCGTTGCCGCCTATCGAGATGCGTTCAATGCAGTGAAGAACTACCTGCTTGAAGGTGATTGTTATCAGGTCAACCTTGCTCAATGCTTTGCGGTTCAAGCTTCGGGCGATGCGTTTGTCGCTTACCTGGAGCTGCGTCGCCTGAGTCCGGCACCATTCTCGGCATTCCTGGATTGGCCGCAAATGCAGATTCTAAGCGCCTCTCCTGAGCGCTTTTTGCAGGTTCAGCAGGGCAGAGTAGAGACCAAGCCGATCAAGGGCACGCGTGCCCGGAATGCAGATCCTGCTAAAGACAGGCAACTGGCGGTCGAATTGGCTAGTCACCCAAAGGATAGGGCCGAAAACCTGATGATTGTCGATCTGTTGCGCAACGATCTGGGCAAAAGCTGCGAGCTCGGCTCGGTGCGCGTACCGAAATTGTTTGAGGTGGAAAGCTTCGCCAACGTCCATCACCTGGTTAGCACAGTGGAGGGCAAGTTAAAAAACGGGTGCGATGCGCTGCATGTGTTTCTGGACTGTTTCCCCGGCGGGTCCATAACTGGAGCCCCAAAACATCGCGCCATTGAAATTATCGAGCAACTGGAACCTGCCCGGCGGGGTGTGTACTGCGGCGTAATCGGCTACATCGGGCATGACGGCAACATGGACAGTAACATCGCCATCCGCACGCTAGAATATACAGGTGGTCAGATACGTTTCTGTGCGGGCGGGGGAATAGTGGCCGATTCGCAATGCGATGCCGAGTATCAGGAAACACTCGATAAAGCCTCGGCTATGCTGGAATTGCTGCAGCTATTTGGCGGCAAGCTAGCTTAGCGTTTCGCCTTTTCCCCGACTTTGGCCTGAAATTTTTCCTTGTTGACGATGACGCGCTCGTGCAGACCGCTGGAGATGAGATCAACGCCGTCGTGAGCTTCGACCTGAAATATAAGTCGCTTGCCGTTAACTTCCAGTAATTCGACATTCGCGGTGACTTCCAGTCCGGGCGGCGTGGCAGCCAGGTGGCTCACGTTGATGTGAGTGCCCAGCGTCTGTTCAGTAGGCCAGTCAATGTGCGGGTTGATGCACTTGATGCAGGCCCACTCCAGAAATCCGACCAGAAATCCGGTGGCGAAAACCTCCGGCATGGCACGAAATTCTTCAGCTTCCGGATACAGGGCTGGCACGGTTTTCGAGGATGGCACCAGGAACTTGTGCTCGAATTTCAGCCCGGGTTTAAGGGTATCTTTCATTTAATCTCCTGTCTGGATTCAGGCCGGGATGTTCTTTACCCGGGTAATGCGTATTACTTCCGGTATCCGGCGCAGACCGCGCATAACGGTGGCCAGGTGTTGACGACTGTTTACCTGCAACGTGAAATACAGGGCTGTGTATTCACCTTCGCTGGTGAAGTGTACATTTTCAATGTTGGACTCGGCATCGGCAATGGAGGCGGCGACTTTTGCCAGCACGCCGCGCTGATTGGCGACGATGAGTTTGATGCTGACCTCGAAAAATTTGTTAATGTTCTTGTCCCATACCACATCCATCCATTCTTCACTGCTTCCGCGGCCTTTGCGCAATGAAGGACAATCGTGAGTATGGACAATGAGTCCCTGGCCGCTCTTGATCACGCCGATAATGGGATCGCCCGGGATAGGACGGCAGCACTTGGCATACTGGACGGCCATACCTTCAGTGCCGAGTAACGTAATAATGCCGCTGCCGGAAACCGGTTCAACGCGGTTGTTTTCGCCCGTGCTCATCTTGGCCAGTTGCCGTGCGATCACCATATTCAATCGTCGTCCCAATCCGATATCGGCGAATATCTCCTGCCGCGACTTGGCACTGCTTTCATTCAGAACCCGTTCCCAGCTCATTTCGGGAATGTCCAGCAATTTGATACCGAGCGAGCTGAGTGCTTGCGCCAGCAGACGTTCACCAAGCCGGGCCGATTCCTCAAGATGCATGGTTTTGAGCGCGTGCCGTATCTCTCCGCGTGCCTTGCTGGTTACGACATAGCTCAACCAGGCCGGATTCGGGTGGGCAAGCGGAGCGGTGATGATTTCGACACGGTCGCCATTGTGCAGTTCGGTGCGAAGCGGTACGAGCTCAGAATTCAACTTGGCAGCAACGCAGCGGTTGCCGATATCGGTGTGCACGCTGTAGGCAAAATCCACCGCCGTAGCACCGCGTGGGAGCGCATAGATTTTTCCCTTGGGTGAAAATACATAGACTTCATCGGGAAACAGGTCAATTTTCAGATGCTCGAGAAACTCGACTGAATCGCCACTCTGCGCAAGGCTTTCCAGCAGGCTTTGCAGCCATTGATGCGTCTTCTGGTGCAGGTCGTTGATCTGGGCCTCGGATGATTTGTACAGCCAGTGTGAAGCCACGCCACTTTCCGCCAACTTGTCCATCTCGTGGGTGCGTATTTGCACCTCGATCGGCGTCCCAAACGGTCCGAACAATGCGGTATGCAGTGATTGATAGCCGTTAGCTTTGGGAATCGCGATGTAGTCCTTGAACCTGCCTGGAAAGGGCTTGTACAGGCTATGCAGTACACCAAGCGCGAGATAGCACGAGGGGATGTCGTCGACCAGAACGCGGAAGCCATAAATGTCCAGAACCTGCGCGAAAGCAAGCGATTTTGATTGCATCTTCTGGTAAATTCCATAAAGATGCTTTTCTCGACCGCGAATTTCGGCCTTGATATGATTCTCATCCAAGCGCTGGCGTATCGCTTCCAGTATCTTGCTCACCACTTCGCGCCGGTTGCCGCGTGCCACTTTCAGGGCTTTTGATAGCACCGCGTAGCGGTTAGGATGCAGGTACTTGAAGCTCAGGTCTTCCAGTTCCTGATAGACGCTGTTGAGTCCGAGACGGTTTGCGATCGGTGCATAGATATCCATGGTTTCGCGCGCGATGCGTTCGCTCTTTTCCTTGGAAACAGAACCCAGAGTGCGCATGTTGTGCAGACGGTCGCCGAGCTTGATGAGGATGACGCGCACATCGCGTGCCATTGCCATCAGCATCTTGCGGAAATTCTCGGCTTGCGCGTCTTGCAGCGTCTCGAATTTCAGCTTATCCAGTTTGCTCAGGCCGTCCACCAGTTCGGCAACCGGCTTGCCGAATTGTTCGGCAATCTGTTCGATACTGATACTGGTGTCTTCGGCGACGTCGTGCAGCAAGGCGGCCGTGATGGCCTGCGCATCAAGGTGCAGCGTGGTGAGTATGCGTGCTACTGCAATGGGGTGGGTGACGTAGGGAGCGCCGGATTGGCGCAACTGACCTTCGTGTGCGGCGCGGCTGAAGGCGAGCGCAGATTCGATCTGCGCTACATCCTTTGGCTTCAGATAGGCAGATACCTCTTGTATGAGCGTTTCAGCATCGGTTTGCAACATAAGACATGTGAATTATATGCCGCCTGAGTGTCCCGGCGGCGTACGCTCAGGCCATGCCGCGGTTCAGAATTTCGATGCCGACCTTGCCTTCGCTGATTTCACGCAGTGCGACAACGGTAGCCTTGTCCTTTGTATTTTCTACCAGATAGCCGGCGCCGTTAGCCAGCTGGCGCGCGCGATAAGCTGCGGCCAGCGTCAGTTCAAAACGGTTGGGGATGTACTTCATGCAATCTTCGACGGTGATACGTGCCATGGTGTGCTCCTATTTCTGCAATTGATTAATGAGGGTTGCGTGACGTGATAACTGGCTGTCGCGGCGCAAGCCGATGGCGATAACCACCGCGTCGAGTTGCCGCAAAGCCTCGTCCAGCTTGTCATTGATAATAACATAGTCGAACTCGGCGACATGGGAGATGTCCTCCTGGGCGGCATGCAAGCGCCGCGCAATAACCTCGGCGCTGTCCTGCCCGCGGCCCTTCAGGCGTGTTTCCAGCGCGGAAAGCGAGGGCGGGAGAATGAAGATCGAGATGGCATGCGGCATCAGCTTGCGCACCTGCGCAGCGCCCTGCCAGTCAATTTCCAGCAGAATGTCGCGACCGGAAGCAAGTTGTTGCTCTATCCACGGCTGCGAGGTGCCGTACAGATTGCCATAAACCTCGGCGCTTTCCAGAAAGTCGCCGTTCTGGGTCATTTGCAAGAACTTGTCCCGACTGACAAAGTGGTATTCCTTGCCGTCCGTCTCGCCCGGCCGCGGTGCACGGGTGGTATAGGAAATGGACAGCGCGATCTGTTTGTTGCTGTTGAGCAGCGCGCTGACCAGACTGGTCTTGCCAGCACCGGAAGGCGCACTGATGATGAAAAGGTTGCCGGGCATGTTGTCCTCCAATTCGACTATTCTATGTTCTGCACTTGCTCGCGCATTTGTTCGATCAAAATCTTGATCTCCATCGCAGTGCGTGAGACTTCTGCATCCACGGATTTTGAGCCCAGCGTGTTGGCTTCGCGATGCAATTCCTGCATCAGGAAGTCGAGCCGTTTGCCGACTGCGCCGCCCTTATCCAGCACACGCTGCACTTCGGTCAGATGGGTGTGCAGGCGCGAAAGCTCCTCGTCCACGTCGATCTTGCTGGCATACAGTGTGATTTCCTGGCGCACGCGTTCGTCATCTTCGCTGCCGAGCGCCTCAAACAGGCGGGCGCGCAACTTGGACTCATAAGCGGCGATAGCGGCGGGGACTCGCGGCGCAACGGCGACACGCAAGGATTCGATCAGCGCAACTCTCTCCAGCAGGAAGGACTTCAGTTTTCCCCCCTCACGCTGGCGGGCACCAGCGAACTCTTTCAATGCCTGCTGTAAAAGAGCAAGCAGGGTTTCTTGCAAAGTTTCGGCAGAAAGAGCAGGACTTTCCAGTACGCCGTTCCAGCGCAGCACATCGGCAACGCTAAGTTCGCGCGCCTCAGTCAACACTTCGCGAACCTGGGTACTCCACAAGGCTAGTTGCTGGACCATGGCCGGATTCAGCCGGGCCGGTTCCTGCATGGACTGGCGCGAGGCAAGGTTGATGCGGCATTCGACTTTTCCCCGACTCATCTGTGCTGAAATGGCTTCGCGCAGGGCGGGTTCCTGAGTGCGCAGTTCGTCCGGCATGCGCAACTGCAAATCGAGGTAGCGGCTGTTGACCGAGCGCAGTTCCAGCGTGAGCGAACTGGTCTCCAGTTCGGCTGCGACGGAGGCAAAGCCGGTCATGCTGTAGATCATGGTGAACTCCGGGGAAAGAAAAAATATCAACTGAATGAGGCACATTATATTACGATTGAGCACCGGTTCCGTTCGCGAACGGGAACAAACAATAACAAGCTCAGGGAAATATGAGGTTCACCGTCCATCAGGCCAGCAAAATTGGTGGCCGCAAATACAACCAGGATCGCGTAGGGTATGCCTATACCAACGAGGCGCTGTTGCTGGTATTGGCGGACGGCATGGGCGGTCATCTGCATGGCGAAGTGGCTGCACAGATCGCAGTCCATTCCTTCATGCGCGCATTTGGCCGTCTCGAACAAAATCGCGTCAAGGAGCCGGAAGTGTTCCTGCGCGCCACGATGCGTGCCGGGCATGACGCCATCTTTACCTATGCGCGCGAGCAGCAGTTGGGCGGAAGCCCCGGCACGACCTGCGTTGCGGCCCTGATACAGGAGGGGCAAATATGGTGGGCGCATGCGGGCGATTCGCGCGTCTATTTGTTGCGCGGCGACGCCGTGGCCAATGCGACGCATGATCATTCCGTAGTGCAGCAGTGGGCAGACTGGGGCATCATCACTCCTGAAGAGATGAAGACGCACCCCGACCGCAACAAGATCACCAACTGTCTGGGCGGGGTGGAAGACATGTTTTATGTCGACGTCTCGCAGCCGACTGCGGTGCAATCCGGCGATACGCTGTTGTTGTGCAGCGACGGCTTTTGGAGTCCGCTGGAGGATACGGAATTGGCAAAACTGTCCTCTGCCCCCGCCTTGCCTGAAAAGCTGGACGAGCTGATCGACCTGGCGGTGCGTCGCGATGCGATACGCGCCGACAATACTACCGCGGTGGTTGCGCGCATCAGCGAGTCTGAAGAAGAGCACATTACCGAAGTGCCGACATGCGTCATGCTGGACGAGCGGCCCGCACCCGAGAATTTCTGAGCAAGTCCGCTATAATCCGCGCCGTTTTCCACTTTTT
>CAYOJU010000095.1:0-11529 GCA_964404355.1 uncultured Sideroxydans sp. | reverse complement strand
TTGACGACATCAGCGAACTGCTCAAAGGCCTGCAGACGTCGCTGCTCAATCTGGCGCAACATCATACGCACACCATCATGCCCGGCTTCACCCATTTGCAAGTAGCCCAACCTGTAAGCTTTGCGCATCACTTGATGGCTTACTTCGAGATGTGCCAGCGCGATGTGGAACGCTTCAGGGATGCGCGCCACCGCGTGAACCGCCTGCCGCTTGGCGCGGCTGCGTTGGCAGGCACCAGCTACCCGATCAAACGCGAAATGGTGGCCGAATTGCTGGGGTTCGAGGCGGTATGCCAGAACTCACTGGACGCCGTATCCGACCGCGACTTTGCCATCGAATTTACGGCCGCCTCCGCGCTGGTCATGACTCATCTATCGCGCCTGTCGGAAGAGCTGATCCTGTGGATGAGCCCGCGTTTCGGCTTCATCGACATCGCCGACCGCTTCTGCACCGGTTCTTCCATCATGCCGCAAAAGAAGAACCCCGACGTGCCGGAACTGGTCCGCGGCAAGACCGGCCGTGTAAACGGCCACCTGGTCGCGCTGCTCACCCTGATGAAGGGCCAGCCGCTGGCCTATAACAAGGACAACCAGGAAGACAAGGAGCCCTTGTTCGACACGGTGGATACGCTGACACAAACATTGCGCATCTACGCCGACATGATGAGCGGCATCACCGTCAAGCCGGACGCCATGCGCCGCGCCGCCTTGCAGGGGTATGCCACGGCGACCGACCTGGCCGATTACCTGGTAAAGAAGGGCTTGCCATTCCGCGATGCGCACGAGGCCGTCGCTCTGGCCGTGCGTTACGCAGAACAAAAAGGCTGCGACCTGGCCGAACTCAAGCTGGACGAACTGCAGCAGTTCTCCAACCTCGTTGCGGACGATATTTACGGCGTACTCACGCTGGAAGGCTCGCTCGCGGCACGCAACCACACAGGCGGCACCGCCCCGCAACAGGTGGAAGCCGCCATCGCACGGGCTCGCAAGCTACTCGCCTCCTAGACTGCGCCAAATCGCAGGCAAAAAAACGGGCCACCTTGCGATGGCCCAGAATAGGAGGAGAGTATGAAAGATTGAGTTGGTTGCAACTCAAGGCTCTAACAACTCAGGACGGATTGTAGGGGCGGCTCACTATGTTGCATATATGCCAAACGGCCTATATATCGGCCTATACCTTTTGCCTGGTTTTTGTTCCTTGTCTTCACCACTTCCTTTGTTCTTGCGGGTTTAGCGCAACTTTACCCCACCGCTGACGCGGTCTATTCCGGCTATATCTTTTGCAGAAAAAATTTCTCCGAAACTATTTTTTTGAAATATGTCGCGCACCCGTACCGCCTGGTCGTAGCCATGCTCCAACAATAACCAAGCTCCACGCTCAAGAAAGCCATCTGCCTGGCTGACAATACTGCGGATGTCGTCCAGACCGTCTGCACCCGAAGCCAGTGCCGATAACGGCTCAAAACGCACATCGCTTTGAGTGAGATGGACATCGTTGGCCGCGATGTAGGGCGGGTTGGAAACGATGAGATCGAAGTGCTGCCCGTCCAGCGCCGAGAACCAATCGCTGTGCAGGCAACGTATATTGGCAACGCCCAACCTCTGCGCGTTCTCGCGCGCCACTCCCAAAGCCTTCTCCGAAGCATCGACTGCCGTCACTACCACATCCGGTCTGGAATGGGCGATAGACAACGCAATCGCTCCGCTGCCTGTACCCAAGTCCAGCACGCGACATGCTTTGCCTTGCGGCAGCCGCTGCAAGGCAAGTTCGACCAAGAGTTCGGTATCCGAACGCGGGATAAGCGTGGCAGGGGTAACTTTGAAGTTCAGCCCGAAAAATTCGCGTTCACCCAGAAGGTAGGCGACAGGCTCGCCCTGCAGGCGGCGGCTCAATAAGGCGTCATAGGACGCCAGTTGCTTTGCGTCCAGAACTTGTTCCGGATGTGCCAGCAGATAGGCGCGCGGAACCTGCAGAACGTGCTGCAACAGGGACTGCACCTCGATACGTGCCGTTGAGGCATCGAGTTCAAGTATCGCACTGACGCGTGGAATGTCCCGCTGGAGGAGTTCCAGGATGCCGTTCAAGACATCAGCTTTCTTGCGACAGTGCCGCCAGCAGTTCTGCCTGATGTTCCGCCATCAGCGCATTGGTGAGTTCGCTGATTTCACCGTCCATGATCTGGTCCATCTTGTACAACGTGAGGTTGATGCGGTGATCGGTGATGCGACCCTGCGGGAAGTTGTAGGTGCGGATGCGTTCGGAACGGTCGCCGCTGCCCACCAGTGACTTGCGCTCGGCAGCAATCTTGCTGTGCGCGGCCTGTTCCTGTTTGTCCTTGATGCGCGCCGCCAGCACGCGCAGGGCTTGCGCCTTATTCTGGTGCTGCGAGCGCCCGTCCTGGCATTCGACCACGGTGCCGGTGGGCAGGTGGGTGATGCGCACGGCGGAGTCGGTCTTGTTGATGTGCTGGCCGCCCGCACCACTGGCACGGAAGGTGTCGATACGCAGGTCGGCGGGATTGAGTTCCACTTCGCCCACCTCATCCGCCTCGGGCAGGATGGCGACGGTACAAGCCGAGGTGTGGATACGGCCTTGCGTTTCGGTAGCTGGCACGCGTTGTACACGGTGTGCACCGGATTCGAACTTGAGTACGGAATAAGCCCCCTGCCCTATGATGCGCGCGATGACTTCCTTGTAGCCGCCCATTTCACCGAGGCTTTCGGAGATGATCTCGACCTGCCAGCGGCGGCGTTCGGCAAAGCGCATATACATGCGGAAAATATCGCCCGCAAAGATCGCCGCTTCGTCGCCGCCCGTGCCTGCTCGCACCTCGAGGAACACGTTGCGTTCGTCGTTGGGATCCTTGGGCAGTAAATGCTTTTGCAGTTCGACTTCGAGCTGCTCCAGCTTTTCGCGCCCAGCCTTGATCTCGGCCTCGGCAAATTCGCGCATGTCCGGATCGCCTGCCATCTCCTGTGCGGTGGCAATGTCAGACTCGCAGGATTGCCAGGTGTGGTACAGCGCGACCACGGGCTCGATCTCGGCGCGCTCACGGTTAAGCTTGCGAAACACGTCCATGTTGCGCGTGGCTTCTTCGCTGCTCAATAAGCTATTGACCTCGTCCAGCCGTTCACTGAGCTGGGCAAGCTTGGAGGAAATACTCGGTTTCATTCGGTGTCGTGCAGACGGTAGATGCGATGCACCGCCTCAAGGAAGGCGTCCCTGTCTCCGGTTTGCGCCTGATTCAGCGCCTGCGTGGGTGCATGCAGGAATTTATTGGTGAGCCCCATGCTCAGCGATTCCAGCACCTTTTCGGGTGCTTCCCCCCTGGCCAGCAGGCGCAGGGCTTTCTCCATTTCGTGGCGGCGCTGACGCTCTGCGTGGTCGCGCAAGCTGCGGATGACCGGGACGACTTCGCGCGATTCCAGCCAGTGGATGAATTCATTGACGCCGGAATCGATAATGACTTCGGCTTCCTTGACCGCACCCTGACGCGCATCCAGCCCGTCGCGCACCACTTCGGACAAGTCGTCCACGCTGTAGAGGAACACATCGTTCAGTTCCGCGACTTCTTTTTCAACATCGCGCGGAACAGCCAGATCGACGATGAACAGCGGCCGGTGCTTGCGCTGTTTCAGTGCGCGCTCGACCATGCCCTTACCCAGTATCGGCAACTGGCTGGCGGTGCAGGTGACGATGATGTCGTGCTGCGCCAATTGTTCCGGCAGTTCGGCCAGTGTAATGGCATGTCCGTTTATGCGCCGTGCCAGCGCTTCGGCGCGCTCCAGCGTACGGTTGGCAACGGTAATGTGTTTCGGGTTACGAGCGGCAAAGTGAACCGCGTTCAATTCAATCATTTCGCCAGCGCCGATAAACAGCACGCGTTGCTCGGCGATACTGGGGTAAATGCGCTCGGCAAGTTTGACTGCTGCTGCTGCCATGGAAACCAGATTCGCACCGATCTCGGTCTGGGTGCGCACATCCTTGGCAACGGAAAAAGTGCGCTGAAATAATTTGTGCAACAAGAAACCCAATGTGCCGGCCTGTTCGGCCTGACGCACGGCCTGCTTCATCTGCCCCAATATCTGGGGCTCGCCCAATACCATGGATTCCAGCCCGCTGGCCACTCGAAAAGCGTGCTTTACCGCTTGTTCTTGCGGCAGGCGGTAAATGTAAGGCTCTATTTCTCCAGCAGGAAGATGATGATAAGAAGCCAGCCAATCCACGGCATGGGCGGGGGCATTGGTGCTGCAATATATTTCAGTGCGGTTGCAGGTGGAAAGGATTGTCGCTTCTTTTGCCGCACCGTTACCTACCAGATCGCGCAGCGCAGAATCCAGCGTATCCACATTGAACGCAATCTGCTCGCGCACGGCAAGCGGCGCGGTCTGATGGTTGATGCCAAAGGTGAATAACTGCATGGGAAAACGACTGTCCGGTTCGCAAGGGAACGGATTATAGGGGCTGGGCGGGCTGAACACCAGTCAGCCCGGCCCTACTGCCTACACGGATTATTTCTTGGACTGCAGCTGCGCCAACGCTGATTTGGCGTCTTCACTCAGACGGCTGTCGGGATGTTTTTTCAGAAAATCCGCAAAGGCGGCCTGAGCTCCCGTCAAATCGCCCGCATCAACCAGGGAAATGGCACTCTTGAAAGCCGCCAATTCATCAGCATCGATCGGTTGGGCTTTGGCTTCGCCTTTCCAGTAGACTTCCTCTGCATCCGCCTGCGCACCGCGCACGCCACCCACGGCCGTAGTGGTACTGATCTTTTTCTTGGGAGTGAGCAGTTCAATTTTCTTGCGCAGGCGTTCCCACAGCGAACCTCCCTGCGTATCGTCGGCGCTGTATGCTGGCGTTGCAAGCACCACGCCCAACAATACGAACAATGCGATCAATTTTTTCATGTGGATCTCCTTGGTTAAGGTGTGCTACACGGTACAACATTTTATTCGACTTTAAAGTGCATTCAAGAGTTCCAAAGACAAGGCTCGATGCTCGTCATTAACCGCAGGATCAAGCGACTTTGCTTTGACAAAAGCAGCCTTGGCCTTCTTGATGTCGTTGGTGGCCTTGTAAGCGCGTGCCAGGTTAATCCAGACGTTGGCATCCTTGGGTGAAACCATCGTCGCCGCAAGGTATGATTTCTGCGCTTCCTGATACTTGTCGTCAATCATGAAAAGATTGCCGCGGTTATTCAGCGCTGCAGCGTTCTTGGGGTCCAGACTGATCACCTTGTCGAAATACTTCATTGCTTCTTTGCGATCACCCAGCTTGGCCAGGATAATTCCCAACTGCAAATGCGCATCGATATCGGAAGGATTTTTCTTGATTGCGCCAAGATAGAAACGGGTCTTTGTCTGCGAACTGATTTTCAGGATCGACATGTAATCGCTGGGGAATTTCTTTTCGATCTCTGCGCGTGTGACGTTGCCGGGCTTCCAGGTCGAGTCCGGCAAGGTCGCCGGCTTGTACGCTTCCCATGCAGTATGCACGTCAAGTATGGTCAGCCCCTTGTCCTTCCACTTGTAATAGGTAGCGCTGCCCTTCTCCCACGCAGTAACAAATGCGTTACCCAGAAGGGTGGTCTCCACTGGTATCCATAACTGATCGTCATAGACGACATACATATTGTCCATGTTATAGCCGTCGTTCTCCGCAGCAATCCCGGTAGAGAACATCATGAACATGTGGCCGGGCACTTCCAGCACCCGCGTATCGATTCCCATACTCTCCAGTGCCGCCGAATAGAGTCCCACCAGGTCGTCGCAATCGCCGGACTTGCGTTCCAGTGTTTCGCGCGGAAACTGGACGTAATCGACCGTATTTGCCTTGCCCGAACTGACCTGATAGGGATTGCTGGGGTCGGGTATGTAAGTTAATCCATATGCTCCCAGCGCATCGAACAACATCGCTGCACGTTGTATTTCATCCTTGGTCTCTTTGTATTGCGTCGCAATCGACCGCGCAAAATTCATTACTGGCGGATCCTTGGGAGTGATGAAAGTCGCATAGCGTTCGCGAACATCCCAGGTCAGGCGGTGTTTGTCATAAACATTCACGGTCGGGTTTTTGCTGTAGCTGACGCGCTTGCCGTTCTCGAAATAGCTCGCTTCGATCATCGCCTGCACCGAACTGTCTTCGGTAAGCGTAAGGATACTGTTGTTGAACACTGCCTTGAGTGCCACTTCCCCACTCTGTCCCGGCAACAGTTTGTCCAGCTTCGTCTCCGTCGGGAAGTCCATGAAATCTTTCAACTGAAACGTGACCTTAAGCCGTTCCATGGTCTTGTTGGTATTGTTGGTCAGTTTGACCCGGCCAATCCCGTCGCGTTCGTAAATTTTGTAGGAGTTGGAGAATACATCGCGCAACTGAACCACTTCGATATCCAGCGGTGGGCGATTGAAAATCTGCGTCGTTGCCTCGACAGCAACTTTTTCAGACTCTGTTCCGTCGCTGCTGAACGTCGAAACGTAGTAGGTGTACTTTGTCTCCGGCGTCAGCGCATCCTTGGTAAATTCGGGCTGCGTGACTTCACCTATTTTGGTGAAATTCTCACCCTCTTTCTGGTAGATGCGGTACGCGCTGAAATATTTTGCGTCTGCTGCTGACCAGCTCATTTTTACCTGCCACGGTGTTGTCTCCACCTGCACGGCTGCTATTGCCGACGGCATAAATTTCGCCGGCTGGCCGCTCACCACAGTACTGGTTGCTCCTTCAAAACCGAAATAGGTCTCTGCGCCGATTCGATAGTAATAACGCACCTCGGCATCCAGATCCTGATCCGTATACGCATTATTCTGGCTTGTTCCAATCTGCTTGAAATTTCCATTTTCGCTCGTTGAGCGATAGATGTGATATTGCTTGATATAGGGTGCGGACGCCTGTGCCCAGTTTAATTCGATGGAATGCACCTTGCCCTGTGTCGCGAGTTGTTGCGCTGCTTCCGGTTTGTACAAAGTTGCCAGAATCTGTATGCGTTTGTTACCACTATCCGAGATAATGAAATTGGGGCCGCCTCCGTAGGCAATGGCGGACGGATCATCAAATGCCCCAACGCCGGATCCTTTAGCACCGAACACACGCACCAGTTGCCCCTTTAGCGAAAACACCTTGACTTGGTCAGCATCCAGCACCATCAGCTCATCATTGGCCGCAATCAGCGAGACCGGTTTGGTCAGCAGACTGCCTTCTTTGGTTCTGCCGATTTCACCCACGGATTGCCCTGCGGCGGAATATCCCAGCACGCTTTCACGCGATGCATCAAGAATGTACAAGTTTTCATTCTGGTCGAACGCCATGGCGATCGGCGCACTGAGTTTGCTTGAGTTCTCCCCGTTCAGTGCATTCAGGTACACGCCATCACCGCGGAAAATCTGCACGTTATGGTTCGAACGGTCTGCCACGAATACGGTGCCGGAAGCTGAAACAGCTATTGCAGTTGGATTGTTGAACTGTCCTGCTCCACTTCCTTCGCTACCGAAACCCAGCAGCACTTTCCCGCTTTCATCCAGCTTCGCCACACGGTATTTCTTTTTGTCCAGCACCCAAATGGCTCCGGTCTTGTCTACAGTCAAGGCAACTATCTGCATGTCACCCGGCTTGATCTCGGTCGCGACCAATCCCTTGCGTATCAACTGCAGACCCTTCTTGTCCTGACTGACCGCATAAATTGTCTCCTTGCCATCCCAGGCAAGTGGGCCGACCTCTTCCGGAATATTCTGCAACCACTTCACCGACGCGCGGCCCGCCGTCTTGGGCAAAGTGTCCAGCAATTTGCCTGCCTCGCCGACAAAAGAATCAATCAGCGATTTCTTGGCATCGCCAACAAATACTTGTTGCGCCCGATCTACCGCCAGTCCGGAAAAGCTTTTGAACTGTGCCTTGCCTTCCCCGCCGGATCCGAAGCTGTAAACAAAATTGGCGTCGAAGTCGTATTTCAGAATGCTGAAACTGTTCTCGTCCGCGACATAAATGCCGTCCTCGGCTACGCTCAGCGCAACCGGTTTGCCGGTGTTGGACAGCGTACGCAGGTATTCCCCGTTTGACCTGTACACCTTGATCGATTTGTCGTCCGCGTCGCGAACATAGATACGCCCTTGAGCATCCAGGGCGATATCCGTAGGTTCGCCCAGCTTATAGACCTTCTCCTTCACTGCTCCGCCCGAAGCCGGCGGACTCAAAGGCAGGGCAGCCAGAAATACGCCGTTGATGCCGAACATCTGTATCCGTTCGTGACCGGAATCAGAGACATACACTACGCCTTCGTAGACAGCGACTCCCTGCGGCTCATCAAGTGCTGCCCCACCTCCCAGATTGCCACCCGCCTTGCTGCCAAAACGCCCCAGGTATTTCCCCGAGGACAAGTCGTACATGACAACCTGATCCAGCTTGCTGTCCACCACATAAATGGTTTCGTTGGCAACTGCGGACGCCTCCGGTCTTTTAAGCAACTCGGTGTCGCCATTCTTTGTGGCCAAGGTCATTACCGTCTTGCCTTCCTTGTCCACCACATCCACCGAACCGTCTTGCCTGGAGATATACAGATTGCCGCCACTCGCGCCGAGCAACTTGCGCAATTTTGGCATTGCTACCTCATTGCGAAAATCGGCTTTGGAAAAACCATTGGTTGAAGCAACCACGGCGTCTGCTGCCCAGATAGCCGAGGAGAAAAACAGCAATGCAATCGCAAAGAATATATTTCGCATTTTCCTGACCTATTCAAAATACTGACTAAATTTCCGACCCGGGATAATCCTGGGTCATTATTCTTTTTTCATTTCTCGGAGCGGTTAAACACGCCGTCCCACTCCTGAACTGGCGGGTTTTGCAAGAAATACTCGCACCGCTCAATGTATATTTTACTGGGTTTGTCGTCAGCCGCGGCCTCCAACACCACCTTAAACGCAGCTCGCGCCTTTTCCCAATCCCTAGCCCTGTACAAGGTTAATGCAGTTGCAAAACGTCCCGCGGTCGCCTCGTCCAGCATAGACAGGCCCTCCAGCGGCTCATAGATTGTAACGGGTAGCAGTTTGCCCACGACACGTATCTTGTCCAGTTCTCTATATCGGCAAATTTCGCGGGTTCTTTTATAGGTGTCTTCACCTACCAGATAAGTCACACCATAGTATTTTGCCGTGCTTTCAAGACGCGCCGCCTGGTTCACCGTATCGCCGATCACGGTATATTCCATCTTCTTGCCCGCGAGGCCCACATTGCCCGCCACCACCTCGCCAGATTGAATTCCGCACCGTATTGCGAATGCTTCCAGACCTTCAGCTTGCCATTGAGTATGCAACTCCCTCATCCGCGCGTTTATGGCTTTGATGCAATCAATAGCCAGCTTGGCATGATCGGGCTGCGCCAGCGGTGCGCCCCAGTACGCCATGATGCCGTCGCCGATAAACTTGTCTATGGTGCCGTCATGTTGCTCGATTACCTTCACCATCGCCCCCAGGTACTGATTGAGCCGCGACACCACCTCCTGCGGTGGATGAGCCTCGCTGAACGATGTGAAACCCTTGATATCGGTAAACAACACCGTCACTTCCTTGTTGTCGCCGCCGATCTTGGCTGCCTCGGGGTCTTTCTCCAGCCGCGCGACCTGCTTTGGCGAGACATAACTGGAGAACATCGAGCGCATTTCACGCGCTCTGCGCTCCAACACCACGTAGCGGAAACCGCTTCCGACCAGTACTGAAATCACGACCGAGATGACCGGGTAGATCATGTTGATCCACTGCCCGTGATTAAACATGTAAGTCGTAAACCAGATATAGCCGCACAACAATACGACTGTCGCAGGAATCGCACGAGACTGATGCAAACGTGTAGTCAGCCAATAGGCAAGCGCTCCCAATACAACGATAAACACAATATCAATCAACGCTTCCGGACCACCTTGACGAATATAACGTCCACTGATGATGTTGTCGGCAACGGTGGCATGCAACTCAACTCCCGGAGTATTGCCATCAAAAGGCGTCACCCGCATATCGTAGATTCCCAAAGCGGTCGCACCGACAAAAAATATTTTCCCCTTCAACTTTTCGGCGGGGATGCGCCCATTCATCACATCGGTAAAAGAGTAACGTGGATAGATACCGGGCCCGCCCACATAATTGATCCACATCTTGTATTCGCCATCGACCGGAATGCGGCGCGCACCCAAAGCAATATCGAAATCACCCGCAACATATTTGGATTCTCCCAGCGCCAACATCGCTCCCACCAACCCGAGCGAAGGCATTTGCTTTCCGTCCTTCTCCAACAAGAGCGGGATGCGACGCATTACGCCATCATCATCCGGAAACATATTGATTAACCCGACACCGGCCAAGCCACGTTCAATCTCAGGCAGACTACGGGTAATTGATGTCACGTGCGCTTCTTTATCAAAATGCAAGGCTGCAGCCAGCACCACATTGCCTGCCCGTTTGACTGATACTGCGAACAGCTGATCATTTTTCGCATTTACACGTTCCGGAAAAAATGCGTCGAATAAAACCACCTTGGCCTTTGCTGCCGCCAGTTTGTCGATCAGCTTCGCATAGCTGTCGCGACTCCACGGATACCTGCCCAACTCGGCAATGCTCTTTTCGTCGAAAGCAATGATGGCTATATCAGGATTGGGAGGGATCGGTCCGCGCAGATCCTTGAAGCGCAGGTCGTACGTCTTGGCCTCAAAGGCCTCGAGGAAAGAATTCTGTGTGTAGTAGAGAAACAGCACACTGGAGATGCACACCACAGCCAGCAATGCAGAAAGTGCGTTGGCATTTCCGCCCGCCAATATCTTTTTCCAAAATGGCATAGTGACCATGCTCGATATCCCCTTAACCCCGAACTGACATCGCCCCCTTGCGACTCAGTCATGCAATGATGCCATAGCTGGACACTGCTTAGGTGGATCGAAAAGAAAGAAGCCCAACCTGTAAGGGTTGGGCTTCTTTAGTGTTATTGGTGGCCCGGGGGATAACAACCCCCGATCTACCATTTTGCGTGCTGCCGCACGCGAAATTTGGTGGCCCGGGGCGGAATCGAACCACCGACACAAGGATTTTCAATCCTCTGCTCTACCGACTGAGCTACCAGGCCATTTTTTGCACCCTTTCCTGACGGATTGGGTAAAACGAAGGCGCGCATTGTAGCGGCAAGCCGCATTGCGGGCAATATAAAAAACGAACCCCGCGCAGGCGGGGTTTGTTGACTGCAATACCGGTTTGAACCGTAGCGAGCAGCCTGAGTGCAAGGCGCACGGAGCACAGAAACCGGAATGTACATTAGTACATGAGGATTTCGAGCACCGCGCAACGCCGCAATCAGGTTGCGCAGTAGGTTCAAATTACATCATGCCGCCCATGCCACCCATGCCGCCCATATCCCCGCCCATGCCGCCAGCAGCCGGCTTGTCTTCCGGCAATTCGGCAACCATGCAAGCAGTGGTCAGCATCAGACCAGCGATGGAAGCTGCATTCTGCAGTGCAACGCGCGTTACCTTGGTCGGATCGACCACGCCCATGACCAGCATGT
>CAYOJU010000094.1:0-11534 GCA_964404355.1 uncultured Sideroxydans sp. | reverse complement strand
GCCAGAAGTCCTTCTTGAACTTCTGGATCTGGTTGCGGACCCGCAGCAGGCAGCCTTGGTCGTCGCCGAAGAAGTTCTCCGTTTAAGTTCTGCTCGCTGTGTCGTGCTGCTCCGTATCTGTCCCGATGGCTCTACCGACATCACCGCGCTTCCGCAAGATCGGCGCGGCCTGATCGAGCAACCCGGCATCGCTGCCTTCTTCAACCAGTTGCCGGACATGACCGGGCCGGTGTTATTGCAAACGCCGGATGCACCGCCCGCTGTCGAACAAGTGTTCCGCGCCGAACAACTGACCACTTGTCTGGTAGTTCCCATCACTGCCGGTGAAACACGGAACGGCGCGCTGCTGGTTTTCGATTTCGATCGCCAATGCAGCACCCCGTTATTGACCAGCAATATCACGAGACTTACGAGCTTGCTCGCGCTCATTCTCGGTAACGCTACTCTGCGCACCGAATCCGCGCGGCGCATTGAGGAACGACAACTGCGCATGGCCATGCTGGCGGTACAGAATACGGTTGAAAGTATTTACTGGCTGGATCTGGATGGGAACATTCTTTATGTAAACCCTGCAGCGGAAAAGGAGCTTGGCTACTCGGCCGCGGAATTGCAGCAGATGCGTGTCTCCGACATCGACCCGAGTGCGCCCCCCAAAGTCTGGGGCAAGGATGGCGAATTGGCGGTCCGCCGACGTGCGGGGCAGATGCGCAACTTCAAGACGCAACACCGTCACCGTGATGGCCACCTGATTCCGATCGAGCTCAATTCGGCCCCCTTCGACTACGACGGCAAGGCCTATTCGATGGCCGTCTGCAGCGACATCAGCCAGCGCCTCGCGGCCGAACAGGCATTGCGCGAATCCGAGGAAAAATTCTCGGCCATGTTCAGTATGACGCCAGACCCGATGGCACTAACGCGTCTTCGCGATGGCGTATTGCTTGAAATCAGCCACAGCTACGCCGAGTATTTCGGCTACGAACGCAATGAAATGCTCGGTCACTCCACCCTGTCGGGCGATCTTGGGTTGTGGATAGAACCAGCACATCGGCAAGAGTGGCGAAAGCAACTGGAGCGCGACGGTGAAGTGCTCGGTTTCGAAACACCGCTGCGACGCAAAGACGGCACGATTGTGACCGTGCTGATTTCCGGAAAGATCGTCGACATGAGCGGTGAGCGTTGCGTAATCGTCGACCTGCGCGATATTACGCAGCGCAAACAGATGGAAGAATTGCTGCTTCAGGAAAAAGCGGAACAGGCGGTGCTAATACGCAAACTGGAAGAAGCGCAAAACCAGCTGCTGCAATCGGAAAAGCTTGCCGCCATCGGCCAGCTGGCTGCCGGCGTTGCGCACGAAATCAACAATCCGATGGGGTTTATCCGCTCCAACCTGTCCAGGCTCAATGAATATTCCGAAAGCCTGTTGAACGTCATCGCGGCCTATGAAAGCGCCGATTCCTTGCTGCAAGAGCATCCGCAAATTAGCGAACAGATAGCACAGGCCAAGCGCAGCGCGGATCTCGCGTTCCTGAAAGGCGATTTGCGAAACCTGATCGACGAGTCTCTCGAAGGATCTGATCGCGTGCGCCGCATTGTGCAAGACCTGCGCGACTTTTCCCGCATAAACGAAACCGAGTGGCAACAATTCGATATCCATGCCGGGCTGGAAAGCACAATCAACGTGGTCTGGAACGAAATCAAGTACAAGGCCGAACTGGTTCGCGATTACGGCGAAGTGCCGCTGGTCGAATGCATTCCTTCACGCCTGAACCAGGTGTTCATGAACATGCTGGTCAACGCGGCACAAGCCATTGCCGAACATGGGAAGATCACCATTTCTACCCGTTGCCAAAACGACGAGGTGGAAATTGTATTCGCGGATACCGGGCAAGGCATTCCTGCAGACATACTGCCGAAGATTTTCGATCCGTTCTTTACCACCAAGCCTGTGGGGAAGGGAACGGGGCTTGGGCTTTCGGTTTCCTACGGCATCATCAGGGATCATGGCGGGAATATTGAGGTGGTGAGCGAGATCGGGGTGGGGACTACGTTTACGATTCGGTTGCCGGTGAGTCGGGCGGCGCAGGTTGAGGGTGGCACGCCTCAGGCCGTTCGTCCTGATAACCAGCGACTTGCCCGCTAGCAGGCTTAGTCGAATGGCTAGTAGTTTCACCAGTAGGCGTAGCCGTATCGAAGGGTGGGCGAAGCCCTCTAATCTGCAAATTCAGAACCAACACCGTCGGGGGTAGCCCGACAGCTAGTCACTTTTTCTTGCTTCGCCAAAGAAAAAGTAACCAAAAAGAAGGCGACCCCAGCGCGCCGCCCCTGCGGGGTTCCCTGCGTTGCTCAACTGGTCAGGCTTCCTCATAAACTCGCACGATCCGCTGCGCGTCCACGTGCTCAAACATATTCGTCAGAATTCCCTGCCCCACCTCCGCTACTCGGTGGCGGAACAGGGGAGGAAAAAGCAAAGAACCAAAATCAAAAGCAAAGCCAACCCTGTAGCTGGGCGCTTCGCGCCCAACTACACAGAAAAACAAAGTGGGCACAAGTGCCCACACAAAACCGCTCTTGAATTTCCTTCCCCTGTGCGCCGCCTCGATATTTCGCAAACAAGCGGAGCTTTAGGCGAGCACTGTCCGAGCTCCGCGACAGGGCACGTTTTGTGTGCCCTGTTAGGGCGAGTTGCGCAGCCCCGTTTGTTTGTGAAATATCGAGGGAACCCCGAAGGGGCGGCGCACCGGGGGCGCCTTCTTTGGGTTACCTTTCTTGGCAAGACAAGAAAGGTAACTAGCTGTCGGGCTACCCCCGACGGTGTTAGTTATAATTGCTGGGCATCCCTATGCTCAGCCCCAGCCCATCAATCCCCCGCCGGCAACCGAATCGTATACTGCCCCGATTTCTCATCACGCATTAGCTCAAGCAGCTTGTGTTTCTGTGCATCCTCCATCATCTCCCTGAATGAGCGGTAACCGTAGAACGATTCGTTGAAGCCCGGCTTGCGCCGTTGCATGGTGGTCTTGACCATGGAACCCCATATTTTTTCGTCGGAGCCGCGTTCGGAGATCAGCCCCTCGACGGTCTCGACCAGGAACTCCAGCGCCTCTTGCCGTTTTTCGTCTTCACCTTTTCCTTCAGCCGGTTTCGCGGTTTCCGCTTTCACTTTGGCAGGCGCCTTCTTGGCGGCCTGCTTCTTTTTCGCTTCCTGCACGCGCACCAGGTCGTCGTAGAAGATGAATTCGTCGCAGTTGGCGCTCAGCAGATCGGAAGTCGAATCCTTCACACCGATGCCGATCACATATTTGTTGTTCTCGCGCAGTTTGGACACCAGCGGCGAGAAATCCGAATCGCCGCTGATGATGACGAAGGTATCCACATGGGCTTTGGTGTAGCAGAGGTCGAGGGCATCGACGACCATGCGGATGTCGGCGGAATTCTTGCCGGACTGGCGTACATGCGGAATCTCGATGAGTTCGAAAGCGGCTTCGTGCATGGTCGCCTTGAATTCCTTGTAGCGGTCCCAGTCGCAATAGGCCTTCTTCACCACGATGCTGCCTTTCAGCAGCAGGCGTTCCAGCACTTTCTTGATGTCGAACTGCGCGTACTTGGCATCGCGCACGCCCAGCGCCACGTTCTCGAAGTCGCAAAACAGGGCCATGTTGGTAATTTCAGGTTGGTTTGCCATATGCGCTCCTCCTCTGACCGAATCGGACAGCGGCAGCGGAATGCTGCCACATGACTTTGTACCACCATATTCCCGCGACTGCGCGAAAAATGCTAGATGCGCCGTTCCTGTATTACGACAGCAACGCCGCCAGTCTCATGCTCAGCTCAGCCACCTGTTTGCGGCCATCACTCGAGAGCGTTATCGCTTCGCGCCAGGGCTGGAACTGCTGGCGCAGCTCTTCGAAATTCTGGCAATTATCCACCTGACTAATGAAGCCGGAGCCCATGCTGCCGAGGAAGGCAATCGCCGAGTTACGCATGAAGTTTTTCGCCATGTCGAAACGTTCCGCCTCGTCCTTCGGCGGCTCGAACCTCGGGCGCCGGGTGGATTCTGCCGTGGACTCCAACGGCACGATGAACGCTCCCGCCTCCAGCGTTGCCAGCAGCGATTCGCAATCTCTATCCGGCATGAACTCGGCCAAGTCGCCGCGTCGGCGCCTGCCGTTCAGCAGGGCCAGCATTTTCCAGGCGTCTGGCGGCAAACCGAAGCTACGGCTGTTCATTTCTTCTATGCCTTTGGGCGTTTTTACATAGGTTTGGTTTGTCGACATCGTTCTTTCTCCTCAAGCTTTGCTTGTTCAAGGTTGCGTCATACGACTTTATCCGGATACATCAGATCGGGAAGGCGCGTTCAGTACGCACCCACGTTCAGGACAGTAATGCTGCCAGTCGATTTTCCAGATCTGCGAGTTGATTGCGGGCATCGTTGGAAAATTCCATCGCCTCTTTCCATGGGCCATAAACGAGGCGCAACTCGTCAAAATTGTTGCATTTATCTACCTGGCTGATTACGCCAGAGCCCAATACGCCAAGGAATGTCTGAATCGTGTTGCGCATGAAGTTTTTCGCCATTTCAAAGCGCTCCGCGTCGTTTTCCGGGCGCTCGATCTTTGCTGTGGACTTCTCTTCTCCGGAGGATTGTTGCAACGGAGCGATAAAGCCGTCGGCAATCAACTTTGCCAACATCTCCTCGCCATCCGGGACCATTTCCGCTATTTCGCCGTGGCTGCGCTTGCCGTCCTGTAAAATCAGCATCTGTCGCATCTTGGGGGACAAACCATGACTGCGACTGTTAAGTTCTTCGATTCCTTTTGGCGTTTTTACATAAATCCGAGTTGTCGTCATTTTTCTGCCTCCTTTTCAGACCCCTACCAACTTCGTGGTTTCCTGAAGTCTATCGCAAAACGGTTTGCACTCCCTTACAGCGGCCTTACAGCATGGGTAAGCGTTGCGCCGTTTATCCGGGGAAAAGTAATGGTGAACAGGGCGTATGTGGGGCAGCAACTAGGGATTGGATCTGGATGCAGCCTGCAGCAACTCCTACAACATCTTCATCAAACGATATTCCAGGTCCAGCAATTGTTTGCGGCCGTCTCTGGAGAGTTCAATCGCCTCTTTCCACGGACCAAAATTCCGGCGCAACTCTTCAATGGAGTTGCACTTATCGATATGGCTGATAAAGCCCGAGCCCATGCCGCCCAGAAAGGTTTGCACCGTATTGCGCATGAAGTTCTTTGCAATTTGAAGGCGCTCGGCCTCGCTCTGCGGAAGCTCAGCCGGGACAACGGGTTTTGCCACCGTCGGTTTGGGTGCTGCCGATTTTGCTTTCGGAGCCTCCGCAGCAAGTGATTCCTGCTGCGCGTCGATGAAACCATTGGCAAACAATTCATCCAGAAGTTCCAGCGTTTCGTCTCCCGGAAGCATTTCCATCACGTCATCAATGCTGCGTTTGCCGTCCAGCATGATCAGCGTCTGCCGCGCCCGCGGCGACAGTCCGTGACTGCGCTTGCTTATCTCTTCAACACCCTTTGGGGTTTTGACATAGACCAATTTTTCCGACATTTCTTCCCCCTATATCGCAACGCGCTCTCGTGGCATCTCAGTGCGGCACCGCCCTGGAGAACACGTTCAGCACCACCACGCCCGCAACGATGAGTGTAATGCCGACGAATGCCGGCACATCCAGCGTCTGCTTGTAGAACAGCCACCCCACCAGGGTGATCAGGGCAACGCCGACTCCCGACCAGATGGCGTAGGCAATACCGATGGGAATAGTGCGCAGGGTGAGCGTCAGAAAATAGAAAGCTGAGACATAGCCGATTACCACGATAACCGACGGCCACAGCCGCGTAAATTCCCCGGTGGCTTTCAGTGCCGAGGTACCGATGACTTCGCTGACGATGGCAATTGACAGAAATATCCACTGTTTCATCATCGTCCTTTCGTTTTCGTTAAACGACTTTTCCCGGATTCATCAGCCCTTGTGGATCGAGCGTTTTCTTGATGCTGCGCATCAGTTCCATTTCCACTTCACTCTTGTAAAGCGGAAGTTCGTTGCGCTTGAGCTGCCCAACGCCATGCTCGGCGGCAATGCTGCCTTCGAGCCCGGCTGTAATGTCGTGCACCATGCGCCGCACTTCCTGCTCGTGCTGCTGGATGAAGGTTTTGTTGTGCGCGGCATCCGGCATGGAGGCGTTGTAATGGATGTTGCCGTCGCCCATGTGACCAAAAGCGACGATGCGTATGCCGGGGAACGCTGCCCCCAGGACCGCGTTCGCCTCAGCCAGGAATTCTGCCACGCGGCTGAGCGGCACCGAGATATCGTGCTTGATGCTGATGCCCTCGGCCTTTTGTGCCTCGGCTACATTCTTGCGCAGCTTCCACCAGCGTTCGGCGTAGGCCTTGTCGGCAGTTACCTCGAACTCGGCAATGCCCACCCCGAACGATTCCAGCGCTGCGCGCAAGGCGTCATCCAGCGCAACAGGCAGCACATCGGTGAGACGCGTAACGATCAGCCACTCATATTGTTGGCCGAAGGGTTCATGCGCATCGGGAATGTGCTTCAACACCAGTTCGAGACTGGAGCGCGAAATAAATTCGAAAGCATCGATGGTATCGCCGCAGCGCGCGCGCAGATGCGCCAGCAGCGCCACTGCCACGGCAGGGTCGCGCACCGCGATGCAGGCGACCGCCATCGACTTGGGCAGGGGATAGAGCTTAACGACAGCGGCAGTGATGATACCCAACGTGCCTTCCGCACCGATGAACAATTGCTTGAGGTCGTAGCCGGTGTTGTCCTTGCGCAGGCGGCGCAGACCATCCCAGATACGCCCGTCCGGCAGCACCACCTCCAGCCCGAGCACCAGGTTGCGCACCGTGCCGTAGCGCAGCACATTGATGCCGCCCGCATTGGTGGAAAGGTTGCCGCCGATCTCGCAATACGGCGCTACCGCAGTCAGCCCCAGCGGGAACAAACGATCCGCCGCCTCCGGCGCGGCGTACAGCGATTCCAGCTTGCAGCCCGCTTCGACCGTCATGGTGTAGTTGGTGGCATCAATTTCGCGGACGCGGTTCATGCGCGAAAGGTTGATGATGATCTGCGGTATCTGCCCCGCCAGTGGTACCGAACCACCGCACAGGCTGGTATTGCCGCCCTGAGGCACGATGCTGATTTTGTTCGCGGCGCACAGCTTCACCACCTCGCTAACCTGCTGCGTATCGGAAGGGAACACCACCGCCAGCGCTTCGTTCACATAGCGGCCGCGCCAGTCCTTGCCATATGGCGCAGCATCCGCGCCGGTCAGTACGCCGTCGCCACCGGTAATGGCGGCAAGGGATTCCAGTAATTTAGCGTTGTCAGACATAGGGAATCATCACAATCGGGTCTGACATTGTAACCCGACCGGCAGCCGCCGGCAGGATGGGCCAAACGGAGCGATCTAGGCGGATAAACCTTGCACGATCTGCTCCGACACGGTCCACAGTTGCCGGGCGAGCGCGGCATCCTCGGCATCTTTCCTCGGTTTTGCCGCATTGCAGTCGGCAAGGTACTGGCCCGCCAATGCCCGTGCCTTGGGATGCACGGCAGCGAAGACCTCGGTGGCGGCGCCCTGCGGAATGGTCTTGAGGAACAGCGGCCCCGCTATGGCAAACAACGACTGTATGACGCCACCCGCGTTTCTCGCCAGATTCGTGTGAATGACACCGGGGTGCACTGCATAGGCCGTTTTTTTCGTACCGGCAAAGCTTTGTTGAAGCTCCCTGGCAAAAAGCAGGTTGGCAAATTTCGACTGTCCGTAATTGCCCCACGGACTATAACCACGCTCGCCGCGAAGGTTGTCGAACTGAATGCCGCCTTTGGGAGCCTGCATGTGGGCCGCACTGCTCAACATCACCACCCTCCCCTCGTCGGCAAGGCTGTCGAGCAGCCCGGTAACGAGCATGAAGTGCCCGATGTGATTGGTGAAGAACTGCAACTCGTAGCCGCAAGCTTTCTGCAGCTTGGGCAGCGCCATGATGCCTGCGTTGCAGATAATGGCATCGAGGCGGTGGCCGTCGCGCCGGATTTGCGCGACGCATGCGCGCACCGACTTGGGCTCGGCCAGTTCACAGGCGTAGCCGGTGCCCTTGCTCGACAACTTGGCGCAAGCCTTGTCCGCCGCTTCCTTTGTTCGCGCCGTCCCGATGACGTGAGCGCCGCGCAGCGACAGCACCCTGCATGCCTCCTCGCCCAGGCCCGACGTGCAGCCCGTGACCAGTATCGTCTTGCCCGTCAGGGAAAGGCCTGCGGTCACATCCTCTGCGGTTGAGTTGTAGCCGAAACCGGTGGTGCCGTTGGATTTGAAGGCAAAAAATAGCGCCATGAATGACTCCTTGAGGATTGGAAATAACGCCAGCGAATATCAGCCCCGGTACGATCACGGCGCAGATTCTGATCATGACGATTTATACCCGAAGATATTTTGAACCATCCCCCTAAAATTTCCAGACAAAACTAATTTCTTTGAATCAGACAACGCATCACGATTCCATCCTCGTGCGTCATGCCATCCGGACTGAAAAAGTTCTTGAAGCGTACCACCTCCCTGAACCCGGCGCCTTCATAGATAGCGCGAGCCTGCACCCAGGTTTCGTTTACCAGCAGCAAGGCGGAAGTCAGCTGCGGGTATGCCGTAGCGACACGGTTGATGCAGCCTTGAAAAATCTGCGAACCCAGTCCCTTCCCACGGAAGGCGGGACTGATTGTCATCGAGGTGATGTACAGCTCGGTGCCAAGCACCGGGTCATGACGTTCAAGAATATCGTGACCCAGCGCAAAGTGTTCTGCAACGGGAAGGAAAGATTCCTTCCAAATCTCGAAAAATATGCAGCCGACATATTCCGAACCCGAGAACGCGATCAATGAACCTTGCGGAAATGTTCTGATGCGCCGCTCATAGACTTCGCGAAGTTCTGTGTTTCCGGAGGCAAATCCCTGGGCTTCCATATCCATGATCCGGTCAAGATCATGCAGGGTGGCTTCGACAAATGTTAATGGTGGTTCCATGTGGCAAGACGAGTGTTAAAGCAGGATGGGTTGACGAAGGATACCCATCATATAGAGCCATGCCATTATTTCGCAGGCAGCGACCGAACAAAATCGAGCGCATAGGTGACCAGCTTTTGACGGAGAGCATCATCTCCAAATGCCTGTGAGTCGGCCCGAACCCAGCCGTGCATGCGCCTGGTACCCGAGATCATCGGAACAATGCCCGGCATTTTGAGCGCCCACGTTTCATTGTCCTTGCCTAGCCGCACCAGCATTCCGTCGTCGCGCGCACCGCAGAGCAGGTTGCCGTTCAGCAGCCACGCCCAGCCGCCGAACATGGCCTTGTCTGTGATGCCATGCACCGATCTCAGTTCATCGTTAACCAGCTCTTCAAGACCTTTGTCGCGTGCCATGAGGTTTTCAATTTGCTTTGCAGTTTAAAGAAATTGAGGTTGAGCGGTTTACGTTGCCATCACGAACTTTTCAGGCTTGGTACCACAAACCGGACAGGATTTTTCCGGCTTGCCCATTTCGATATATCCACAAATGGGGCAGAGATAGAAATCGGCCACTAAATCTTTCCCCTGCTTGACAGCTTCCAGCGCCAGCTTGTAGAGCTTGGCGTGGACTTCCTCGGCAGCGACAGCAAACTCGAACATCCTTTTAGCTTTGTGTCCTTCTGCGATCGCCTGTTTCAGCATGGGAGGATACATCTCGCGGAATTCATGCGTCTCGCCACCGATCGCGGCCTGAAGATTGTCTGCAGTGGAACCCACACCGTCCAGTGCTTTCAAGTGTCCTTCCGCATGAATGCGCTCGGCTTCTGCCGTGAGACGGAATAGCTTGGCAATTGATACGAAGCCATCCTGCTCTGCCATTTTGGCAAAGGCGCGGTACTTCTGATTGGCCTGGCTCTCACCGGCAAAGGCCTCTTCAAGATTTTCATGTGTCGTAGGCATAGCGGTATTCCTTTCTCAGTCTGAGGTTGGGATCTGGATTTGGGAATTCGATATTACTCTTTTCGTTGGGTAACACGGGGCTGAGTCTAGAAACGAAGCGCTATGAATCTAGACCTGACCCTCCTGACCCCGTGCATTAATCCGCTCGTTAGCCCTCGTTTACGAACTTGATTATTGACTCAACTTCCTCAACGCTAGAGCGAAACCACTCTTTTGCTCTCGGAGCGTCTACCCATTTGCCACGCGCTTTCAGAATGCCATGAATAGCGGTCTCCATTGCTTCAATATCCCCTACCGACCAAGTGCGAAGTATTTTTGGGAGTTCCGGGTTAGCGGTGCCGAGTTGTTGTCTTATGCGTTCTTCAACATCGCCCGACGCCCTTCCGACCTTAATCATGCTTCCATTGAGAGATGGAAAGGTATATGCGTAGATTGAACCCTTGAAAGATTCCACGCCCTCCGCCTCTTCGATTTGCTCCTCTTCAATCGCTGTGGGATCGGTCAGAATAAATAGACCTCTGGTATCGGACGACATGATTTCATTAGACGAAATGAGTAGATGTCGGACATACCACCGAGTCAGCGAGGCTAAGGATGTGTTGACGCCCTTGCCACTCACGCGGCAAGTTGTTTCAAGTTGTTCTCGCGTCACAGTTCCTTTATCAACCTCGTTGTTCAGTATGGCGTAGACTTCATCACGCAGGCTAAATGGCTCAGAACCTTTCGCTGGGAATACCTCAACGCGTAATCTGGGAATAATCACTTGGCTGGCGAGCCGATAGGCTGCGCTATGGTTTATTTCGCCGATTTCAAACATTTCTTCTCCTTTAGCAGATGCAGCATATTCATCTTCATAACTTGTAGGACTACACAAACCATAACACGGCATTTCATCCCTTCAAAACGGCGTTATCACAAACTAAGTTTCCAGTCTCAAAACTCCATCGGATCAACATCCAGCACCCATCGCAACTTGTTCGCCGGCATCTCATCCAGTATCGGCTTCCAAGCCCGCAGGAATTCCCCCAACGCCTTGCGCTTGTCGCTCTGCACCAGCAGTTGCGCGCGATAGTGATTAGCGCGCTTGGGCATGGCGGCGGGGACGACACCGTACACTTCAACGGGCATGTGCAATTCCATCGCCGCAGTGCGCGCCTGCTTGAGGAAATTCCAGGCATCACCTTCTTGTTTGCCTTCCGCACTCAGCAGTGCCTGATACACGAAAGGCGGAAAGCCCGCCATCTGGCGTTCGGCGAGCAGGGTCTGTGCCCAGATCTCGTAGTCGTGCGCGCGCAGGGCCTGGAACAGCGGATGGTTGGGGAAAGCTGTTTGCACGATGACTTCGCCCGCTTTGTCGGCACGACCGGCGCGACCGCCGACTTGCGTGAGTTGCGCGAAGAGTTTTTCCGAAGCGCGGAAGTCGGCGCTGTAGAGCGCGCCGTCCGGGCTGATGACGCCGACCAGTGTGAGGTTGGGGAAGTCGTGGCCTTTGGCCAGCATCTGCGTGCCGATCAATATATCGGCTTCGCCGTCGTGGATCTGTT
>CAYOJU010000093.1:0-11566 GCA_964404355.1 uncultured Sideroxydans sp. | reverse complement strand
TGTGAAAGTAGGTCATCGTCAGACTCCTTATAAAGTGAAAGACCCCGCCCAAAAGGCGGGGTCTTTTGCTTTGTGGGTTTGATAACGACTTACTTGAACGCAGTGACAACGAGGCTCTGTTTGGCTCGTTGCGGTGGAGACTCACATCGGTTTCATTGATGTGATGTCGGAGCCAAAGTAGGTCATCGTCAGACTCCTTACAAACAACAAAGCCCTCCTCGTGAGGGCTTTGTTGCTTCTGCACCTGGGAAACACTTCCAGTAAACACCCCTCCCGGCATTCCCGGTGAGGGGTGTTTGCTTTTGTGTTGGAACGACTGCCTGATCAGGCTTGCAGGGCAATGTCGGATTTCTGATATGCTTGGAAAAAGGCAAGCGAACATTTTAAGGAACGTGTGCATGAAAAAAATCCTCCTCATCAATCCGGCTTACAAGGGAAGCCTGCATTCCAACATCAAGGTGTTGGCGTTACCGCCGCTCAATCTGGCGATCATCGCGCGCTATACGCCGGAGCACTACGATGTGCAGATTATCGATGAGGCGATGGAAGACCTGGATTTTGATGCACGGGTCGATCTGGTCGGGATCACCTGCATGACCCCATTGGCGCCACGCGCCTATGAAATTGCAAACAGTTTTCGCGCGCGTGGCATTCCGGTGGTGATGGGCGGAATCCATGTTTCGTACATGACGGATGAGGCTTTGCGTTATGCCGATGCGATCGTGGTCGGAGAAGGCGAGAATATCTGGCCGAAGTTGCTGGAAGATTTTGAGCACGGGCAGATGCAGAAAGTTTATCGGATGACCGAACCTCCAGAGATCGAAAATCTGCTGGCGCCGCGTCGCGATCTGCTCAAAGGCAAGTACTTCGTGGAGACGGTACAAACAGGGCGCGGCTGTCCGATCAACTGCAATTTCTGTTCAGTTACAGCGTTCAACGGCTCGCGCTACAGGGTGCGCAACATCGACAGCGTGATCGATGAGATTAACTCCATCAAGTCGAAACGAATTTTCATCGTCGACGATAACATCGTCGGCCAGGGACCGCGGTACATCAGGCGCGCGAAAGACTTCTTCGATCGCTTGAAGGATTGCAACAAGGAATGGGGCGGACAGACCTGTCTCAGCATCGTCGAACACGACGATGTCCTGAAGGCCGCACAGCGCAGCGGTTGCAAGGGGATGTTGATCGGATTCGAATCGCTGGATGCAGCCACAATCGATTCAATGCACAAGTCCGTCAACTTGCGACCGAGTACGCGAAACTTCAGCGACGCGATCAAGAAGATTCACGATCATGGCATTGCCATCGTGGGCTGTTTTATTTTCGGCACCGAGGGACAGAACAAGGATGCCTTCCGCCGCACCATTGATTTTGTGCTGGAAAACGAGATCGATGCCGTGCAAATGACGCTGGAGACACCATTGCCCGGCACTGCCTTTTACAAGCAGATGGTCGAGGAGAACCGCTTGCTGCTGACCGATTACCCCAACGACTGGCGGCATTACACAATTTTCGAGCCCGTGTTCAAAATGAATGGCATGTCGCCGCGTGAGGCCTACGAAGGGCTGCTGGAGGCTTACGCGGAAGTGTCGTCGTTCCGCTCGTCGTTCGTGCGCGGTGTGAAAACTTTCCGCAATACCCGCAGTCTGTTCAGTACCGGCCTGTCCTTTTCCTGGAACTATCAGGCTTACACGACTATTCGCAATACGCAGACGCCATTGGCGATGAGGGATTGATTTCAGGATGATCGCAAAACAATAATTTACGAAACGGATCGGCTGGAAATATCACATTAGACTCAATGATTCATGCATGTTCTTCGGAGCAGTATTCACCCAACAAGGAAAGAATGGATCGTATGAAAAATAATTTGTGTGTTCTTCAGAATCTGGCGATGGCTTCAATTCTTGCATTCGCCGCACTTCCGGCGCTAGCCGTTTCGCAGGCGCTGGTGACGGTCGGCACATTGCAAGTCAGCTCTGAGGATCTGGATGTCGCAATGGCAAGTTCGCCGTTTGCGAACCAGATGACCTCGATGGATGAGGATGATCAGGCCGGCCTGCGCGGCGACATGCTGCGCAGGCTGGTTGCTGCGCGGTTACTGACCCTGGAAGCGCGCAGACTGGGACTGGACAAGACCGAGGCTTATCAAAAGGAAATGGAGAACTTTCGTCTGGGACTACTCTATCGTTTCTATATGGAAAAGCTGCGCGAACGAATTGTCGTTCCGGCGGATACGCTGGCAGCCATGAAGAAACAATTCAAGGGTGACGCGGACGGCATGACGGCTGCCAAGGCCGCATATGTAAACGGACAGTACCAGACCCTCAAGCTGGTCACCCTGCAAAACATGCTGAAAAGAGACCAGACCAAATTGTTTGAGGAACGGATCAAACCCGGCATCAAGGCGGAAACCGTGCTGATGGAAGGGAGCAGTTTCAGGATTAGCTACGGCGATATCGTCGATGTCAGGGAGCATCCGGTACTGCCCAACCCGGAATGGGTAAAGGAACAACTCTACAATCGCGGGGAGATGTTATTGGCCGCAAAAGCCGCCGAGAAAGAGGGCATTGATATCTCCGGCAAACTGGAACAATACCAGTCCGAGCGTTTGCCGTCCGTTATGATGGAGGCCAAAACCAAAGAATGGATCCCGGATGAAAAAACCATGCGGGACTGGTTTGACAAACATCCCGAAGTTGCCAGGATACCGGAGCGTCGTCACGTGGGGCAGTTGGTCGTGGCGACCCGCCAGGAAGCAGAAGCGCTGCGGACGCGTATTCTCAAAGGTGAAAGCCTGTTTACCCTGGCAGGCCAATACAGCATTGACCCGGCCGGGCGCAAGCAGAATGGCGATATGGGCTGGATTGCCGAAGGCCGTGGCATGCCTGAACTTGACAATGCGCTTGCCAAGCTGGGAGACAACCAGGTCAGCGACGTGATTGAAACGAAAGTGGGCTTTCACCTGCTGACAATCCTTGAGCATCAAGCCAAAGGTCAGAAAACTTATGCAGAAGTGAGCGACCGGGTCAGGCAAATGATCATCAATGAAAAGCTTCCGCCTTATCTGGGTGAGCTGGAACGCAGTTATCCGGTGTCCTGGAAGGTCATCAAGGCACGCGAAGAAAAAGCCCCCAGGCAGCCCGAAAAATAATTTCATGTTCGGAGCCAGAAACTGCCTGCTCATTTTTGCAGCTTTCGCTGTGGCCGGGACGGCTTTTGCGGGGAGCGATACCGGTCGGGACGGTGGCGGCACTGATTTGAAAACGTCGGCTACTCATGCCGTTGAGGGGGAAAAAATACACTCTCTTTCGGCGATGGGGCTGGATGGGGCGACGCATAGCCTGGCGGATTGGAGAGGCAAAGTGGTGGTGCTCAATTTCTGGGCGACTTGGTGTTCTCCCTGTCTTAGCGAAATTCGTGATTTTGTGATCTATCAGGAACAGTACAAAACACGGGGACTGCAAATCGTCGGCGTGGGACTGGACGAGGAAAAAAAACTTCGCAATGTACAGCGCACGCTGGAAATCAATTATCCCGTGCTGGTCGTGGATCTGAAAAAGAATGGAACTCTGATGGAATCGTGGGGCAACAATAGCGGCATGGTTCCCTATTCGGTCGTGATCGATCGAGATGGACGAGTGGCCTATACTCACCATGGACAGATAGATCGCGAGACGTTTAACGAAAACATCCTGCCCTTTCTTGGCAAAGCGACGCCTGACCTAAAATAAAAGCTGCTTCCGGGACATGGCGAGAAACGGACGCCGCCGCTCCCCGTTGCCCCTTCTGGCTCGAAACAGTATGAATTCGCAGCAAATATTGCCATCTCGTCGATAAGACGTATAACCCCTTGGAGTTATCTCTCCCCCCTATAGTGGTTATGGACGCTATAGTGATTATTATTCTTTAATACAAAAAACTACACAGCCATTCGGGTATTGCGCGCTGGCGCACCCAAAGTTGATGCTGGTAAATAAAGTCAGGGAGATCAATCAAGGCATTTCTATGAACGCGTGGAGGCACGCGTCTATTCTCTTCCCTGTACTTTGTAAAAATTAGTCAGTTGCTTGCGGGAATGTTTAGCGGCAACAAACTGAAGCTTTTATATTTTGCATGCGCTGGCGTGTCCAGTGAATGCTGGATGTCATTACAAATTTAACGGGGACATAGCAATATCATGATCAAAAGGTATACCGAATACACATTGATGGTTTGTGCTGTTGTGATCAGCCTTTCTCTTACAGCCAAGGCATGGGCGGTAGACGTGAACAAGCTGGTCGAAACCTGCGCGAACTGCCACGGCAAAGGCGGAGCCAGTACTGAACCCGAAGTGCCCATCATCGGCGGTTACTCTGTTGAATTCCTGGTCAACAATCTCAAGGCATACAAGACTCAAGACCGCGCCTGTCCCGAGACTGAATTCCGCTCCGGTAGCAAGAAGGGCACGAAAACGGATATGTGCAAGATGGTCAAGGATCTGAACGAAAACGACATCAAGCAAGTCGCCCAATATTTTGCCAAGCAGAAATTCGTTCGTGCCAAGCAGCAGAAGTTTGATCCGGCGCTGGCAGTCAAGGGCAAGGAGATCCACGAGATCTACTGCGAAAAATGCCACACGGAAGGCGGGACGGTGGCCAAGGATGAAGCCGGCATGCCGGCCGGACAGTGGATGCCTTACCTCAGGCATGCTTTCGATGAGTTCAATACCGGCAAGCGCCCCATCGCAAAAAAGATGAAGCTGAAGATGGATGAACTCGAGAAGGCCGATATAGAAGCGCTTATCAATTACTACGCCAGCTTCAAGTAAAAGTCGGTGTGGCAAAAACAGACCGTGAAACACTCATGTTAATGACTGAAGACGGCAATGAATACATCGGGGAGCACACAGGGAAATGTCGGAACCAATTACCACGAAAGGTTCGGGAGGGGTATGGCGAGCCCTGTGCAGGCCAATCATTCGTTATTCACTATATGCACTGGCAACCGTAGTCGCCTTGGCAGTGGTTGTCGGCGGCTTCACGACGACCGTGGAAGCGACTAACTCGCTGGAGTTTTGCACCTCATGTCATACCATGAGTTACAACTTTGAGGAGTACAAGAAAACCATTCACTATTCCAATCCTTCAGGCGTGCGCGCGGTCTGCTCCGACTGCCATGTGCCGAAAAGAAACTGGTTCAGCGAAATGCGCCGCAAGCTCGTGGCCGCAAGCGACGTTTGGGCTGAGGTAGTCGGCACCATTGATACCCGGGAAAAATTCGACGCCCATCGGATGGAAATGGCGAAACGCGAGTGGGCGCGCATGAAGGAGTCCGACTCGATCGGTTGCCGCAATTGTCACAGTTTCGAGAGCATGGATATTGATGGGCAAGCCAAGGGGGCAAGGAATCAGCATACCGATGCTGCGATGGCCGGTTCGGGGAAAACTTGCATTGACTGTCATAAGGGAATAGCGCACCGGTTGCCCCGCGTTCAGTAGGGGCTGGGGTGCGAAGAAATAATGAATTGGAATTGGCGAAGATTCTCTTCGTCGTGGTTGGAAGTAGCGGGTGAAGTTGGCAGTGCCGATTTGGCAATATCGCAGAATCGTGATGGCTGTACGGGTTGTTGGCTGCGCTGACGGTTCTGGTAGATGGTTTTCTTTGAGATGACAACATTAACAGGGGGTGTTCCGTGAATATCAGAACCTTAGCTGCGGGAGTGTTGTGTTGGACATTTGCTGTCGGACTGGCAAATGCAACGGAGCCCAAGGCTCCAAAGCCAACGAGTGATAAACCGATCAACGACTACAACATAACAATTAACTATGAGTTGGGTATGCACTGTACGGGATTTGACTTTACGTACTGCTGCGTATTGCCGCCTTACAACTCGATTCAAAGTCAGGTCATCAAGACCTCCACAGGAACACGAAAATTTCCCGAGATGCTGGAGGCCGATCCGGCAGACCCTGCCGTGCTGGTTGATGGCAAGAAACGCTTCAAACTGGACTACGGTCATATCGACAATACCTACTCCGAAGGCAGCAAGCTCAAGTATTGGGACGTGCCTTACGACATCAATGGCGACGGCAAGTATGACAAAGGCGAAAACGTGGCCAATGCATATTTCTCCCACCTGTACGTGTACAAGGATCTGAAGGGTACCAACCCCAAGGGCACCAGTGCCGACAAGGAGAAATTATTTGTCGGAATACAGATCCCGGTTCCGCGTGACAACGGCCCTGCCGGCGCTGCAGTACCCAGCCCGATGAAGGGGGGACATCTGCACTACACCGGCGACAAGGGAACGATTGTTTATACCAAATCGCCTGTTCTGGACAACGTGCCTATCGTACTGACCAATCCCGGCATCTGGGATGCGTTGGGTCTGCCGTTGACGCCTTTCGGCGACCGCGCAGCTTCGGGCGATCTGCTGTCCCTTACCGAATCCGACATTCAACCTTTCCAGGAAGCCTGGGTAAGCATGGTTGACGCGGAAAGCGGCGCACCGGTTATCGATTCACATACCGGACGTCCGATTCGCTTTGTAGGTACGAACCCGATTGATATTCCGAATTGCGCAAATTGCCACAGCAACAAGACGGCCAATGGCGACAAATTCGTGAAATACCAACAAGAGCGTGAATTCTGGAAAGGTCTTGGCGCCAGCGACTGGATCGCCAACCTGAAAGCAACGTCCATTTCCATTCTGGAAATGCACGATGATCGCACCGGTACCGATTTCCTGAAGAACTACAATCCAAATGGCCGTACGCTGGATAACCGTCTGGGTCGCGACCCGGTACTGTGCCAGAAGTGCCACGCGGACAACGTGATCGGCGTTTTGCAGTCCAAGACTTTCAAGGACCCGAAGACCGGCAAGGATGTAGTGATTCAGGCATTGTCTCAAGCCATTCACACCGTTCACCAAACCAAAGCACCCATGCCAGACTCGCAAGGCCGTACCGCTGCGTGCCAAGGCTGTCACCCGGCTCACCGTCAGGATGGCAAGATGGACAAGTATCCGATCACGCTGGACGGCAAGAATACCTATGCCCAGGGCGACAATCGCGATGCGGCAGGCGGATGTTTCGTTGGTCGTGACGTTCACGCCAACAGGGGCAAGGATAAAGACGGCGTAGAGACTCCCGAACACCTGAACTCAATCGGTAAATGGATGCAAACCAACGTGTCCAATATCGGCAACGACAAGGGTGGCAAAGGCCTGTGGTGTACCAACTGCCATAGTCAACTGTCCCGCGAGCTGTATCAGCGCGACAACCTGACCAATGCGTTCAAGCAGGAAGGTACGACCATTCGCAACAAGTCTCTGGAAGAAATCGCCAAAGCCATCGGCATCACAACCGACGAGTTGAAGAGCAAGTATCTTGATCCGAAAGTTGTGCTCAACGACAAGGGCGAAGATACCCCGGGACAATCCGGCATCCTGAAGACATGGGCCAAAGATCGCATGGTTCCCGATATCGCTGTTATTGCGTTGAAGGACGGTGGTCCGATGGGCAGCGTGGACGAGGATGGTGACTTCAATGTGACGATCCTGTCGGCCAATCCGGCTGTTGACGTGAAGAAGCTGAAGCTGCCTCCGGGTGCTACCGGTGCAACTGCAGTGCCATATGATGCTGCGACTCACGGCCGTGACTACTGGCTGTCGCCGGGTGCCCCGCACTGCGCCGACTGCCACGCTGCACCGTTTGTCGAAGGTCAGGGCGGTGTTGCTTTCCCGATCAACCAGCCGGGCAAGTACAGCAATATGCGTTACTCCAAAGGCCACTCTGGTCTGGCATGCCAATCCTGCCACCAGTCGATCCATGGTCTGTATCCGGTAACGCCTACAACTGACGTCACGACCTACAAGCAGGCCGCACAGTACAATCCGGATGGTTCACACGGCCCGTTCAAGTGTGCGGCTTGCCATGAAACCAACAAGGATGGCGTGCCCAACATCGCAGACAAGAAGGAACATGTGTGGAATGGCAAGCCCATCCTGCACGACTACGATGCTGCGGTAAGCTGGATGCACGGCAACGCACGTGACCTTGGCGGTGCAATACCAAGAGAAGAAGAGAAAAAGAAGAAATAATCTGGCTGGATAAATAAGTCAGTAACGCTTTAAACAAATCGGGGGCTTTGCCCCCGATTTGCTTTTGCAGCCCGATAAATCAGGCTTGTATCAAAGCATACCGAGCCGACCAGTGCCGGGGAGAAAATCCGGAATCGAATCATGTGCTAGAATCTTCAACACTTGGTTTGTACCTCTTTCTATCTATATTTATTGGTTCTCTGGATTTGCAACCCTTAATCATCAGTCATTACACACTCGCGAACAGTCTGGGCCTGGGTTCGTCGGCTACCATGGACGCCCTGCGCTCGCGGAGTTCGGGATTGATTCCCTGCGCGTTCGAGGATGTCGACCTGGAAACATACATTGCCAAGGTTGGCGAACTGGACAGCTATCGCGTACGTACCGATCTGTCCGCTTACGACTGCCGCAACAATCGCCTGGCCCAATTGTGTCTGCAACAGGATAGGTTCGGCGAGGCGATCGAAGCCGCCAAAAATAAATACGGTGCCGCGCGCATCGGCGTGTTCATGGGAACCAGCACTTCCGGGATATTGCAGACCGAATTGGCTTACCGCCATCTGGATCCGCAGACAGGCGCCTTGCCGCATAATTTTCATTATGCGGAAACGCAAAATTCCTATTCCCTTGCGGGCTTCGTTGCACATTACCTGGGTCTGACCGGCCCTTCCTTTGTAGTGTCGTCCGCTTGCTCATCCAGTGCCAAGGTGTTCGCCAATGCGCAGCGCATGATGGCGGCAGGCGTATGCGATGCGGCCGTAGTCGGAGGTGTAGACAGCTTGTGCCTGAGCACGCTGTATGGTTTTAATTCGCTGGGGCTGGTATCACGTTTGCCATGCCGCCCCTACGATGCCGATCGCGACGGTATTTCGGTCGGAGAAGGTGCCGGTTTTGTCTTGATCGAACGTGCCACGGCGCAGAATCCCCCGGACCAGATATATTTGCTGGGTGTAGGCGAAAGTTCCGATGCCTATCATATGTCCACACCGCACCCGGAAGGCCTGGGCGCAAAACTGGCCATGCAGCGCGCGCTGGATTCCGCCGGATTGAAAACAGGCGATATCGACTATATCAATCTGCATGGCACGGCGACCAAGTCCAACGATGCCAGTGAAGGCAAGGCGGTCGCCGATATATTCGGCACCAGCGTGCCGTGCAGTTCGACCAAAGGCTGGACCGGGCACCTGTTGGGTGCCGCGGGAATTACCGAAGCGATCATTGCGGTGATGGCTGCTGAACACGGTTTTGTGCCGGGCAGCGTCAATACGCAACATCTTGATCCGACCATCGCCATCAATTACCAGATCGAAAACGGGACAGGGAAAATCAATCGCGTGTTGAGCAATTCCTTCGGCTTTGGCGGCAGCAATTGCACCTTGGTACTGGGGAGGCAGGCATGATGCGCCTCTTTGTGGAAGGAATCGGTTTGCTCGGTCCCGGTCTGGATAGTTGGGTAGCGAGCCGTGGGGTATTGGCCGGTGAAGCCGACTATCTTGCGGTGCCGACGAACCTGCGCGCTCCCGAAATGCTACCTGCAGCCGAGCGTCGGCGTGCCGGCGTGCCGATCAAACTGGCGCTGGCAGTCGGGCAGGAAGCATTCCTGCAAGCCGGGCGCGACACCAAAACGGCGTCTACCGTATTTACCTCTTCCGGCGGCGATAACGACAACGTGCACGCCATCAACGGCATTCTGGCGACTGCGCCGCGCGAAGTATCGCCGACCCGTTTCCATAATTCGGTGCACAACGCGGCGGCCGGATATTGGTGTATTGCAGCGGGATCGCATGAACCTTCTACCAGTCTGTGCGGCTACGACGCCAGCTTTGTCGCGGGATTGCTGGAGTCCGCCACGCAAGTGATCGTGGATGATGCGGTGGTGGCGTTGGTTGCGTACGACCATTGCTACCCTGAGCCTCTGCATACGGTGCGACCGATTACTGCCGCTTTCGGAATGGCACTGATCCTGACGCCGCGGCAGAGCGAGAAGACGCTGGCGGTTATTGAGGTGGAGTTCGTCTCCGGCAAAACACAAGAGACAACAATGCAATCAGCGGGACTGGAGGTATTGCGTCTGGGGGCTCCGGCGGCGCGCGGGTTGCCGTTGCTGGCCGCACTGGCCAGTGGCAAGCCGACGCAAATCAGCATCGCCTACCTCGACGACAATCACCTCAGCATTCGCGTGACACCATGCTAGCGGACAGGGCCGCAATCGCCAAAGTTATTCCGCACGCCGGTAACATGTGTCTGCTCGACGGCGTGCTGGAATGCGATGCGCAACGTATCCGCTGCATCAGCAGCACACACCGCAATACCGATAATCCGATGCGTTCCGGCGATGTTCTGCTCGCCCTGTGCGGCATCGAATACGCCGCCCAGGCGATGGCGGTTCACGGCGCGTGGGACGCGAAGTATGACCAGAAACCCCGCGCCGGTTACCTGGCGGCACTGCGCGATGTTGCCTGCAACACGATGCGTCTGGATAATCTGAGCGACGACCTTATTATTGATGCTGAAAAAGTGATGGGCGACGAAGCGCGCGTTATTTACCAATTCAATATCCATGCAGGCACAACCAAAATCATGAGCGGACGCGCCACCGTGGTGCTGGACGCAGACAGGGCGGGTGTATGAAACGTGCGCTGGTGACAGGCGGTAGCGGCGGCATCGGCAGCGAGATATGCCGCAAACTCGCGGCGCTCGGCTATCACGTCTACGTGCATGCCAACAGTTCATTGCAAACCGCCGAAGACATAGTGGCCGAAATCAAGGAAGCAGGCGGTAGTGCACAAGCCATCGCCTTCGACGTGGCAAATGCCGAACAAACGCAGACCGCGCTGCAAACTGTGCTGGCTGACGGTGCCATACAAATACTGGTGAACAACGCAGGCATCCACGACGACGCCGTGATGCCGGGCATGAATGCGCAACAATGGCACAAGGTCATCGACGTTTCGCTCAATGGCTTCTTCAATGTCACGCAGCCGTTGCTGCTGCCGATGATAGGCAAGCGTTGGGGGCGCATCATCAACATTTCTTCGGTGGCGGCCATTACCGGCAATCGCGGGCAGACCAACTACGCCGCTGCCAAAGCCGGATTGCACGGTGCAACCAAATCGCTGGCGCTAGAAGTGGCCAGCCGCGGCATCACCGTGAATGCCATTGCCCCCGGTATCATCGAATCGGCCATGACCGAAAAAGTGTTCGATAAGGACGCTATCAAACGCCTGGTCCCCGTCGGTCGTGCGGGCAAGCCGGAAGAAGTGGCTGATCTGGTGGCATTTATCGCGTCGGACAAAGCGGCCTATATCTCAGGGCAGATCATTTCCATCAATGGTGCGATGATATAAAAATATCCTATTTCACTATAATCCCTAGTATTCCAGACGGGGATTAAGCCAGCTTCAACGGATGCAGAGACTTCGCGCCTAATGAGGTAAAATGCGCCCGCATTAATATATAGACAGGGAGCATCATGGCAGC
>CAYOJU010000092.1:4418-12314 GCA_964404355.1 uncultured Sideroxydans sp. | reverse complement strand
CTCACGCCGCAGGACTGCATCGCGCTGGAAGACTCCAACAACGGCCTGCAGTCTGCGCTGGCCGCGGGTATCAAAACTTACATCACCACCAACCCGTTTACCCGCAATCAAGACTTCACCGGAGCGGCGGCGGTGTTTGACGATTTGAGCGATCTGCCCCGTTTCTACAAGCTGATCGGGTTTCGCGCGTAACATCAAACCCCTCCCAGCCTCCCCTTATCAGGGGAGGAGCCGGTTCGGTTCTCCCCCTGAAGTGGGGTAAGCAGGCAATCCGCGTAGCGGATGCTCGCACAAGGGGGAGTTAGAGGGGGTTTAGCTCCTCTGGATTGCCTGGGAGTAAGACAGTCAACCCCATTTCCTGCTAATCTTGCAGCCGGCCCAACCGTCTACGAAACATCATGCAGAGCTATCTGAAACGTATCCTCACCGCCCGCGTCTATGACGTGGCCATCGAATCACCGCTGGAACTCGCGCCCAGCCTGTCGGCGCGCATCGGCAACAACGTGCTGTTCAAGCGCGAAGACATGCAGCCGGTGTTCTCGTTCAAGCTGCGCGGCGCCTACAACAAGATGGCGCAACTCACCCCGGAACAACTCAAGCGCGGCGTGATCGCCGCTTCGGCAGGCAACCACGCGCAGGGCGTGGCACTCTCAGCACACCGCCTTGGCTGCAAGGCCATCATCGTGATGCCGACCACCACGCCGCAAGTGAAGATCGATGCGGTCAGGCATTTTGGCCAGCGTTCGGTGGAAATCGTGATGTACGGCGACAGTTACAGCGACGCCTGTGCCCATGCCTATGCGTTGGAGAAAGAAAAGAAACTCACGTTCGTGCACCCGTTCGACGATCCCGATGTGATTGCCGGTCAGGGCACGATCGCCATGGAAATTCTGCGCCAGCGTCAGGCGCCCATCCACGCCATCTTCTGCGCCATCGGCGGCGGCGGCTTGATCGCGGGTGTTGCAGCCTACGTAAAACAGGTACGCCCGGACATCAAGGTGATCGGCGTACAGACCACCGATTCCGACGCGATGGCGCGTTCGCTCAAGGCGAAAAAACGCATCACGCTCAACGACGTCGGCCTGTTCTCGGACGGTACCGCAGTCAAACTCGCGGGCGAAGAAACCTTCCGCGTGTGCAGGCAGTTTGTCGATGAAGTGGTGCTGGTCGATACCGATGAAGTATGCGCGGCGATCAAGGACGTGTTTCAGGACACGCGTTCCATTCTCGAACCGGCAGGCGCACTGGCCGTGGCCGGTGCCAAACTGTATGCCAAACGCGAAAAGCTGAAGGGCGAAACGCTGGTCACCGTATGCAGCGGCGCCAACATGAATTTCGACCGCTTGCGTTTCGTGGCGGAACGTTCCGAGATCGGCGAGAAGCGCGAGTCCATCCTTGCTGTCACCATCCCGGAAACGCCCGGCAGCTTCCGCAAATTCTGCTCGCTGCTCGGCAAGCGCAACATCACCGAGTTCAATTACCGCTACGCCGACCCGAAAGCGGCACAGGTGTTCGTCGGCATCCAGGTCAAGGACCTGTCGGAGACCGCCGATCTCGTCGACAAGCTGCAACGCAGCAAACTGCCGACGCTGGATCTGAGCGACAATGAAATGGCCAAGCTGCATTTGCGCCACCTGGTTGGCGGACGAGCGCCCGAGGCGAAAGACGAGATCCTGTTCCGCTTCGAATTCCCGGAACGCCCCGGCGCACTGATGAATTTCCTCAACAGCATGGACCATAGCTGGAACATCTCGCTGTTCCACTATCGCAACCACGGCGCCGATTACGGTCGAGTACTGGTCGGCATGCAGGTACCGCGCACTGACAAGAAAGCACTCAAGACCTTCCTCGACAACCTCGGTTATCCGTATTGGGACGAGAGCGACAATCCGGCCTATCGGTTGTTCCTGGGATAAACCCGGGCGGGCACGGAATCTTTCCGTGATTTCGTGTCCGAAAAACTCGCAGCCCTCGACGGTCAGCGGCATTTCCAGACACATCCCGACTTTTAGCAGAAGTAGTTAGCCAATTAGGCACCTGTTTGCCCCTTCAGTAATCAGGCCATGAGGCGTTTCCGAGAGTATCTGTCGGATATACAGAAAGATGTTGTACAATTAACCACTTGGACGATGGAGCCCACACGGCCATGACAGTAACAGAGCTGAAACAGGCAATCAGGCAACGCATCATCGCCGTCCGCGAAAAGCTGCCGGCATCCGAACGCCTGCGCCTGAGTCGAGCCGTCATTCAGTCTGTTTGCGAACTAACAGCCTACCGACAAGCGCATACCGTGCTGGGTTATCTGAACTTCGGTTCGGAGCTGACTTCCGAACTCTGGCTGCAGCGGGCTTTCACCGACGGCAAGCGCGTGTTGCTACCGCGCGTGAACCGCGCCAGCAAACACCTGGACTTGTATCAAGTGCAGGATTTGCACCGCGACGTTGCTCCCGGTTTGTGGGGCATCCGTGAACCTCTGGAAGAGCGCTGCATCAAAGAGGATGCGCCGGGCACGGTGGATTTCATCTTGTTGCCAGGTGTGGCCTTCACCCGCGAGGGTGCGCGTCTGGGCTACGGCGGCGGCTATTACGACAAACTGATTGCACGTATGCCGCACCAGCCGACCTTGGTCGCCGGGGCATTCGAACTGCAAGTAGTACAAGAGATTCCACAAGAAAAAACCGACCGCAAGGTGGAATGGTTGGTAACAGAAGACGGAACGATCCGTTGCAATTGAGGGAGAGCAAACCATGGCAACACTGCAACCAGACAACGACCCGCTAGAAACGCAGGAGTGGCTGGACGCGCTCCAGTCCGTGCTGGAAAAAGAAGGCGCCGCACGCGCCCACTTCCTGATGGATCAGCTGATCCACCACGCACGCATGGCCGGCGACGATATGCCGATCAGCGCCACCACGCCCTACATCAACACGATCCCAGTGGAGAAGGAAGAACGTTCCGCCGGCAACCACGAACTGGAGCACCGCATTCGCGCGCTGGTGCGCTGGAACGCGATGGCCATCGTGATGAGCGCCAACAAGGAATCGTCCGAACTGGGCGGCCACATCGCCAGCTTCGCCTCGGCGGCAACTTTATACGACGTCGCATTCAACCATTTCTTCCGCGGCCAGACCGACGAACAAGGCGGCGACCTGGTGTATTTCCAGGGCCACTCTTCGCCCGGCATCTATGCCCGCGCCTTCCTCGAAGGGCGCCTGAGTGAAGATCAATTGCATAAATTCCGCCAGGAAGTCGATGGCGGAGGCCTGTCGTCCTATCCACACCCGTGGCTGATGCCGGACTTCTGGCAGTTCCCCACCGTGTCGATGGGCTTGGGCCCGCTGATGGCGATTTACCAGGCGCGTTTCATGCGCTACCTGCAGCACCGCGGGTTGGCACAGACCGATGGCCGCAGGGTGTGGGCCTACCTTGGCGACGGCGAAACCGACGAACCGGAATCGCTGGGCGCGATCTCCATGGCGGGACGCGAGAAACTGGACAACCTGATCTTCGTCGTCAACTGCAACCTGCAACGTCTGGACGGCCCGGTACGCGGCAACGGCAAGATCATCCAGGAACTTGAAGGCGTGTTCCGCGGCGCCGGCTGGAACGTGATCAAGGTCATCTGGGGCCGCCACTGGGATCGCCTGCTGGCCAAGGACAAGACCGGCCTGCTGATGAAGCGCATGGAAGAAGTCGTCGACGGCGAGTACCAGACCTACAAGTCCCGCGATGGCGCCTTTGTGCGACGCGAATTCTTCGGCAAGTATCCCGAGCTGCTGGAACTGGTCGCCGACATGTCGGACGATGAACTCTGGCGCCTGAACCGGGGCGGCCACGATCCGTTCAAGATGTTCGCGGCCTATGCGGCAGCCACCAAACACAAGGGCCAGCCGACCGTGATCCTGGCCAAGACGGTGAAGGGTTATGGCATGGGCGAATCGGGTGAAGCGCAAAACCCGACGCACCAGGCAAAGAAGATGGGCGAGGATTCGCTGCGCAAATTCCGCGACCGCTTCAACATCCCCGTCACGGATGAACAATTGCCCAATCTGCCTTTCGTGCGCCCCGCCGAAGACAGCCAGGAAGCCAAATACCTGCGTGAACGCGGTACGGCCATGGGTACCCTGCCGGCGCGGAATCCCCTCGCACTGTGCCTGCAGGTACCTGACCTGCCGGCATTCGACATTTTGCTGAAAGACAGTGAAGGCCGCGAATTCTCCACCACCATGGCATTCGTGCGCCTGCTTGGAATCCTGGTGAAAGACAAGAACATCGGCAAGCAGATCGTGCCCATCGTGCCGGACGAATCGCGCACCTTTGGCATGGAAGGCATGTTCCGCCAACTCGGTATCTTCTCGCAGGTGGGACAGCTGTACACGCCGCAGGACGCCGACCAACTCATGTTCTACAAGGAAGACACCAACGGACAAATATTGCAGGAAGGCATCAACGAGGCGGGTGGCATGGCCGACTGGATGGCCGCTGCGACCTCCTACGCCAACCATGGCGTGGCGATGGTCCCGTTCTACATCTACTACTCGATGTTCGGCTTCCAGCGCATCGGCGACCTGGCTTGGGCGGCCGGCGACATGCGTTCGCGCGGCTTCCTCATCGGCGGCACTGCCGGACGCACCACGCTGAATGGCGAAGGCCTGCAACACCAGGATGGGCATAGTCACGTGCAAGCCGCCCTGATCCCGAACTGCGTCTCTTACGACCCGACCTTTGCTTATGAACTGGCGGTGATCGTGCAGGACGGCATGCGCCGCATGTACGTGGAAGAGGAAGACGTGTTCTATTACCTCACGGTGATGAACGAGAACTATGCGCACCCGGCTATGCCGAAGGGCGCGGAAGAAGGCATTATCAAGGGCATGTACAAGTTCAGCGCAAGTTCCGCCAAGGCGAAAGCCAAAGTTCAGTTGCTGGGCAGCGGCACCATTTTGCGCGAAGTGATCGCCGCCGCCGCGTTGCTGGAAAAGGATTTCGGCATCGGTGCCGACGTGTGGTCCGTAACCAGCTACAACGAACTGCGCCGGGACGGCATTGATTGCGAACGCTGGAATACGCTCCACCCGGAATCTCAGCCGCGCACGAGTTATGTGGATGCATGCCTGGATGCCAAGACACCCGTGGTTTCCGCAACGGATTACATCCGCGCTTATTCGGACCAGATTCGACCTTTCGTCAAAGCGCGTTACAAGACATTGGGCACGGATGGCTTCGGCCGTTCCGACACGCGCAAGAAACTGCGTCACTTCTTCGAGGTGGATCGTTACTATGTCGCCGTCACCGCGCTGAAGGCGCTGGCGGACGAAGGCACCATCCCGGCAAGCGAAGTGACCAAGGCGATCAAGCTCTACAAGATCAATCCCGACAAACCGAACCCGACGACGGTTTAAGCCGAGGAGAACAACGTGGCCGAAATAAAAAATGTATTGGTGCCGGACATCGGCAATTTCAAAGGTGTCGCAGTCATCGACGTGGCAGTGAAGGCCGGCGATTCGGTAACTGCAGAACAGACGCTCATTTCGCTGGAAACCGACAAGGCGACCGTGGATGTGCCTGCTCCCTTCGCCGGAGTGGTGAAAGAAGTGAAGGTCAAAGTTGGCGACAAGGTGTCCGAAGGGGGGCTGATCGTCACCATCGAGGCGAGTGAGAGTGCTGCACAAGCCGCGCCAGCTGCAGTTGCAACTCCTGCGCAGCAAGCTGCAGCACCCGTCGCTGCTGCACCAATTGCTCAAACCGCAAACCCCTCCCAGCCTCCCCTTGCACCCGCAAGTGGTACGCCGGTGGGTTCCCCGCTGCTGCGCAGCGACCCTTCCGCAGTCAGGGGAGGAGCGGACGCCCCCTCCCCTGACAAGGGGAGGGCCGGGGAGGGGTTTGAGTCCAGAATTTCAGCCCATGCCAGCCCCTCCGTCCGCCACTTCGCGCGCGAGCTTGGGGTGAACCTGCCGCTGGTCAAGGGCAGCGGCGAAAAAGGCCGCGTCACCAAAGACGACGTACAGAACTTCGTCAAGCAAGCGCTGGCAGGCGGTACAGCTACGGGCGGCGGCGGAATGTCCGGCCTGCTGCCATGGCCGGATGTGGATTTTGCCAAGTACGGCACCATCGAGACCAAGCCGCTTTCGCGCATCAAGAAGATTTCCGGCGCCAACCTGCACCGCAACTGGGTGATGATCCCGCATGTCACGCAGTTCGAGGAAACCGACATCAGCGAAATGGAAGCGTTCCGCAAGGAACTGGGCGCGGAATACGCCAAGCAGGACATCAAGATCACTCCGCTGGCCTTCATGCTCAAGGCTTGTGCGATCACGCTCAAGCACTTCCCCGATTTCAATGCCTCGCTGGATGCCGGCGGCGAAAACCTGATCGTGAAGAAATACATCCATATCGGCGTGGCCGTGGATACGCCGGACGGGCTGATGGTGCCGGTGATACGCGATGTGGACCAGAAGGGCATCGTTCAACTGGCCAGGGAACTGGGCGAAGTCTCTGCCCGCGCGCGTGAAAAGAAACTCAGCGCAGCCGACATGCAGGGCGGCGGCTTCACCATTTCCAGCCTGGGCGGCATTGGCGGCACGGCTTTCACTCCCATCATCAATGCGCCGGAAGTCGCCATTCTCGGCGTATCGCGCGCCAGCATGAAGCCGGTTTGGCAGGACGGCGAGTTCGTGCCGCGCCTGATGCTGCCGCTTTCTCTGTCCTACGACCACCGCGTAATCGACGGCGCGGCAGCGGCGCGCTTCACCACCTATCTCGCGCGAGTGCTTTCGGACATGCGCCGACTTGCTCTGTAGGTTATTATCTCGGGAAATTTACACATCGATCGCGGCTGGAGCACACAATTCCGCACATCGGGGCATAACTTACGTAGTTGGCAGGCGAGGAGAAAGTGAAAGAACAAAGCAATAAACCGGTCGCACAGCAGCTTGTTCGCCCCATCGGCATTCTGGGCGGCACTTTCGATCCCATTCACCACGGGCATCTGCGCATTGCGCAGGAAGCGCTGGAACAGTGCAGTCTCGCGCAGGTTCGGTTCGTTCCCTGCGGCACGCCGCCGCACCGTCCCGCACCGCAGGCTTCGGCCAGGGTGCGCTGGGAAATGGTGCGCCTGGCCCTGAATGGCCATCCCGATTTTCTCGTCGACGTGCGCGAAGTCTTCCGTACCGATCCCTGCTACACGGTGGATACGCTGGCCGGATTGCGCGTCGAACTGGGCGCGAAGCAGCCGTTGTGCCTGATCCTCGGCGGCGATGCCTTCATGCAACTGCATACCTGGCACGAATGGAAGCGCCTGTTCGAACTTGCGCATATCGTCGTGCTGCAACGCGCCGGCGCCCTGCCACTGGGCAATGCGATGCTCAAGGCCGATGCTGCATTGCAAACCGAATACCAGGAACGCCTCGCTCCCGGCGCGGGCGCGCTGCACGAAGCCCCCAACGGCAGGATCTTTGTCGCCGATATGCCCGCGCTGGAAATTTCCTCCACCGACATCCGCCGCCGTTGCGCGGATGGAAAAAGCCCCCGTTACCTGGTAGCGGATGCCGTCGCCAATTACATCAACACCAACTCACTTTACCGTACATGCTAAATACCAAAGAAAAGACCCAAGCCGTCGTCTCCGCCCTGGAAGACGTCAAAGCACTCGACATTCAGATCATCGACACCAGCAAGCTCAGCCCGTTGTTCGAGCGCATGGTCGTCGCCAGCGCCCAATCCACGCGTCAAACCAAGGCACTGGCCAGCAATGTGGTGGTGAAACTCAAGGAACTCGGCGAAACGGTACACAGTATCGAAGGCGAAGACAGCGGCGAGTGGGTGCTGGTCGACCTCGGCGAGGTAATCGTGCACATCATGCAACCCGCGGTGCGCGCCTACTACAACCTTGAAGAA
>CAYOJU010000092.1:2289-4318 GCA_964404355.1 uncultured Sideroxydans sp. | reverse complement strand
GTGACGCTGCGCAACAAGATCATCGGCAAACCCGACAACCACGAACACGCCGCCGAAATCCTGCGCATGCTCTCGGGCACGAAGCACCATGTACTCACCGCGGTCGCCATCGCATTCAAGGATCGCCTGGAAATGCGTCTGTCCGAGACCACGATCACGTTCGACACGCTCAGCGAAGAGCGCATCCACCGCTATCTGCTCACCAACGAGGCACACGACAAGGCCGGAGCCTATGGCATCCAGGGGCATGCCGGAGTATTCGTGAAGCATATCAACGGCAGCTATACCGGCGTAATGGGACTGCCTTTGTATGAGACGGTAGAATTACTGAAACTATTCGGATATCCCGCACCATGACAGAAGAGATATTGATCAATGTCACCCCGCAGGAAACGCGCGTTGCCGTGATGCAACAAGGCGCCGTGCAGGAACTGCATATCGAGCGCGGCAGCCAGCGCGGCCTGGTCAGCAACGTCTATGTAGGCAAGGTCAAACGCGTACTGCCCGGCATGCAGTCCGCATTCATCGACATCGGGCTGGAGCGCTCGGCTTTCCTGCATGTTGCCGACATCTGGGAAAACCAGCACAACGGCGATGCCGCCAAACCCATCGAAAAGGTGTTGTTCGAAGGGCAAAGCCTGCTGGTACAAGTCATCAAGGATCCCATCGGTACCAAGGGCGCGCGCCTCTCGACGCAACTGAGTTTCGCCGGACGCCTGCTGGTCTACCTGCCGCAGGAATCGCACATCGGCGTGTCGCAGCGCATCGAAAACGAGGAAGAGCGCGAAGCCCTGCGTATCAAACTGCAGCTGGTGTTGCCAGCCGAGCACAAAGGCGGCTATATCGTGCGCACCATGGCCGAAGCCGCGTCCGATGACGAACTGCGCGCCGATGTCGCTTACCTGGACAAACTATGGGGCAACCTGCAACTGCAGTCGCAACGGGTGGCCGCGCCGGCGCTGCTATACAAGGAACTGGATATCAGCCTGCGCGTGCTGCGCGATTGCGTAACCGAAGATACCTCGCGCATTCTCGTCGACTCGCGCGAAACGCACGAACGGCTGATGGCGTTTGCCCATGATTACATCGCCACCGCCCTCCCCAAGCTGGAACACTATGTCGGCGCGCGCCCGCTGTTCGACCTGCATTGCGTGGAAGAAGAGATCGAGCGCGCGCTGTCGCGCCGCGTCGACCTCAAATCCGGCGGCTACCTCATCATCGATCAAACCGAAGCGCTCACCACCGTCGACGTCAACACCGGCGGTTTCGTCGGCGTGCGCAATTTCGACGACACCATTTTCAAGACCAACCTGGAAGCCGCACAAGTCATCGCGCGCCAGTTGCGCCTGCGCAACCTCGGCGGCATCATCATCTGCGACTTCATCGACATGGATAGTGTCGAACATCGCGATCTGGTGCTGGAAGAATTCAAGAAAATGCTGGCACGCGACCACACCCGCATCAATGTGAACGGATTCTCTTCATTGGGACTGGTCGAGATGACGCGCAAGCGCACGCGCGAAAGCCTGGCGCATGTATTGTGCGAACCCTGCCCCACCTGCCAGGGACGCGGCGAAGTAAAGACCGCGCAGACCGTGTGCTACGAAATCCTGCGCGAGATCGTGCGCGAGGCACGCCAGTTCAACGCCCGCGAATTCCGCATACTCGGCTCGCAGCAAGTCGTGGACCTGTTCCTCGACGAGGAATCACAAAGCCTCGCGCTTCTGTCCGACTTCATCGGCAAACCGGTTTCGCTGCAGGTGGAAACGCTTTACTCGCAAGAGCAGTACGATGTGATTTTGATGTAGAAGGACTGACATCTGTCTCGGAAAGGGCATGCCATGAAACAAAAAATCGCAGCGTTGACCATGCTGGCACTGATCTGCTCGGCTGCCTTTGCCTCCGGCGCGCCTTGGTACAAATGGAAAAACAGGTACGATGGCACGATCCTGTGTGCGCAGATTTCCCCCGGCGAAACCTGGATTAAATATCAGGGGCCCTTCATGGAATCGCAATGCAGGAAACCGGG
>CAYOJU010000092.1:0-2189 GCA_964404355.1 uncultured Sideroxydans sp. | reverse complement strand
TTGCGGCGATACCACTCACTCATAACAATCTCGTGACTGCCTGTTCCAATCCGCCTACCGGCACGATGAGGATGAGTTGGCAGATGAGGAGCAGGATCAATACCGAAAGGTCGACGTTGCCCACTGGAGGAATGCTGCGGCGCAGAGGTTGCAGGAAAGGACGATTGACCGCGAACAGCATGGGCGCCAGCGGCGTGTGCGAATTGACCCAGGACAGCAGGGCTTCGGCGATCAGCGAGGCCATGAGCAGGTAGATGCTGAGCCTTAGCAGTTTGACTGCTGTCCATGCCAGCAGGCAGACCAGCGGAAAGGTATCGAACGGATAGCCCTGCACCCACAGAAAGGCGATGAGATAGACAAACTCGACCGCAAATGCCAGCAGCAGCGTGGCGGTATCCAGCCCGCGAACGGCAGGGATGAAACGGCGCGCGCGCAGCACGGCAAAATCGGTGAGCGCCATAAGGAATTCACCGATGGGATTGCGCATCGGCGCTTTCAGCCAGACCGCATGAAAGCGGAACAGCAACACCGCTGCAAAGGGTTGCACCAGCGCATCAATCAGAAACGAAAACACCTCAGCCAGCATTATTTATTGTCCTTCCCCAGATCGTCACCCAGCTCCTTGGAGCGTGCTGCAGCAGCGTGAATCGCCGCGACAATATCCATCTTTACATTATTTGCTTCCATGCTGAGCAAGGCGCGCTCGGTGGTACCGTTCTTGGAAGTGACCCGTTCACGCAGGGTTGCAATTTCATCCGAACTGTTTTCCGCCAGCTTGCTGGCACCCATGAATGTGTCCAGCACCAATTGCCGCGCCTGTGCTTCGTCCAGGCCAAGCTCATATGCGCCCTGCTGCATGGCTTCGATGAAGTAGAACACATAAGCGGGACCGCTGCCGGAAATCGCCGTCACCGCATCCAGCATTTCCTCATCTTCCACCCACAGGGTGCTGCCAACGGCACCAAGCACAGACTCGGCACGATGGCATTGTTCCGGTTTGACAGCAGGCATGGCATACAGGGCCGTGACGCCGCAGCGAATGAGTGCAGGTGTGTTGGGCATGCAACGCACGACATTGTGCGTACCCAGCCAGCGCGCCATATCCCGCGTGCGAATGCCTGCCGCAATGGAAATGACGAGTTGCCCTTCCAGGATAGGCGCCAGTTGCAGGGCAATTTCCTGCAGATTTTGCGGCTTGACCGCAAGTATCACTGTTTCCCCATGCGATACCGCCACAGCCAGTTCTGTCGTCGCGCGGACGCCGAATTCATTATGCAATTCGGTGCATTTATCCTTGCTTATTTCCACCACGTGCATTTTGGAAGGCGAATAGCCGCGCTTGATCAGGCCACTGATCAATGCCTTCGCCATGTTGCCGCCGCCGATGAAAGTGATCTTCATTTGTGCTTCCCCCCGTAATCTCTGGTCCCGAATATTGCCGTGCCAATACGCACAATCGTCGCCCCCTCCAGTATTGCTGCCGGATAGTCGTGCGACATGCCCATCGACAGGGTATCCAGTGCCATTCCCTGTGAATTTAGCTGCCTCAATAACAATTGCATCTGCGCAAACGGTGCTCGCTGTGCCGTGGCGTCAGTCGCTGGAGAAGGTATCGACATCAATCCGCGCAACTTGAGGCGCGGCAGAAGCGCAACTTCTTGCGCCAGTTGCTCCACTTCCCCCGGCGCCACGCCGCTCTTGGTCTCTTCCCTGCTCACGTTCACCTGCAGGCACACATTCAGCGGCGGCAACTCCGGCGGCCGCTGAGCCGAAAGGCGCTCGGCAATCTTCAGCCTGTCGACACTGTGCACCCAGGCAAAGTTCTCGGCGATAGTACGCGTCTTGTTGCTCTGGATGGGACCGATGAAATGCCACTCCAGCGGCAAGTCGCGCAATTCACTCATTTTATCCAGCGCTTCCTGCAGGTAATTTTCGCCGAACGCCGTCTGTCCCGCCAGATATGCCTCGCGTACGGCTGTTGCCGGAAAGGTCTTGCTCACGGCCAGCAGCCGGACATCTGCAGCATTTCGATGCGCCGTTTTTGCGGCCTGTTCAATAGCTTGGCGGGTCGCTTGCAAGTTGGAGAGGATTGCAGTCATAATCGCCCGGACAGTCGCCAATCGACCCTGTTTTAAAGGCTCAGGATTATATATGGATATCACCGAACTGCTCGCCTTCGGCGTGAAGAA
>CAYOJU010000091.1:0-12793 GCA_964404355.1 uncultured Sideroxydans sp. | reverse complement strand
GGCATGGGGAACCGGAAAGGCTCCGGTATTGGAGATGATTCTAGCGGGGAGGGGGTGTGGCATCTGGGCGATGGCGCACATTGGGCAAACCAACTGCGCCACTAGTGGACTGTAAGGATTGATTGGGAAGTAACTGCTTTTGATTTGCCCAATGTTTTTGCCTATTTCATTAGCATAGCGTTACTACCTGTTGAATCGTTACAGTCCACTATTGATCCGGCCAGATTATGTTTGAACTCAGAAGCTCGTCACACCCCAACCCCTCCCTGCCTCCCCTTGTCAGGGGAGGAGCAGAGTCTGCTCTCCCCCTGACAAGGGGGAGTTGGAGGGGGTTTGGGTCTGGGAGGTAAGTTGTTGCCAGAAAGAAAGCGCTGATTTATTCGTCATCCCCGCGAAGGCGGGGATCCAGTGCCGTTATTTAACTGGGTTCCTGCCTTCGCGGGAACGACAAAACCGAATAAATCAGCGTCTCCCTAAAAATAGCGCTTCGATTCTGCTTTACGTTTCAGCTTATCAAGCTTTACAATTAGCCAATCATCCCTTTACGTTTATTTGCCATGACCGCCGATCTGCGCCGTACCATACTTGATGCCATTGCCCATGACGGGGGCAACGTCGCTGCGCGTCTGGCGGAACAACATGGCGTATCTCGCCAGTCTGCCAGCGCCTGGCTGGCGAAACTGAAGAAGGAAGGCATCATCACTTCTTCCGGCGTGGGGCGCGGTGTGCGCTATCAGTTGGCAGTGCTGGCCGATGTGCGCCAGATTTACGAACGCTCCGGGCTGAACGAAGACCGGGTATGGCGCGAACAGATCGCACCGCATCTGACCGACCTGCTGCCCAATGTGCGCGATGTCTGGCACTACGCAGTGACGGAGATGGTGAACAATGCGATAGACCACTCCGGTTCGGTGCAGGTGGCAGTAGGGTTGATCCGCGATGCGCTGAATACGTCGGTATATATCGCCGACGAAGGCGAAGGCATCTTCCTCAAGATTCAGCGCGCATTGAATTTGTACGATCCGCGCGAGGCGATCCTGGAGCTGGCCAAGGGCAAGCTGACTACCGATCCGGTGAACCATACCGGCGAGGGGATTTTCTTTTCGTCCAAGGTGATGGATGCCTTCGACACCCGTTCCGGCAAGCTGCATTTCGTGCATGACGACTGGGGTACGGATGTGTTGCTGGAGCGTGCCGCCGAGGCGCCCGGTACGGTGGTGCAGATGCGGCTGGCGAACGACAGCCAGGTCACGCTGCAGGAAGTGTTCGACCAGTTCGCCGCACCGGAGGAATACACTTTCTCCAAGACCATCGTGCCAGTGAAACTGGCACAGCACGAAGGCGAAAAACTGGTTTCGCGTTCGCAGGCCAAGCGCCTGACCATGCGCTTTGAGCGTTTCCAGACAGTGGTGCTGGACTTCGCCGGAGTGGAAGAAATCGGGCAGGCGTTTGCAGATGAAGTGTTTCGCGTGTTCCAGCAAGCGCATCCGGGGACGAAGTTGTTTCCGATCAATCAGACCGCTGAGGTTTCGAACATGGTGAGGCGGGCGCTGGGAAATCTGAAGTAGTTCCATCAGAGCCAGTCGAAGGGCACGACAAAACTACAAATCCGTTCGCCCTGAGCCTGTCGAAGGGTACGACCAACTTACCAACTCCGTTTGCCCTGAGCCTGATGGAACTACTGGCCATCCAACTAGGTTGGCAACAAACGCCTGAACGAACAGGTAAGCCGCAATAGCGAACGATTTCCGGAAGATTTCATGTTTCAACTCACCGCGGCGGAGTTTGCCAACTTGCAATACTCTTTGTGCTTGGTCGTCATCATCCTGTGCTTCTTTTCTGGTCGGGTGGCATGGGGAACCGGAAAGGCTCCGGTATTGGAGATGATTCTAGCGGGGAGGGGGTGTGGCATCTGGGCGATGGCGCACATTGGGAGCATGCGCCAATAGAGACATCCGTTCGCCCTGAGCCTGTCGAAGGGTGGTGACTCCAAACAAAACAGTGCGCGACTTATGTCCACTGGCGCGGCACCCAGTAAACCGCTAGCATTCGTAGGGTTAAACTTTGTAATCCATGAGGGGGCGGTCATGGCAGACAAAAAAGTACTCGTTACTGCAGAAAACATCGAATCGAAGATTCTGCTCATACGTGGGGCACTGCGAGAGGGTGGAGCTGAAGGCTCCGGGTACCCCTCGGCGTCCCCCTTGCGGGGGTAAGGTCATGCTGGATGCGGATTTGGCGGAACTCTATGGTGTAGAGACCAGAGCGTTGAATCAAGCGCTCAAGCGCAACGTTGAACGCTTTCCCGAGGACTTCGCTTTTCAACTTACCGCGGAAGAAGCTGCCAACTTGATATCACAAAATGTGACATCAAGTTGGGGTGGTCGGCGCAAACTACCCTACGCCTTCACCGAACACGGTGCGCTCATGCTGGGCAACGTACTCAAGTCAGAGCAGGCAGTAGAAATGAGCCTCATGGTCGTGCGCGCCTTTGTCCGCATGCGCGAACTGGTCGCAGGCAACAAGGAACTGGCACAGAAGCTGAACCAACTCGAACGCAAGGTCGGCGCACACGACAAGGCCATTGCCGAAATCATCAACGCCATCCGCCAGCTTATGGCACCATCTGCCCCGAACAAAAAACGCCCCATCGGCTTCGCGCCGTGGAAAGAAAAACAGAACGAATGAGCGAACTCATCCTTTACCAGACAGCAGACGGCAAAGCCCAAGTGCGCCTGCGCGCCGAAGAGGGCAGCGTCTGGCTCAGCCAGGGAGAGATCGCCGAACTGTTTGCCACCACCAAGCAGAATGTCAGCCTGCATACGGCCAACGTCTTGAAAGAAGGGGAGTTGGTCGAGGGTTCAGTTGTCAAGGAATCCTTGACAACTGCCGCCGACGGCAAGAACTACCGCACCAAACTCTACCGGCTGGAAATGATCCTTGCCGTGGGCTACCGGGTCAAAGGTATGCGCGGCACCCAGTTCCGCCAATGGGCCACCGCCCACCTCGCCGAATACCTAGTCAAAGGCTTTGTCATGGACGACGAACGCCTGAAGAACCCCAAAGGCTGGGACTACTTTGACGAACTGCTGGCGCGCATCCGGGAGATCCGCGCATCGGAAAAGCGCTTCTACCAAAAAGTGCGCGACCTGTTCGCCCTGAGCGCCGACTACCAAGCCGACGACAGCGCCGCCCAACTCTTTTTTGCCGAAGTACAAAACAAACTGCTCTACGCCGTCACCCAACAAACTGCCGCCGAACTCATCGTCTCGCGCGCCGATGTCCCAGGCGAGCCAGTTGATTCAATGTAGTTTGCGACATTCTCCACGTATTGATCGCCATTACTAAAATTTCCACCCATGAAACCCGAAGAATTTCTTACGTTATCTGCAAGCTCATGGTATTGCTCATAATCCGTAACTGGACGTAGGAGTCCATGTCCGCGAAAATAGGTAATCCGTCCTTGATGGGTATAACGAACTTTTGCATTCATATTTTTATTAGGCCCCGTCATCTCAACGAAGTCAGGATGAATTACTCCGTAATCCCCATATATCAGCGAAAGTGATTCTGGAATATCTCGTTGGAGATATATCCAAAGATGAAGTTCCTTCCGAAGAATATGAGCAAAACCATCCTTTGGAATATTTGTAACTGTTTTAAGTGCGGATGAACCAGCCAAAATAATCGAGCGATATTTCATGCCTTGTGGAATAAGCAACAGAAAATCTATCACCCGCTCTTTTAATTCATCCAGGTCGTGATCCGTCAAGTCACGTAAATCAATAAGCAAATCCACATCCTTCGGTTTCAAACCCAGCTGCGAAGACCTATCAATAACTTGCCCCATAGTTGAGTCCGCCAGATCATCAAGGTCATCGATGTCGATGCGGAAGCAAAATCCATTATCAAAGTATTTGACAACATCACTTAGCGAATCCCAAAGCTCTTCATCACGCTCAAATCCATATGTTGGCGTCAGGCTTATCCCTCGTTCTTTCAATAGACGAAATCCCTTCAATGTTGCATCCAAACCATCGGGAGTTTTCATTTTTGGTTTCAAACCATAGAGATCAATAAACATATCTCCGCCCTGGGCATACTTTTCAACGTAGTTCACAAATTTATTGAGATGTTTTTCAATGTCGGAATTCTCTTTTTTTGGTAGAGGCAATATTTCAATCAGGGGTTTGATCTTGGAACGCGTGACCTCAGGCAATCTATCGATTGCCTTCAGATCATTCAGCTTGCCTTTAATTATTGGCGAATATAATTGCGTTGATTTCATGAATCACCTCACTTGAATGAGACGTTAGAAAAACATTGCCGCACCGACCCCTGCCCCAAAAATTCTCTGAATCGCTCAAAACTACCTGTTTCATATTGCAGCCTTCCTACTACTATCGCTGGATGAATATGCAATTCATCAGCAAGTTGTTGGATATTCTCCTTTGTTGGAGACAAAAATGCAGGACTTCTCTTCCAAATTCCGCGAGGAATGAACGAATCGCGCGAAATTCTATTAGCTTCTTTCTCAGCCATTACTTTCGAATCAATATTTTCGATGCGATCAATGAAGATATCATCGGAGGAGTTTAGGTGTCGCCAAATATGAGCCACCTCATGTAGCAACGTAAACCAAAAATAATCTATTCGGTCGTATCGGAGTGTAAGACCAACAACCGGGACGCCACTTTCAGTAAGCATCGCCGCGCCGTCTAGAAGTGTGTTCGGTAACCGTGGCTCAATAATCACAACAATGCCATATTTTGCAAGAAACTCTATCGCCAAACGAGGTCCATCGCTTAGCCAGCTCAAGCGCGCAAGATCACGAAGGAGTTCAGGCGTGATTTTAGATGGGTCGAATTTTACTTGCTGGTTGATCGCTGACTCTTTAGCACGTATCAACACACGTGCCGTCCAAGCTAATGTCGAGTAATATGCTTTTTGATCGACTTCCTCTCCACGGAAATTTCGACGATACATTACGGCTCTTCTCGCACCAGATGCCACTTGAGATAAAAACGCTTGAACAACTTCCTCAATTGATGCATCGGCCTTGGTCTTTAAGGCTGCAAGCCAGCCCCGTTTCTCCATTTCCTTCACAGGAAACTTCTTCCAGTCTAATGAAGCAGAATCTGCTGGTGTTCCTACAGTATTGGTTTTTGTTTCCATTACAAGCGCATCTAGTGGAATACCCAATCCCGTAGACAACGCACGTATCATCTGAACGGTCAAAGGCCGCTTTCTTGCAAGCACCTCAGAAACTCTACTTCTACTCCCAATCAAATGAACCAAGTCGATCTGCCGCAAGCCCTGTTCATTCATTCTGAACTCTATTGCTTCAATCGGATCAGGTGTTTCAAAAGGAAACTCCCGACGCTCATAATCCTCAAGAAGCACAGTCAATAGCTCCAAGCGTTCAGCTTCCTTAGAACTCGCAGCGGGATCAAGTGCAACCAGCCGCTCAGCTTCTTGAAGAATTGAGTGATAACTTTGCTCGTTTTTAATTACTTTCGGTTCCATGTTTACCTAACCATTACGGCGTGTGTATGCAGCATGCGTCCCAATCCATTTGATTGCCACTACCTCAACATTGAATGCAACTTGCGTTTCCAGCCTGTAATCATTTCCCTTTACGTTGAAGATGACTACGTTACTAGACAAAAAGCTAGCACTAGAGTATCGAAGACGTATATCGTGAGTTGATTTCCAATGACTATCCTTTACGTCACTAATCCAGTTCTCAAGCCATCGGCGACAATCCGCGTGCGCGGCACAAAAGTCGTGTATGCGATTTAACCCAATAATTCTCATAAAATAATTTCGAATTCATCTCACCGGATATCATTCATTGTTCTCGAACGGGGAATGTTATAATTGTTCCATAAACGGGAACAAACATCAAGTCAAATTTTCAGCGCACAAAATGGTCAGGTCGGTGTTTGCACTGCTCACGACAACATGGACGCGAAATTATTCTCTTCTGGCACAGAGTGGTAAATGGCTGGAATTGCAATTACCGGTTGCTTTAAGTAAGGAGTGAATACGAGGGCGGGAGCAAGAGGATGTTTGACGTGGATGTGTACAAAGAGGGTGGACGTGAGTACTCCGGCAAGGTCAAGACGCTGAGACCTCAGGGTCAGCTTCGAATTTTTAAAACTCAGCGGGGCGATTCGAGGTCGAGTGTGTAATTCACGTTCGTCGTGGTTTGAGCGAAGCGGGTCAGCGAAGCGGGTCAGGAAGCGCAGCGAAGCGGGTCAGCGTCGAATTGTTTTTCGACAATCCCATCGCGCCCTCCGCACGATCATTTGCCGCTCACAAAAACTCGCCGCAAAGCTCCCGGCTGTCTCTATCCGCGCGGAGTCATACTGCTATTCGTTATTTGCAAACAGCGAATATGGTTGTTATCCGTTTGATTAAAATAATTACTGTGTATATTCGCTATTTGCGAATAGCGAATATTGGGGTGTTGGCATGTATAAGGCAAAACAGAATCCGCAAATTGTGCTCAAGCCGCAAGACTTGGTGGTCTTGCTGCGGCTGTCGCTCGTAACCGGCGCGGTGCCCACTTATGCAGCGCTTGCGGCGGAACTGGGGCTGACGGCTTCGGAAATTCATGCCGGGCTTGCGCGCGCGAGCATCGCACAGCTTGCGCGCAAGGATCAGGCGGGCAAGCCTTCGGTGGTGCGCGAGGCGCTGAAACTTTTTGTGATCCATGGGGCGCGATACGCTTTTCCTGTCGTGCGCGGCGAGGCCACTCGCGGCACGCCCACTGGCTATGCCGCGCCGCCGCTCAAGGAAAAAATCGTGCAGCCGAATGAGGCGCCGCCGGTCTGGCCGCATAAGGATGGTGCGGTGCGCGGCTTGGCGTTTTATCCGCTTTATCCTTCTGTACCTGCGGCTGCCGGGCGAAATCCGGCGCTGTACGAGTTGCTGGCGTTGTTCGATGCCATCAGGGGCGGCAGTGCGCGCGAACGGGCACTGGCCATTGAGTTGCTGAATGAGCGTCTGGGCTAGCGCGATGATGAATCCGAACGATCCGAATGTGGCGCTGGTCGAGGTGGTTGCGCTGAATCTGTAGTTTGTGTGAATGTCTAAGGTCACAAACTGTGATCTTAAACGTGAGGTGCCACATTGGCATCTCAAATTAGTGTTTCGGAAATCATTGCATTCGCCGTATGAGCCAGTGCATGCATGTTTCACCGGTTGGACCTCATTCTTGATTCTTCCTTTCTGCGATACTTTGTTGACAACAGAACGAACGTTCTCTACGATGCGGTTATTGTTCTGTGCCTTTATCTCCACGTTTTGGTGGGGGTCCAACAGAGCCGGAAGGAGAGCGCAATGTGCCCAAAGACTACAGTTTCCGACCAACCTGAAAACCATCTTGTGGTGTTTCAGGAGAAGGCGATCCGCCGCACTTGGCATAACGAGGAGTGGTGGTTCTCGGTAGTTGATGTTTGTGGCGTGCTTTCTGATAGCACAGATGCTGGGGCCTACTGGCGCAAGCTGAAACAGCGGCTGGGCGCGGAGGGCAGTGAAGCCGTGACATTTTGTCACGGGTTGAAACTGGAAGCCCCGGATGGCAAGCAGCGGATCACCGATTGTGCCAACACCGAAGGTTTGTTCCGCATCATCCAATCCATTCCTTCTCCCAAGGCGGAACCTTTCAAGCGCTGGCTGGCGCAGGTGGGCTATGAACGGGTGAAGGAGATCGAGAATCCGGAGCTGGCCGGAGAGCGTGCCCGCGAGCTTTACCAGGCCAAGGGATATCCTCAGGCGTGGATCGAGAAACGATTGCGTTCTATTTCCATTCGCGGCGAATTGACCGATGAATGGAAGACGCGCGGTGTGCAGGAAGGGAGGGAATATTCCATCCTCACTGCCGAGATCGCTCGTGCCACTTTCGGGGTTACGCCCGATGCACACAGTCGGCTCAAGGGGTTGGATAAGGTCAATACGGGCAACAATCTGCGCGACCACATGACCGATCTGGAGTTGATCTTTACCATGCTGGGCGAGGCGGGTACGACGGAAATCGCACGGCGCAAGGATGCCCTCGGCTTTGTTGAAAATCGCACCGCGGCCAAAGAGGGCGGCACGATAGCCGGTGATGCGCGCAAGGCGCTGGAAGCCAAGAGCGGAAAACCGGTGGTGAGTAGCGAGAATTATTTGCCGCCTACCAAGAAGAAATTAGTGAAGAAAACACTGTGATCCAAGCAGGCGGATAAGTCGCTATCTGGCAGACTGAAGTGTATTGAGCGGGGTACCTAATGCGCATCCATGTTCTAAGCGATCTGCATCTTGAAATTGCCAGCTATCAGCCGCAGCCCGTCGAGTGCGATGTGGTGGTGCTGGCTGGCGATATTGCAAATCATGTGAGGGGAATCGAGTGGGGTCGATACACTTGGCCGGACAAGATCATCTTGTATGTGCCGGGCAACCACGAGTTTTATCGGCGCGAACGCACAGAGACGTTGCAGCAGATGCGCGTTGCTGCTCGCGAGTTCGGTGTGCACTTGCTGGACAACGATGAGGTGGAGATTGCGGGTGTGCGCTTTTTGGGTAGCACGCTGTGGACTGATTTCAATTTGTTTGGCGAGGAATTGAAAAAGGTCGCGATGGCCGAGGGCAAGTTGTACCTGAACGATTTCCGTTTGATCCGCGAGCGTGACAGGGTGTTCAGCCCGGCACGCTCTGCGCAGTTGCACAAGACTTCGCGCAAGTGGCTGGCTGCAAAACTGCAGCAACCCTTCCCCGGCAAGACGGTGGTCATTACGCACCACCTGCCCAGTGCGCATTCCGTCGCTGAACGCTACAAGACCAGTCTCACTTCCGCCTGCTTTGCGTCCCACCTGGACGATTTGCTGGGTGCCAGTGCGCTGTGGATTCATGGCCACACGCATGACAGCTTTGATTATGTGCTGCACGGCACCCGGGTGGTTTGTAATCCGCGCGGGTATTGTCGGAATTTGGATAAGCCGGAGAATTTGGGGTTTGATAAGGGGTTGGTGGTGGGGGTTTGAGGTGTTTGCCCAGATTGTTTATTTGTCCCCTCCCCCTTGCAGGGGGATAACCAGCGACTTGGCTGGCGTTGTTTGCCAGCCTAGTCGAATGGCTAGTAGTTTCATCAGGGCTAGGGAGGGGGTAGAAACGTTGCGCCTTCTCCGAGTCAACCCCCATCCTAGCCTTCCCCCTGCCAGGGGGAAGGAACGGGATTTGTTTTCATGCAGCGCTTAAATCCCCCCTGGCCCCCCTTTGATAAAGTGGGGGATGTATCGAACTGCGAACGGATCAAAAGGTGGTGGAGGTTTAAGGGCGCTTACTTTAGTGCGTGCTTCAGGTTGGCACAGTTGGTTACGAAATGTAACCGACTGAGATTTCCGGGGGATGTGGTTTGAGTTGGTGTCAATTTGTCACCGACTGAAAGGTCGCGTTTCAACCGGTTACAATTTGTTACCGGTTGGACTTCATTCCTGATTTGCCCTTTCTGCGATACCTGATTGACAACAGAACGATCGTTCTGTACTATTCAAAGGCCTGCCAATCCTTGATCAAGGAGCCCTGACCATGCAGCCCCAACCAAATTCTCAAACGCCCATTGTCATCTACCAATCTGCCGACGGCTCGATTGCAACCGAGGTTCGGCTGGAAGGGGAGAGCGTCTGGCTGACGCAAAAGCAAATGGCTGACCTGTTTGATAAGGATGTCCGAACGATTAACGAACACGTTATCAATGTGTTTGAAGAGGGTGAATTGGGGCGGGAGGCAACTATCCGGAATTTCCGGATAGTTCGCCAAGAAGGCCAGCGGCAGGTTGAGCGCGAGATCGAGCACTACAACCTTGATGTGATCATCTCGGTCGGTTACCGCGTGAAGTCAAAGCAGGGCACCCAATTTCGCATCTGGGCCAACCGGGTGCTGAAGGATTATCTGGTGCAGGGCTACGCGCTGAACCAGCAGCGGCTTGAGGTGCAGCAGGAAAAGATGGCCGAGCTGAAACAGGCTATCGCATTGTCTGCCAGGTTGATCCACAACAAGGAATTATCCAACACCGAGTCGCAAGGCATCCTGGCAATCCTGGAAAAATACAGTCATGCGCTGACGGTGCTGGACGATTACGATCATCAGCGCTTGCAGGTGGTGGGGACGCGCACACGGGCGCTGCCCAAGATCGCTTATGACGAGGCGATGCAGCAGATATTGCTGTGGCGCCAGCAGGAGAATCTTGGCGGATTGTTCGGTAATGAAAAGGACGAGTCGTTCAAGAGCTCACTGGAGACCATCTATCAGACCTTCGACGGCAAGGAGCTTTATCCCAGCATCGAAGAGAAGGCGGCGAACCTGCTGTACTTCATCGTCAAGAACCATTCGTTCACCGACGGCAACAAAAGAATCGCCGCTGCGATATTCGTCTGGTTTCTGCAGCGCCACGATTTTTTGTATAACGCCGAGGGTGAAAAGCGCATTGCCGATAATGCGCTGGTCGCGTTCACGCTGCTGATTGCGGAGAGCAAGCCGGATGAAAGGGAGATGATGGTCAAGGTGATTATCAACTTGATCAATGGTAAAAATGTTTGAGCGGTTGCGGGCGGCACTGCTGGTGTGACGACGCATGCTTCGACAGGCTCTGGTGGAACTACTAAGTATTGACTAAGCACGATGGCCCTGTGCTAAGTCACTACTTAAGCACGAGCGGTTTTCTTTTCACCAGTCTATTTGTGAAACGTAGAATGACATGCATGGAGAATGTATGCGCATCCATGTTCTAAGTGATCTGCACATTGAAATTGCCAGCTATCAGCCGCAGCCTGTCGAGTGCGATGTGGTGGTGTTGGCTGGCGATATTGGAAACCATGTGCGGGGGATTGAGTGGGGTCGATACACTTGGCCTGACAAAGAGATTTTGTATGTGCCGGGCAACCACGAGTTTTATCGGCGGGAACGCACAGAGACGTTGCAGCAGATGCGCGTTGTCGCTCGCGAGTTTGGTGTGCACTTGCTGGACAACAATGAGGTGGTGATTGCGGGCGTGCGCTTTTTGGGCAGCACGCTGTGGACTGATTTCAATTTGTTTGGCGAGGAATTGAAAAAGGCCGCGATGGCCGAGGGCAAGTTGTACCTGAACGATTTCCGTTTGATCCGCGAGCGTGACAGGGTGTTCAGCCCGGCACGCTCTGCGCAGTTGCACAAGACTTCGCGCAAGTGGCTGGCTGCAAAACTGCAGCAACCCTTCCCCGGCAAGACGGTGGTCATTACGCACCACCTGCCCAGTGCGCATTCCGTCGCTGAACGCTACAAGACCAGTCTCACTTCCGCCTGCTTTGCGTCCCACCTGGACGATTTGCTGGGTGCCAGTGCGCTGTGGATTCATGGCCACACGCATGACAGCTTTGATTATGTGCTGCACGGCACCCGGGTGGTTTGTAATCCGCGCGGGTATTGTCGGAATTTGGATAAGCCGGAGAATTTGGGGTTTGATGCGGGGTTGGTGGTGGGGGTTTGAAGATTGGTGCGCCGTTCTATCCTTCGACGGGCTCAGGACGAACGGAATTTAGAGATTACGAACGGAGTTGAGAGTGTGATGTGCCCCGCAGTGGTAGAACTGCTCCCTTGTTGTTCTGATCCGACTACACATTAGTGCGTATGGTTTGGATCTTTGGTCGGGCCTAGCATGTGATCGTCGGGCAACCTTATGATCAGTTGGCTGTCCAATTGGTCAGTTGGAGAATGAGGTGATCAAATGAGTAAAACTAATAGAGCTATTCTGTGGAGTGTTCGCTGGACTATAGCCGGTGTGTTTGCGTTTTTGATTGTGCTGCCGGCGGTTATTGCGCTTGGTGTGATGTAAGTGTCGAAGACACTGGAGTTGTACGCCGTTCAACCCTTCGACAGGCTCAGGGCGAACGGAATTCAGAGTTGTTGTGCGCCGTTCAACCCTTCGACAGGCTCATAACCAGCGACTTGGCTGGCGTATTTTGACAGCCTAGTCGAATGGCTATAACCAATGACTTGCCGCTTCAGCGGCTTAGTCAGATGGCTAGTAGTTCTACCAGTAGTTCCATCAGGGCGAACGGAATTCGGAGTTGGCGGGCTGCACGTTAGTAATGCGGAGGCCTTTCGTTAGCTGATTTACCGTCATTCCCCGCTTCGGCCAGCGCGCGGAGTTCTCTTGCAAGCGCCTCACAGATTGATTCAAGGCGTTCCAGCTTTTGCTGCTGCTGGTAAATCGTTTTGTTCAATTCCTCAATCTGGTCTTCCTGGAAGCTGATTTTTGTTTCGAGTTTTTCTAAACGTTCTTCAATCATGGGGTGGTCCTGGTAGCTCGGCGTCTGGCCGGGGGAAGGGCGCATTCTAGATTAATCCGTACTGCCTTGGTTTGAGGTGCCAACAGGTAAGGAATGCTTACAAGTTCATATCAAACTATCCGTGCTCTGATTCATTCAGATTGACTGCAGAACGATCGTTCTCTATTGTGTGCGAAGATAATAATCGGTTACAGTTTGTTACCGGTTGAATCGTATGATTTGACCAAATCGAACGATTCGGTTAAATTGCACGTATCTTATTGATGAATAAAGGGGTGCGTCATGCAAACCTATACTGCTAACGAAGCAAAGACCCGTTTTGGGGAGTTTCTGGACAAGGTTCAACGTGAACCAGTTCGCGTGATGCGCCACGACCGGGTGGTGGGTGTGATGGTGAGCGCAGAGGATTATGAAGCGATGCGCGCCTTCTATGCAGATCGCCTGTTGAAAACGATGGACGATACTGCCGATGCAGCTGCACG
>CAYOJU010000090.1:0-12891 GCA_964404355.1 uncultured Sideroxydans sp. | reverse complement strand
CAAATCAGGCGACTGGGTCTTGAAGGACATGCCAAGGCCATGGCTGAAATGAAAAGCCAGACAATCAGGCGCTAGCTATACATGTTTTGACACTGACCGTTGCGGTGGGTGAAGATGTGAACCCTGTGGCTAAACCAGACGAACGGCTTGCCAGCCGAAGTCATGCAAATTGACGAAAAAAATCCGATGATCGTTGCGCCGTGCGGCATCAATTGCAGCCTGTGCCGTGCGTACATTCGCGAGCGCCATCCATGCGCCGGTTGTCGCGGCGATGACAGCAGCAAGTCAAATGCGTGTCTCACCTGTGCAATCAAGAATTGCATGAAGCTTGCCACCGGCAACCATCAATTCTGTTTTACTTGCGCCAATTTTCCCTGTGCCGAATTGCGGCACCTTGACCGTCGCTACCGGACAAAGTACGGAGTAAGCGTTGTCGCCAATCTGGAAAGCATCAAATCCATTGGAGTAAAGAATTTTGTTCTCGAGGAGGCAGACAAGTGGTCTTGCCCGGAATGCGGCTCGCGTCTTTGCATGCACAAGCCGGAGTGCGGCAATTGCGGATTTACGTGGCAAGGAAAGTTGTTTTGAACGAAAAAGCGATTGAGCTTGCGGTGCAGGGAGAATTGGGCGGAAAATCTGAAAGTGGCAGGACTAACTACGGACAGTTTCTATCATGTCGAATTCAGGTGCACCAAAGAACGGGGATTTCGTTTCGTATATCGAAAGCCTGACTCAACAACCGCATACCACGCAGGAAGAAGTGCCCATCTGCAGTACGCCAGTAACCAACAATGTCGTTGCCGAAGTGCCGCAGCCAAAGGAAATGCAAACGCTGGAAGAAGTATTGAACGGCGAGGAGCCTGGCGACGATTTCCTCGAACAAATGGCCGCACTCAACGAGGCGCCACCACTTTCCGATGAAGAACTCGAACGGCAGGCACTGGCGGCCCCGGGTGCCGACGGTGATCCGAATACTCCGGAATGATGGGCGTCAGCGCACCCAGTAATCCAACACCAACCCCGCAAACACCGCTGCCCCAAACCAGTTGTTATGCAGAAACGCAGCAAAGCATTTTTCGCGGCTGCGATCCTTGATGAGTTTGTAGTGGTGAAACGCGATACCTTCCGCAACGATCAGGCCCGTGAAGAAAGCGATTCCCAGGCCCGCCATCAGTCCTGCCGCGGCCAGCAGTAACAGAGTGATGCCGTAACAGATCATCACGGCCAGCACGTCATACCTGCCGAAGAACAGCGCCGAGGAGTGGATGCCGAGATGGATGTCGTCGTCCCTGTCCACCATCGCGTATTCGGTGTCGTAAGCTATGGCCCAGAAGATATTGGCGAGCAACATCACCCATGCTACAGGCGGCACGGTGCTTAGCGTTGCGGCGAAGGCCATGGGGATGCCGAAGCCGAAAGCGACACCGAGATAGGCTTGCGGGATGGCAAAGAAACGCTTGGTGAACGGGTAACTGACGGCGAGGAACAGCGCGGGGAAGGACATCAACCAGGTGAGCGGATTTAGCGGCAGTATGAGGGCGAAGGAGATCATCGCCAGCACGATGGCGACCCACAAGGCTTCGCGTTCGCTGATTTTGCCGCTGGTGAGCGGGCGATTCTGTGTGCGTTTCACGTGCCTGTCGAAGTGACGGTCGGCATAGTCGTTCACGGCGCAGCCGGAGGAGCGCATCAGCACGGTGCCCAGCGTGAAGATCAGCACGATGAGCCAGGAAGGATGGCCCTCGGACGAGATCCATACCGCCCAAAGTGTTGGCCATAACAGCAACAGAATGCCGATGGGACGGTGCAGACGGGTGAGCTGGATGTACAGGTGCAGTCGTTCAGTAAGTTCCATGGTGATATTTTACGCCGTGGCTCAGGTGCGAAGATAGTCCGGCTTGTTCGCCATCCACCGTTGCAAATGCGCCTGCGCCGCTGCGGGGAAGTCGCGCAGCATTTCGTCGGCGATGTCGCGCGCCTTGTCCAGCAGCTTGTCATCTTCGGCCAAATCGGCGAAGCGCAGCATGGGAACACCGCTTTGCCTTGCGCCCAGCAGTTCGCCCGGGCCGCGCAGGCGGAGATCCTGTTGCGCGATCTCAAAGCCGTCGTTGTTCTCGAATATGATCTTGAGCCGGGCGCGGGCAAGCTCGGACATCGGTTGCTGGAACAGCAGCACGCACATGCTCTCCGCCGCGCCGCGCCCGACGCGGCCGCGCAACTGGTGCAGTTGCGCCAGCCCCATGCGTTCGGCATGGTCGATCACCATCAGGCTGGCGTTGGGCACGTCCACGCCGACTTCGATAACCGTTGTGGCGACCAGCAGTTGCAGTTCGCCCGCCTTGAACGCGGCCATGGTCTGCGCTTTTTCTGTGCTGCTCAATTTGCCGTGGGCGAGGCCGATGCGCAGTTCGGGGAATATCTGGGTGAGCGTGGCGAAGGTTTCCAGCGCGGTCTGCAGTTGCAGAGCCTCCGATTCGTCGATCAACGGACATACCCAATACGCCTGACGCCCTTCCAGGCAGGCAACACGCACCCGCTCAAACACTTCCTCGCGCCGCGCATCGTTCACCAGTTTGGTGACGATGGGTGTGCGCCCCGGCGGCAGTTCGTCGATCACCGACACGTCGAGGTCGGCGTAGTAGCTCATGGCCAACGTGCGCGGGATGGGGGTGGCACTCATCATCAATTGGTGCGGCTCGGAGCCCTTGCCGCGCAAAGCCAGCCGCTGCTGCACGCCGAACTTGTGCTGCTCATCCACAATAACCAATCCCAGTTTGTTGAATTCGACCGAGGTCTGGAACAGCGCGTGCGTGCCAATGGCGAGTTGGGTATCGCCTTGCGCAATTCGTTCCGCAGCGGTGGTCTTGTCCTTCTTTTTCAAACTGCCGGAGAGCCATACAGGATCGATGCCTAGCGGTAGCAACCAATCGCGCAGTTTGAGGTAATGCTGTTCGGCGAGGATTTCGGTCGGCGCCATGAAGGCGACCTGGTAGCCGTTTTCGATGGCCTGCAGCGCGGCGAGCGTGGCGACGATGGTCTTGCCGCTGCCGACATCGCCCTGCAGCAGGCGTTGCATGGGATGGGGGTGGGCAAGGTCATGGCTGATCTCGTGCCAAACTTTCCTTTGTGCGCCGGTGAGTGCGAACGGCAAGTCTTTCAGCAGCGCATCGGTGAGTTTGTTGTGTGCGGCGAGCTTGGGCGCGATGCGCCGGCTGCGTTCGCGATAATGCACGCGCATCGAGAGTTGCTGAGCCAGCAGTTCGTCGAACTTGATGCGCATCCAGGCGGGATGCGCTCTGGCGAGCAGGGCATCCTCGTCGATGTTCGGCGGCGGCTGGTGCAGCAGTTTTACGCTAGCGTCGAAATCGGGCAGGTGCAGCCGTTGCCGGATTGCTTCCGGCAGTGTGTCATCGAGTTCCAGTTCGTTCAGCGCAGAATGGATGTGTTTGGTGAGCGTCGCTTGCGGCAGTCCGGCAGTGGTCGGGTAAATTGGGGTGAGTGCCTGCTTGAGCGGTGTGGATTCCCCAGCGCTGCGGCACTTGGGGTGCACCATCTCGTCGCCGAAAAACCCCATGCGTGGTTCGCCCAGTGCGCGGATCTTTTTGCCGATGGCGAGTTGTTTCTGTTGGCTGGGATAGAAATTGAGGAAGCGCAAATACAAAATCCCGCTGTCGTCCTGCAACTGGCATACCAGGCTGCGGCGCGGGCGGTACATCACTTCGCTGTGGATGATCTCGCCTTCCACTTGGGCCGTTTCGCCGGGGACAAGATCGGCGATGCGCGTGATCCTGGTTTCATCTTCGTAGCGCAGCGGCAGGTGCAGCACCAGGTCAAACGGCGTATGGATGCCGAGCTTGGCGAATTTGCTTTGCGTGGCTGAGGCGATCTTTAGCGGCACTGATGCGGCATCCCGGGACAACGCGATCCGGCCTACGACAGATGTTCCGCCATGCTGGCAACGCGGTCGTCCGCAATGCGCAGCCGGTCGGCCAGCGTGTACAGGAACGCCTGCAGGAAGTGCAGCTGGCAGCGGTCGGAGAGTTTGTCGAGCTGGTCGGGCATGATCTTCATGACGGTGATCTCGGTGTTGGCCGAGATGGTGGCGGAACGCGGCTGCTTCTTGCGGCTGACATAGGCCATTTCGCCGATGCAGTCGCCGATGCTCAGCGTATTGAGCAAACGGTTGTGGCGTGTCACGTTGACGCCGCCTTCAACGAGGATATAAAAACAGTCGCCCATTTCATCCTCGCGCACCAGCACGGTCTTGGCGGGCTGTTTCTGCCATTCACCTATGCGCAGCAATTCCCACAGTTCGAGATCGGCGAAATCCTTGAACATGTCCAGTTGGCGCAACGCGATGAATTTTTCGCTCTCGTTGATTTCCAGGTCGCTTTTCTCGAAGTGGCCGAGTTCGGCCAATTCATTGCCGAAGTCGCGCCAGGTGGGAAAACGGTCGGCCGGATTTTTTTGCATGGCGCGCATGACGATGCGTTCCAGTTGCGGCGGCAGGTCGCTGCGCAGCTGGGTTGGTGGCAGCGGTTGTTCGTTGAGGATTTGCTGGTACAAGTGCGCCAGGTTTTTCGGGGTGTAGGGGGATGTGCCGGTAAGCAGGCGATACATGACAACGCCCAGCGAGTAGATGTCGGTGTGGTGCGAGACTTCGTCGCCGCGCACCTGCTCCGGCGACATATAGTTGGGCGAGCCGACGCTGCCGTGGGTTTGCTCGAGATCCAGGCGGATGGCCGCCCCCAGGTCGGTGATCTTGATCTCGTTCGGTCTGGCCAGCAGCAAATTGGCGGGTTTGATGTCGCGATGGATGACGCCCTTGAATTGCGCATAGTTAAGGGCGCGGCAACACTTGAACATGTATTCCACCACGCGATCGAGCGGCAGCAAATTTTCCCGGTGGATGAATTTTTCCAGCGTGCCGCCGGAAACATATTCCATCACGATGTAATTCGCTTCCTCGCTGAGGACGGCTTCGTAGGTCTTGACGATGTTCGGGTGGATGAGCTTGCCGGCCAGCGCGGCCTCGTTCTCCAGCTGCTTGCGGTTTTGTCTGCCCAGACGCGGATCGTCGAGGAACTCCTGCTTGATCAGCTTGATGGCGACCTCGCGGTCCTTGAATGGATCGTAAGCCAGATAGACCGAGCTGGTGCCGCCCTGTCCCAATTTCTTGATCAGGCGGTACGTGCCGAGGTAGGTTTTATGGCTCATGGTTATGACTTGTCGGCAGCGGTTATCGTATTAGTCTTGTATATATAGCACGCCATCCGCTTCCACCAGCGCATTACGCGGCAGCGAGGCGACGCCCACCGCCGCGCGCGCCGGGTAGGGCTGGTGGAAATACGTTGCCATGATTTCGTTCACCTTGTTGAAATGCGCGAGGTCGGTGAGGTAAATGTTCAGCTTCACCACATCGTCCAGGCTGCTACCTGCCGCGTCGGCGACAGCGCGCAGGTTTTGGAATACGCGATGGACCTGTGCCTCGATGCCTTCAACCATGGTTGCCGTGTTGGGGTCGAGACCGATCTGGCCGGAAAGATACACGGTGTTGTCCACACGCACTGCTTGCGAATAGGTGCCGATGGCGGCCGGGGCATCGGGAGTTTGAATCACGAATTTGTTGGACATAGGGTTCTCCTTTAATTGTTTTAATTGGCGAGTTTGGCGAAGCGATCGTCGGCCATCCTGAGCCGGTCTGCCATGACGCGCAAAAAGGCCTGGTTGAAATGCAGCTGGCAATGGTCGGAAAGCCTGGCGAGCTGTTGCGGCAGTATCTTCAGCACGGTGACTTCCGTTCCCGCAGTGACCGTGGCGGAGCGCGCGACCGCGCGGCCGCTGATATAAGCCATTTCGCCGAAACAGTCGTCGCTGCGGATCAGGTTGAGCAGGCGCCCGTTCTTGGTCACGCTTACGCTGCCGCCAATGATGATGTAGAAAGCATCGCCCATCTCGTCTTCGCGCATGAGCACGGTTTGCGCCGGTTGCTTCTGCCAATCGCCTACGCGCAGTATTTCCCACAGTTCAATATCGGTGAAGTCCTTGAATATCGACATTTCGCGCAACGTGGTGAATTTTTCGGTCTGGTTGATATCGATGGTGCTTTGCTCGAAACGTCCCAGCGAGGCCAGATCGCTGCCGAAATCTTTCCAGTTCTGGTAGCGCTCCTTCAGGTCCTTGTTCATGGCGAGCACGACCACACGCTCGATCTCAACGGGGATGTCGGGTCGCAGCGAACGCAGGCTGGGCGGAGTGGCATGCAGGATTTGCTGGCACAGGGTGGCCAGGTTCTGCGCATTGAACGGTGCATGCCCGGTCAGCAAGCGGTACATCACCACGCCCAGTGAATAAATGTCGGTCTGGTGCGTCAACGGTTCGCCGCGGATTTGTTCCGGCGACATATAGCCGGGTGAGCCGATGTTGTTCACCTGGGTCTGCTCGATGTCCAGCAGCAGGGCTGCGCCCATGTCGGAGATCTTGATGTCGCCGTCTTCGTTGAGCAGCATGTTGGCGGGCTTGATGTCGCGATGGATGACACCGTTGAATTGTGCGTAGTTCAGCGCGCGGCAGCACTTGAACATGTAATCCACCACTCGGTCCACGGGCAGCAGGTTGTCGGGCTGGGAATATTTTTCCAGCGTGCCGCCATTGACATATTCCATCACGATGTAGCTGGAATCGTCGCCTATCATGGCATCGTAGATCGTCACAATGTGGGGGTGGGACAATTTGCCGGCCAGTGAAGCTTCGTTGTCCAGCTGGCGCTGGTACAGCTTGCCCATTTTGGGGTCGTTCAATATTTCCTGCTTCAATACCTTGACTGCCACGTCGCGTTTGGCAAAGGAGTCGTAACCGAGATACACGGTACTGGTTGCACCTTGCCCGAGCTTTTTGGAGAGCAGGTATTTGCCGAGTGTTTCTGGAAGATTCATGTACCTTACCAAGGAAATCGCCGAATGAACCGGGCCGAATTTACACCAACATTCGGGGGGAGAACAGCGTCAAAAGGGGATTGGGGTCAATATTCGGAAATATCCGGCCTTTTTTGAGCCGCGCCCGGCCTCAACGATCCGGAGAACAGGCTTGGCATGACAGTGGACAGGGGCCGAAGATAGTTGAGGGCGGGGCCCGGGTTGTTGAAAGCACGGCTTTCGCCGATAATGCCGCGGCCTTGCCAGAGGCCCAAACCCATTACCGGATAAGCACTTTTGAACATTAAATTCCAACGCGCAGTCGACCATTGGGCCGGGATGCCGATTTGCTGGATTCTTTCGCTGCTTGAGCGGGTTAGAAGCGTATTTTTCGGCCACGCCTCTGCCGCTCAACCCCAACGCATCCTGATTGTCCTGCTCTCGGAAATGGGCAGCCTTGTTCTGGCACAACCGATGTTCGCCGAGCTGCGCAAACGCTATCCCGACGCTTCGCTGCACATTCTGATGTTTGCCAAGAACCGCGAAGTGCTGGACTTGCTGGGCGTGATGCCGCCGGAAAACGTGATCACTATCCGCGACAAGTCGCTGGGCGGTTTTGTTGCGGATACCCTGCGCGCGATCCTGACCATGCGGCGCATCGGCTTTGATGTGGTGATCGACTGCGAGCTGTTCTCGCGCGTGAGCGCTATTTTTTCCTACTTGTCCGGCGCCGCGATTCATGTGGGATTCCAGCCGCACACGCAGGAAGGTCTCTATCGCGGCTCGTTCATCAATCGTCCGGTGCTTTACAACCCCTACCGCCATTTGTCGCAGCAGTTCCTGACCATGGTTGCGGCCATCGGATCGGACAGTCGTCCCACGGCCAAGGCGCAGGCGGCGGAATTATCCGCACCGCCGTTGTTGAAGTTTAACGAGGGCGAGTTGCAGCAAGTCGAAAGTGTGCTGCAGGCGGACTTCCCGGTGCTGCCGAACAAAAAACTGGTGCTGGTCTATCCCGGCGGGGGCATCCTGCCGATACGCGCGTGGCCGGCGGAAAATTACAAGCAGCTGTGCGTCACGTTGTTGAACGACGGCTATGTGGTGGCGGTGATCGGGCTGCGCGAAGACAAGCCGCTGGCGCAGGAAGTGGTGGCGCACTGCAACCACCCGAATTGCATAGACCTGACCGGCTACACCAGATCGGTACGGCATTTGCTGGCCATTTTCCATCGCGCCTCATTGCTCATCACCAACGACGGCGGCCCCGGCCAGTTTGCGGCGCTGACGCCGTTGCAGACGATGGTGTTCTTCGGGCCGGAGACGCCCGCGTTGTATAGCCCGCTGGCGCCCAACATTCACTGTCTCTATTCGTCGCTGTCCTGCTCGCCTTGCCTGACGGCGTATAACCACCGCAATTCGCCCTGCGACGGCGACAATCAATGTTTGAAGCAGATCGGCACCGAACAGGTGCTGACCAAGGCGCGCGAATTGCTGCAAACGGAAAGCCGCGCATGAACACGCTTCTCAACCTGCACCTTTCGCTGGCGTCCCTGTTCCGCCGGGTGTTCTCCAAGCGCTTCCTGAAATTCGGCACGGTGGGTGCGTCGGGTACGGTGGTCAATCTCGGCGTGTTGTACTGGGGGCAGGAGCATCTGTTCCGGGACATACAGCCGACCCAGCTCAAGCTCAACCTGTCGCTGGCATTGGCCATTTTTCTGGCCACGGTGAACAACTTTTTCTGGAACCGCCTGTGGACCTGGGTGGATCGCAAACAGCACCATCACAAGCCGTGGCTGGTGCAATTCTGGCAATACACGCTGGCGTGCGGGGTGAGCATCGCCCTGCAGATCGTGTTCACCAACCTGCTCGCGCCGCATTTCTTCTACCAGATTGCCAACCTGATCGCCATCGGGGTGACCAGTGTGTTGAACTTTGTGCTCAACGACATCTGGACGTTTGGCCGGCTCAAGCTGGTACGGCATGACGAGCCGCATCACGGCGACGGACCATGAACCGGCGGCTGAGCGGGTTGCATTTGCTCTGGTACGTCCTGGCGCTGCTGCTTGCCGTAGTCACCTATTTCTATGGTCTCGACAGCCAGCATATTCCCAAGAACGGCGATGAATACCCGTATGCCCACATCACCCGGCTGACCGCGGCGAGCGGGCATTTGCTGCCGCTGCAATCCGAACTCGACGGCATGCGCAACACCAAGCCGCCGTTGCTGTTCTGGCAAGGCATCGTTTCCACGCATTGGGGGCAGGACTGGGACTTGTGGCATCTGCGTTATCCCGGCGTGATCTATACGCTGCTCACCGCGCTGCTGGTTTTCCAACTGGCCAAAAAACTGTCCGGCTACAAGCTGGAGGCGGGTTTTGTTGCTGCGCTGACTTTTCTCGCTTTTTTCAGCACCTATCGTTATGGCAGGCCGTTTCTGGTCAATCCGCCCGAGGTGTTCTGGTTCTTCCTGCCCTTCTTCACCCTGCTGTATTGGCGTCCGTTCAGTTTTGAATCCAGACTGAAGGTGCCGCTGTTGCTGGGTGTCGAGATCGGTATCGGCCTGCTGTACAAATCTTTCGCCTTGCTGGCGCCTATCGGTCTGGTGCTGGTGTGGTGGTATTTGCACGAACGCGAGTATCGCTGGCGCGAGTTTCTGGTCAAGGATTCCTTCAAGCCGGTATTGGCGGGGATCGTGGCGCTGTCGCTGTTTGCGCTGTGGTTCGCGTTTGACCCGGACCCGCAATCGGTGTGGCGTGAATTCGTGGTGGGCGAGAATGCGGGCAAGTTCGAGGCGCACGGCGACAGTTACTGGATGAAACTGCTGTGGGGCAGCAGCAGCGTCTGGGCCTTGCTGCTGGGCTATCCCATGAACGCGGGGTTGCTGGCTTTCCCGGTGGCGGCGTTGTTCTTCGTGGCCTACCGGCGACGCTATCATCTCGACGATGCCGAAAAAATGTTGTGGATATGGATGACTGTCCTGTTCATCGTGTTCGCCGTGCCCAGTCAGCGTTCCGCGCGTTACCTGCTGGAAGCTATGCCGGGCGTCGCGGTGCTGTGCGCCCTGAACTGGCAGCGCATCCCGCGCTGGGCGTTTGTCCTCACGCTGCTTGCGTCGGCGGCGGTGCTGTTGCTGTTGTCCTTTCTGGCGCGCAGTCTGCAAAACGAAACCGGCGGAATGTACGACTGGAGTTACTGGCTGTTGGCAGGAGGTACTTTGGTGCTGGCGCTACTGGGGACGATAAGTTCCAGATTGACCCGCGGCCTGGTCAATGTGGTGGTCTTGCTAACATTTCTTTCCCTGGCCGCCTTTTTGCGCCCGTTCGACGGCGCGATGGGCACGTACAACGAAGAAGCCAGACGCTATGTTCAAGGCAAGGATGTCTGGGTCTCGTGCAACTTCCGGGCGCATGATGAAGGGCACCGCTTCCTGCTTCCCAACGCAAAGGTGCATGGTTACGATGAAAGCTGGAACCTGACAGCGGAAGAATTGGCGGCGCGCTACAGGATATTTGCGCTGCAGTTGCCCTTGAATGCCGAGGCCTGCACGGGCTGTAAAGTGATCGGGCAGCGGCTGGACATTCGCGGCCGGCATGGTTCCGAAGAATTGCAGGCGATGCTCGGGGGGGATGTATACCAACATCTGTTCGTGAAGGAATTGCTGGTCGAATCGCCACAGGTGAATACCAATATGCTGAATGCGAACAAGGAAGGGTGCCGTTGATGGTGGACATTAAGCGCGCGGTTACGCTTGGCATCGTAGCCCTGGCTTTCGGTTTCGGCCTGCACAAGGCATGGCAGCAGCCCGAACCGGGTTACGGATTCCGCGTGCCCGTCATCAATCCGCCGTCGGCCCAGTCGGTCGCCGAAAAAGCCCCTCCCGTGCGCAAGCACAGACGGCATCATCGCGATGAAGAACCGGATGTCGTGGTGGGGCGTTTCGGCAGTCATTTCGCATCTTCCAGATTGCATGTGCAAGTGCATGCGTCTTCCCTCATCGAACTCAAGGATGGGCGCATGAGGGCGTTCTGGTTTTCCGGCAGTCGCGAAGGGGCCTCAGATGTGACCGTCAATACTGCTGTGTTTGATCCGGCAAATGGCGAATGGGGAACCGAACAGGTCATCGCTACCCGTTCCGGCACGCAGCGCGCATTGCATCGCTATGTCGCCAAGCTGGGCAATCCGGTCGCGGGACGCGCGGCGGATGGTTCCTTGCGCCTGTTTTTTGTGACGGTGTCGCTGGGCGGCTGGGCGGGCAGTTCCATTACCACGATGACATCGACCGACGAAGGAGCGACCTGGAGTGCGCCGCGACGGCTGATCACATCGCCTTTCATCAATATCAGCACGCTGGTGAAAGGTGCGCCATTCCTGTATGCCGACGGGACGATGGGGTTGCCGGAGTACCACGAGTTCATCAGCAAGTTCGCCGAAATATTGCATCTGGATAAGGCAGGCAACGTGATCGACAAGCAACGCCTGGCCCGCGCCGGACAAGGCACGCTGCAGCCGGTGGTGATGGTGAAGAGTTCGGCCGAAGCCGTGGTGCTGACGCGCTATGCGGGCAGGGACAATCCGCATCTGGCGCGCACCCTTTCCACGCAGGATGGCGGGCGGCATTGGGGTGGGGTGGAAAAGTCGACCTTCCCCAATCCCGATGCGGCACTGTCGGGTACGGCGCTGCCGGATGGCCGCTTGCTGGCCGTGTTGAACCATCAGGAGGAAGGCCGTGACAGCCTGTCGCTGTTGCTCTCGGCAGACGGTGGCCGCAACTGGAAAGAAGTCCATCGGCTGGAAGAAATGCGCGTACTGCGCGACAAAAAACTGGATGAGACGCAGTGCCTGCACATCGTGCAGGGCTTGCTGCAGAATTCGGATGAGCGCCTGACCCATGCGCCTGCGGCAACGCTGAACGAGTACGTCGATTCCGCCAAGGCCAGGGTGCGCGCCGATGGCGGCTGCGGTTTTGAGTTTTCCTACCCGTATCTGATCCAGGCGCGCAATGGCGATTTCCATCTCACTTACACCTGGAACCGGGTGTTCATCAAACATGTCACGTTCGACCAGGTCTGGTTGGACCGTCATCTGAAAAAGGCCGCCGATGCAAATCAACACTGACCTGACCGGGCTGTTCGGCATTACGCTGGCCATTGTTGTGCTGCTGGTGCGCGTGCCGCGAGTACGCGCCTTTCCGCCGCTGCAGCGGGCAGCCGTGCTGGGGGCGGCCATTGTGCTGGTCTCGATCCCGTTGTGGGGTTTGTCGCTGGCGGGTTTTGTGCGCGGCATCACCGGCGATTTGAGCACCACTACCCTGATGTTGCTGGCATTCGCCCTGGTGCGCACGCTGTCGGGCCGCACTTTGGTGGATGACACAAACCGCCTGCCGATGCTGAGGGCAATCGCGATTGCCGCCGTTGTGTTCTATCCGCTGGCATTGGGTTTCAGCACGTTCGATCCGTACCGCCTGGGTTACGGCAACTTGTGGTTCATGGTGGGTTTGTTGGGATTGACGGTCTGGTCCGTCCTGCGCTACTCCACGTTCTTTACGCTGTGTATCGCGCTGGCCGTCGCAGCATGGAGCGCGGGCTGGTACGAATCCCCCAATCTCTGGGACTATTTGCTGGACCCGTGGTTAGCAATCTATGCGATTGCTGTCCAAGTGAAATATTGGTGGGCGCAAAGGAGAAAAATAAATGCCTAGTTTGAAGCGCAGCGATTACCGCACCCTGACCTTGGCCGCGCTGGGCGGCACGCTGGAGTTTTACGATTTCATCATCTTCGTGTTTTTCGCAGGGGCCATCGGTCAGTTGTTCTTCCCGCCCGATATGCCGGACTGGCTGCGCCAGGTGCAGACCTTTGGCATTTTTGCCGCCGGGTATTTTGCGCGGCCGCTGGGCGGAATCATCATGGCGCATTTCGGCGACCTGTTCGGGCGCAAGCGCATGTTCATGCTGAGCATCCTGCTGATGGCGTTGCCGAC